>CAYPTJ010000024.1:0-8150 GCA_964413845.1 uncultured Candidatus Saccharibacteria bacterium | reverse complement strand
AAATACGCCGATAAAAGGGGGATCCCTTATGTGGTGATTGTCGGGCCAGAAGAGATCAAAAGCGAAGAAATAACCGTCAAGGATCTTAAGAGCCGGAAACAACAAACCCTTAAATTAGAAGCGCTGCTGGAGATCTTAACTCGCTAGCTTTTCCCTAACAGTTGTTTGACAACCTACAATCTCCCAAAATCTCCCAAACCCTAAAGGTTTGGTCGTTTGGTCATTTTCCTCCGGAGAGGTTAGGAACAGTTCTATAGAAGTGTCCTATGACTAACTTCAACGATGAGCGGTGCCAAGTTTATTATCACATACTAGTATGTGGGTGCAAAGCCCGCACAGGCCATAAAAAGAAGTAAAATTAATTCAATGGATAAAAATCGCCTTTTAGCTTACCTTGCCATGCTCCTAACCGTTGCCATCTGGGGCGTGGCTGGGCCGGTAATTAAGGTTACCCTCAGGGATATCCAGCCTTTCACCTTTTTAGCCCTAAGATTTTTCATCAACACGATCGTCATCTCCCCTATCCTTTATCTCTATCTTAAGACCCGACCTCCTGACCCACCTACGCCAAGGCTTCGGTGGGCAAGTCTCCCCCGTCTTTTCTTCCTCACTCTTCTTGGAACAACCTCTACCCTTGCTTTGATTTTCCTTGGAATGGATCGCACCAGCGCTCTTGATGCCACCCTCATCTCCGCCACCGCCCCTCTTTTTATTGTGATCGGTGGAAGTTTGGTTTGCATCAAAGGGGTCGTTTGCCTGAAAGAGACGGTCACGCAATGGGAGAAGATTGGACTGACAATCGCTTTAGCTGGTGTGGGAATCACAATTCTTCAACCGTTTCTGGAGCAAGGAATTTTTGCAAAAGGGAATCTTCTTGGAAACCTTCTTGTCTTCGCTTCAAACTTTACCTGGGCTGCCTTCACTCTTTTTGCCAAAGAGGATTTTAGAAGATATACCCCATTTCTGATCACTGCCTCTTCCTTTATCTTTGGTTTTTTCACCTTCCTTCCTTTAGCTTTACTGGAGAATCCAAATCTCCTGGTTACCATCTACCATTTACCATTAACCGCACGTCTTGGTGTGCTTTACATGTCCCTTTTCTCTTCCGTTGTTGCTTACTTCACTTACGCCTGGGGAGTGGAAAAGATCGAAGCATCAAAGGCGGCGCTTTTCCTTTACCTTCAGCCGCTCTTTGCCGCTCCCTTCGCTTACCTTTGGTTAGGAGAGAAGGTTACTCCCGCTTTTATCTTTGGAGCTGCTGTGATCGCCACTGGTGTCGTCCTTACCGAATCCCGTCCTCGAATTGCGTCCTTAAAAAATCGGTGATAAGATAATTGTAAATGGCGAGAGAAGGAATCCATCCTACCTACTACAAAGAAGCAAAGGTCACCTGCGCCTGCGGGAACACCTTTACTGTTGGCTCAACTCAACCCGAGCTTAGAGTAGAGATCTGCTATAAGTGCCATCCCTTTTTTACTGGGCAAGAAAAACTAGTTGATACCGAAGGGCGGGTTGAGAGATTTGAGAAGAAGAGGAAAGCGGCAGAGGTCAGGACAAAGAAAACTGAAGAAAAGAAGAAAGCCGAAGAAGTAAAAGAAAAAGAGCAAGAAACACGTCCTCGAAACCTCAAGGAGCTCTTGGAGAAAGGTTAATGGATT
This sequence comes from uncultured Candidatus Saccharibacteria bacterium, assembly GCA_964413845.1. Classification (GTDB taxonomy): domain Bacteria; phylum Patescibacteriota; class WWE3; order 9FT-COMBO-53-11; family 9FT-COMBO-53-11; genus CAYPTJ01. The sequence goes on along the minus strand of CAYPTJ010000024.1, from coordinate 6,492 downwards.
CGACAAGCTCACCACATTCGCGCGAAGCTCGAAAGCAAGGAGTCCCGCTGAGCAGGACGACGCCACAAGTGGAACAAACAGCAATTCTTGAAATTCGCGCTGGTACTGGCGGGGATGAAGCCGGTCTTTTTGCTGCCGATCTTTATCGGATGTACACCCGTTTTTTCGAAAGCCAAGGTTGGAAGGTTGTTGAACATGACCGCACCGAAGGTGGAATCGGAAATATCAAATCCGTTACTGCAGGAATTACCGGGGCGAACACTTTTAACCTTTTGCGCTTTGAATCTGGGGTCCATCGAGTACAAAGAGTACCCAAGACCGAGCGTGGAGGAAGAATCCACACCTCAACCGCCACTGTGGCAATCCTTCCTAAAGTTTCCCCTACAAAAGTTGCAGTCAATCCCCAAGATTTGAAAATTGATACTTTCCGTGCCTCCGGTCACGGGGGGCAAAACGTCCAAAAGGTCGAAACAGCGATAAGAATCACTCACCTCCCAACTGGTGTGACCGTTGCCTGCCAAGATGAGCGCTCACAACTGCAAAACCGCGAGCGGGCGATAGAAATTCTTCGCGCTAAGCTCTATCAGATGATGCGTGAGCAGCAAAAGTCGCGAGTGGACGAACTCAGACGCGAACAGGTCGGGACGGCAGAGAGGGTGGAGAAGATCCGCACCTGGAATTTCCCGCAGAATCGCGTTACCGACCATAGAGTTAAAAAGTCCTGGGGAAATTTGGAGTCAATTTTGGATGGAAATCTCTCCCCGATCCTTAACGCCTTTCGGGCGAAAAGCTAATCGGATGGGGCTTCGCCAAGGGTGGCTTTGAGGGTTAACTCTTTTCCGTTGCGATTGATACTCAAGGTCACCGTATCTCCTACCTTGTGAGAGATAATGATCTTTGCCAATGTTGTTTGTTTGGTGATTTTTTCCCCATCAATCACGGTAACCACATCCCTCACCCTCACCCCCGCCTTATCTGCGCCTGAGCCCTCAACCACCGACTGCACATAAGCTCCTTGAGGAAGATCGCGCAACCTGGCAAGATCCTCAGTGATCACAAAGTAGGAGATCCCCAAAAACGGCCTGATGATCCGCCCGTACTTTTCGAAATCGGCAACCACCGGCTTGGCGGTATTAATCGGGATGGAGAAGCCAATATTCTCTCCTTCAACGGCGATGGCAACATTGATCCCCACAACCTCGGAGGAAAGGTTAAGCAAAGGACCTCCTGAGTTTCCGGGGTTTAAAGCAGCATCGGTTTGGATCACATCTTCAAGATACTCTAAAGCCGTACCAAACCCAGAGCTAGCTTCAATCCCACGACCGATACCAGAGATGACTCCAGTGGTAACGGTGTTTGTGAACTTCCCCAAAGCATTGCCGATCGCCACTACCGTCTGTCCCACTTGGATGGTATCTGAATCGCCCAACGTCAGCATCGGCAGATCCGAGGCGGCAACCTTGATGATCGCCAGATCATAAGCAAAGTCGCGATGAATCTCTTTTACCTCATACTCTTTCCCATCCTTAGTTACTACGGTGTATTTAGCATCCGTATCGGAAACGACATGCCGATTAGTGAGAATCACCCCATCACCTCTTATAACAAAGCCTGTTCCGATTCCCTGTTGTTGGGTGATCGGCCCAGAGAAGGGATTAAGAACCGTCTGCTTCTCAACGATCGAAACCACCGCCGGCGAGGCTTTTTTAACCACCGCGATTACCACCTCTTCCTGGGTAACTACTTTCTGAACAGTCTTAATCTCGATAGTTCCGAGGCGATCAGCGATGAAGGAGACGATCGGTTCACGGTAGACAACTACCAAGGTGGCAAAGATAACGAAAGCTACAAAAGCAATGAAAATAGCAAATTGTTTTCTGGTAATTCTCGGAAGTTGCATATTTTGATCCCTCAATCTAAAGTTATACAATCTTTGCTTACCAATTATTTCAACAACTCCAATGCTTTTATCCGCCCGAGGCGGACAAGGTTGTTAGAGCAATAGCTCTAACGCCTTATCCAACTGAGGATCGCGACCGGCATCAGTGTCCGCCTCAGTTAAAACTACCTCAAAATCGGGTTTCAGTCCAGTCTCATTGATCCACTTCCCAGAAGGAGTAAGCCACTTCGCCACCGTAAGATGCAACCCTGATCCACCACTGAGATCAGCGGCATCCTGAACCGTTCCTTTGCCGAAAGTTGTCTCTCCGACGAGCTTTGCTCCAATCCTCTCCCGAAGAGCAGCGGCTAAGATCTCTGAGGCTGAAGCCGATCCCTCATCCACTAAGACCACAACTCTCATCCCCACAAAGGCGCGCCCGTTCTTGGTCGAGGTGGCTTTAAGCGTCTGACGGGAACCATCCCCTCCCTCCTCGATCACAACGGCACCTGAAGAGATAAACTCCGAGGCAAGATAAACTGCTCCGCTTAGGAGCCCTCCAGGGTTGCTTCGCAAGTCAAGTACCAATCCCTTAACATCTTTATTTTTGATCTCACCAACAACCTTATCCCACTCCTCAACTGTCCCCTCCCCAAAACGCGAAACCCGAAGGTAAAAGATCCCGCCTTCTTTCTCCTCATATCTCACGCTGGCAACGGTAATCTCCACCCGGGTTATCTTGACGATTAAGGGCTTCCCTTCCCCTCGCTGAAGGGTCAAGGTAGAAACGGTTCCAGCAGCACCCCGAATCTTAGTCACCGCTTCGGATACGGAGATCCCTTTCGTACTCGCCCCCTCGATCTCTAAGATCTTATCCCCCGCCCTGACCCCCGCCGATTCGGCGGGTGAACCCTCCAACGGAGCAACAACAATCAGCTGGTCATTTCTGATCCCCAACTCGGCCCCGATCCCCTCGTATTTCCCTTCAAGGTCTCGCCTGAACTCGGTGTTCTCTACCGGTGTCAAGAACGAGGTATAAGGGTCACCCAAAGCTTCTACTAACCCAGAGATCGCCCCGTAAAGAAGCTTCTGACCGTCAAGCGGTTTAAAAAGAAAGTTTTTGTTGATTTGGTCAAGAACATCCCAGAAAAGAGAAAAATCAATCGTTGAGGAAGAAGGAGTCTTGTTCTCAATCGTGAGGGAAGGAGGGTTGAGCCTGAGATTCAGGTCATAACCCACAATCCCCAACGTCCAACCAGCCAAGAAAACTGCTAACAAAAGAAAAATAATGGAGAGGTTACTCTTTAGAAAGTGTCTGATTTTGTTGCTCATCTCATCCTAAAATTCTAAAAGGCAAAAGCCCTAAGTTTCTCGCCTCTTTAATCTCTCTTGCCAACCAGCGTTGGTGTTTTGCGCAAAGGCCACTTCGTTTGCGGCCTCTGATCTTTCCTCGTCTGGTTAAAAAGGGTTCAAGAATCTTAAATTCCATCGCCAAAGGCTCCGTCTTCCGCTCACAAAAGAAGCAGCGTTGAGGAACAGTCGCCCTTACCCTCCGGCGATAAGGTACAGATATTTTCTCTGTGTTTTTCTTCGTTTTTCGCATCGGTTTATTTTAGAACGGGATCTCCTCTGGATTCACATTCTCCGTCTTTTTTGTCTCAGCCTTCTTCGTTGCCTTCTCACTTTTTGTCTCCTTTATCGACGCTTCCTCTGGCGGAGTTGTCCTTTCTGGTTCAGTAGGCGTCTCCTCGGGAGCAACGTACTCCGTCCCGACCGCAGCCTCACCTTCAGTTGGTTTTCGCTCAAGAACAACCATATCCCCTGCCACAATCTCGGTTCGCTGTCGTGTCACTCCATCCTTTCCCTCCCAGCTTCTTGTTCGCAAACGCCCCTCGATGTAAACCCGACGGCCTTTTTTGAGAAGCTCACTGCAGATCTCCGCTAACCTTCCCCAAGCAACAACGTTGTGAAACTCGGTCTCTTCCCGCTGTTCCCCATTAGTTGTCCACCGACGGTTGGTAGCCACCCCAAAGTTGGTCACTGCTTGCCCGTTGGGAGTGTAACGCATCTCTGGATCACGAGTGAGGTTACCAACGATAATCGCTTTGTTGACTGATCGCGCCATTGCTACTTCGCAGAATTACCAGTTTCCAGTTGCCAGTTTCCAATTAATTGCTAATTGGAAATTGATAATTGGTAATTCCGCTTTAGCGGTTTTTCACCTCCTCCCGTAAAAACATCATCCGCAAGATCTCCTTTATCAATCGAAGCTCCTTTTGCAAGGACTCCGCTTTTTCCTCTGGAATAGAAAGAGAAATAGTAACAAAGATAAGCTCAGTAAAACCGGATACGGGGTAGGCAAGGCTGGTTGATCCCTTACTTTTGATCTCCTCTACCCCCCCACCAGCACCAACCACTAAATCTTCAACCTTCGCAAGAACCTTCTTTTGGCGATCAGCAGAAAGATTCGGCTTCAACCCCAAAATCAACCCATACCGTGCCATGACTTCAGCTATCTTAACATACCAATTTAGCCAGTAGCCATTAGACGTTAGTTATTAGCACACTCACTGCTGACTACCGACTCCTGGCTAATGACTCTTCTTAACAATTGTTCCCTCGGGCGTATCTTCTAAAAGATATCCTTTCTGCTCCAGCTGATCGCGAATCTCATCGGCCTCAAGCCAGTTATCATCACTGCGAAGCTGCTCCCGCTCTGCAACCAGTCTTTTTACTTCGTCAGGAATTTCTAGATGCTCTACCTGATCAACCGCCAAACCCAAAACTTTATCCATCTCAAGAAGGGTTCGATGTTTGGCAGAGGTGGGAAATTGCTTATCTTTTACAAGACGCCAAACAAGGGTGAGCACTTTGGGAAGATCAAGATCATCGTTGATCGCTTTAAGAAACCCTTGATCGTACTGCCCACACCCCACCTCCGGCGGGTCCCAAGTGGAAACCTCAGAATAGAGCCGATCAAGTGTTCGCTGCGCGGCATCAAGTGCCGCCCAAGTAAAGTTCATCTCACTTCGGTAGTGAGCGGTTAAGCAGAGATAGCGGAAGGCAAGGGGGTTGAAGCCCTTCCTCTCGATCTCCTGAAACTCAATGTAGTTCCCCAAAGATTTACTCATCTTCTGCCCCTCAACGACTAAAAGGCCACCATGAACCCAGTAGTTGACAAATTTTTTCCCGTTAGCAGCCTCACTTTGGGCGATCTCATTCTCATGATGAGGAAATCGAAGATCCCGCGCTCCACCGTGGATATCAAGCGTTTCTCCAAGATGAACCTTAGCCATCACCGAACACTCGATATGCCATCCCGGCCGCCCTCGTCCCCAAGGTGAATCCCAAACCGCCCCGACCTTCTCCTCTCCTTTCTCAGCTTTCTTCCAGAGAGCAAAATCCTGAGCCTCCTCTTTTTCGTACTTATCTGCCGCCACCCGCGTCCCTACCTTCTGTTTTCCCAATTTAATGCCAGAAAGTTTGCCGTAATTCTTAAACTTAGAAACGTCATAATAGATTGAGCCGTCTTTTTCATAAGCGTAACCCTTCTCCACTAAAATTTTGATCATTTCGATAATCTCCTTTATATGCTCAGTGACCCGGGGAAAGACATCGGGCGGTTCGATGTTAAGTAATGTGAGATCGTGGTGGAAGAGCTTAAGGTAGCGGTTTGCCAACTGGCGGATCGAAGTCTTTTCTTCCCTAGCTTGCGCAATCATCGAGTCATGAACATCAGTGATGTTTAGAACGTGGGCTACCTGATAACCGCTGAACTCTAAGGCGCGCTTTAAAAGATCAAAGCTGACGTAGGTGCGGGCATGACCTAAGTGGGATGGGCCATAAACCGTTGGGCCGCAGGTATACATCGTCGCCCGACTCGGGTCTTGAGGCTTAAAGCCTTCTTTCTTTCTTGTTAGGGAGTTAAAGAGTTTTAATTCGCTCATGGCTACTGGCTAATGGCTTAACTTACTTTATCTTCTCTCACACTTAATCCTCCAACCAATTTTGCAGCGAAGGCGAATCCACAAAAGAAGGAACGCCCCCAAAAACGAGAAAAGAGAAGCGAGGATAAAAAGAACCTTAAAACCCAGCGTTACCGCAATCACTCCCCCGGCAGCTGCAGCAGCGGCAGCCCCAAGATCTGTTGCGGTAATATAAGCCGCCCACTCCTCCCCCTCCTTATGCCGGTCAATATGGCGGGTAAAGATGGCAAACCAGGACGGGAAAACCGCCGCGTGACAAAAGCCGTAAAACGCTTGGATCAGATAAACATGGATTGGAAGGGAGGCAAAAAGATAGGCGATCGGGACAAAAGAGATCCCCAGCGACCCCCAAAAAACAAACCAAAAATCGTCGCGCTCTCCGCTCCAGTGGTCAATTAAAACTGAGATCGGGATCGCAAAGATCGCTCGTGTTAAAAGCCAAACCATCGCCGCAAATCCCGCAACCTTCGCCGATCCCCCCTGAATATTTTCAAGCAAAAAGATTGCGAAAACCGGTCCCAGGAATCCAAAAGCAGAAAAGATAAGAATATCGGAAGCAACAAGAACACGAATGACAGGGTTGATCCTTACACCAATTAACTGTTTCAAAAATTGCCGCATCCTCTA
>CAYPTJ010000023.1:0-6725 GCA_964413845.1 uncultured Candidatus Saccharibacteria bacterium | reverse complement strand
ATTACCAAGCGTTTGGCTCTCTTTGGAGAGACGGTGAAAATCCCTGAGAACCCGATGCATCGTTAATCCAAACGATTGGGCCCGGGCGGGAGGAACGGGAATTTTAAGAAGATAATGGTATTTGAACTTCAAGGGACAGGTCTTAAAATCCTCAAAGTAGGAGTAGGAAAAACGGGGGATCTCAAACCGTGCTTTTTGAATAATTTTTTTACCCCTTGGAGCTTGCCAGATGGTTGTTTTGTGATCAATTACCGGAAGCTCAGTAATTTCAATCCCTAGCTCTTTGAGAAAGAGCGAAGGTCTTTTTTCCTTTAGTCCTCCGTAGGAGCGGGCAAGGGAGAGAAAAAGCCGTTCCTTTGCCCGGGTGCAACCCACAAAAAACAGCCGCCGCTCTTCCTCTAAATGCGCATCTCCTGAAGGGAGAATCTCTTTGAAAAGCGGTAACGGAAGTTCAAGAGGGTCGCGACGGTCACGGGTCGGGAAGCGATCGCTGGTGAGGCAAACGAGAAAAACAACGGGGAATTCCAACCCCTTAGCGGCATGGACGGTTAAAAGATTGACCGTATCGATATCCTCAATCTCCGCTTGAGCCGGAGATTCACCAGCTTCAATTAATGCATCCAACCAATCAACGAGCTCTGGAATGTTGGGGGTTTTTGCCTTCGTCTCATAAAGTTTGATCCGCTCGAGGAAAAGGTTGATGTTTTTAACTTTTAGCTGGTTTTCAACTGACTCCTCTTTCAAAAGCCTTCGCCCATAACCCGCTTTCTCGATAAACTCCAAGAGAACCACTGTTGGGGGCTTTTTAAGTGATTGCGCTTGAAGCTCTTTTATTAATTGCACTGGCTTGATATCAACCGCGGCCAAAACCTCCCACAAAGGAGCGGATTTCTTTTGTGATTCGGTAAGAAGGAAAAGCGCTTGCTCCGCGGGAATCCCCCACTCCTCCATCGATAAAAGCTGATACCAAGAGAGGCGATCATGGGGATCCTTGAGAACCCGAAGGACGCTTAAAAGCTCCTTGATTTCCTCCTGCTCAAAGAGCCCTCGGTTGCCAACCAGCTGGTAAGGAATTCCATGGCGGCGAAGGGCAGCGATAAAAGGATCAAGATGAGCGTTTGCCCGGGCAAGAATCGCAAAATCGGCAAAGTGATAACCCTCTTCGGTAAGCTCATCAATCTTTTGGACAGCCTGCTCTGCCTCCTCCTCCGCCGTCTCTGCCACAAGCACCTCCGGCTGGGGACCTTCCCCCTTCGTCCTTAACTTCTTGCTGATTTTAAGCTTTGTCTCTAACCGATCGGGGTTGTTGTTTTGGATAAGAGTGTAAGCGGGCTGAAAGATACCGGAGTGAAGGCGAAAAGTTCGCTCAAGAACGGTCACCTTCGCCTGCGGATAGTCTTTTTGAAACTGCCAGATATTTGAGATACAGGCCCCACGCCATTTGTAGATGCACTGGTCATCATCGGCAACGACCACAAGGTTAGGGTTGCTTTTGGGAGGTGCCAAAAGCCGAAGAAGCTCATACTGCGCAAAGTTTGTGTCCTGAAATTCGTCCACCAAGATCTGCTGAAACTGTTGGCGATAATGGTGGAGGACGGCGGGGCGTTCCCGAAAAAGCTTGAGAGTCCAAATAATAAGGTCGCCGAAGTCAAGTTTCGAGTTTTGGGTTTTAAGCTCCGTGTATTTTTGATAGGCGTGGGCTAATTCAAGTTGCTTTCCGGCTTCTTCCTTTTCCTCCCCGCCCAAAGCTGCTGCATTGTGGCGGGCCCGCCTAAATGCCTTGCTTTTTGCGGGTTGCCTTCTGCCTTTCGCGTAGCGCAAGTACTCTTCAGGAGAGACATCTTGATCTTGGGCTCTTGAGAAAAGGGTGAGCATTCCCTGGATAAATTTGGTCGGATTACCTAAAGGCCGAAAGTACTTAAAATCAAATGCAAGGAGGTTATCGCGAACAAAAATCCACGCTTCGGGGGGAGTTAAGATTTCATACACTGGGTCAAGTCCGATCTCAACCGCATTCTCGCGCAAGATTCGTTCACAGAAAGCATGGAAGGTGGAAAGCCACGGCTCCTCGTACCCCAAAGGCATCACCTCATCGATTCGGGAGAGCATCTCCTCCGCCGCTTTTTCGGTGAAAGTTAACGCTAAGATGTTGGAAGGGGAAACTTTCTTCTCCTGAATAAGATAACGGATCCGCTCGGTGACAACTGCCGTTTTTCCCGTTCCCGGCCCGGCAACCAAAAGAAGAGGACCTTTTTTATGGTGAACGGCTTTTTCCTGCTGAGGAGTTAATTTAATCTTGTCCTCCACACCCAAATCTTACAATAAGTTGAATGATTGCGGAGGCGAGGTGAGAGCCGAGACCCATATAACAAAAGAAAAGGCCCTGAAATGAATCAGAGCCCTACAACACACTTAGCGGATGAAATCCCAAGGGTAATGTTCCCAGCAACAAACCAAGGGAGACCCGTCCGCTATCGAATAGACAACAGTCAAGTTTTCAACTTGCCGTACCCTCCCACAGTGTCCACACGTCCTTCGCTGGGTGGGCCGCAAGCCTTCCAAAGGATTCAGCAATTTCCTCCCTTTCTTCTTACCTCTTTTACTCATTCCGCCTCCTCTCCCCCTTCCTTCATCTCCATCCGCAATTCCAGAATCTCCACTCCCAACCTGAGAAGTTCGATCTGGTTCGAAAGAAGGGAAGAGCAGAGCTCAGCAGCTCTAAATCGAAGCTCAGCAGATTCGTCTTTTGGATGTGCAAAAGCACTCTCTTTTGCAATCTCGAGCAGCCCCCCCAAGACTTCCTTGATCTCCTCCATCCTTAGTTCAGTCGCCGCTATCTTCTTTCTAATCTCTCCCATTCTTCCTCCCTTGTTAAGGATACTCGCTAAGAAAAGCTTAACAGAGCGGGTGGAAAAATCAACCCCGTAGTAGAATTTTTAGGAGACTTCGTCTCAAACTGAACGCGATAGCGGTTTGCTAAAAATTTCACTACCGGGTCAAGTGAGGGCGAGGCGTTTTACCTTTCTCTCCACTTCTTCAAACTTCAACACCCGAACCAGGATCAAGAAACGGTAGACAAGAAAGAGGGCGATTTCTCCAAACAACGCCACAAAAGGAGAAAGGGTGAAAAAGGCGACAACGACAATTCCCGCTATCAGAAAAGGAATATAAACCATAAAAGGTGCTACCACCTCGTCTAAATCAGCCTTGAGACTTTTGGTTAGCCGAGTGGTTACCTCACCCAACGACTTGGGTTGCCCTTTAAGTTTCATCGCAAACCCCATCTGAGCAAGAAACTGCGCCAGCTGCTCCTCAACATATGGGGCAAGCTCCCTCTCCGGAACCCTTCCTCCGGCTTGCTGTCTGACAACTCCCCCAACTGCCTCAACTACTTTAGCAACCACTGGCTCTAACGTTTCTTCTGGAATCTCAAATCCGCCGCCGGCGGGCCGAAATAGAGCCTGAGAGGTGGAGGAATAAAGAATGATTCCCAAGATAAAAATAAAAAGGAGAAAAAAGTTCCGCATCACTCCCTTGAAATAGGAGGCGGAAAAACCGGTGTAAGCCTCATGCGTTCCTTGCGCTTGAAGAGAAAGTCCAAAAAGACCCAAAAACGCCACCAAAGCAACCAGCACCCTCCAAAAGATGGATAGAGAGGTAAAAGGAAGAACGAAAAGAAAAGCGGCTGCCAAAACCGTCAAAGCAGAAAACTTTTTCTCAGAAAGAAGGGCAACAGTGATAAGGAGTGCTGTAGTAAGAAAAAGAAGAAGTAAAACAGGAATGGTGGAAAAGAGAGCTTCTTTGGAAAAGTTAAAAGTTGATAAAGAACGCTCGAGGGTAAAAGCAAAGGCGAACGAGGAGGAAAGAAAAACAAAACTAAGCGCTAAAAGTTTTGGGGAGGGACGCTCAAACTTTATCATTCGCCTTCCTCCTTTGTTTTTGATTTTACCTTAAAGTCTCTAAGCTGGGAAAGTTTGCCCAAGAAGACCGAAAAGCCGGTGGAGAGCTTGTCAACCGTGTTTTTTGCATCAGTGACATGGCGTGCCAGAGTGGAGACGGTGGCATCCAGATCTTCCGCATCCCGCCCTACCGCATGAAGCATCTTTAAAACCTCCTCCGCCTGCTCGGAAAACCGTTCCCGCTGCAACCCAAGAAGGATTGATTGGATCGTTACCAGAAAGGTTTGAGGCGAGGTAAAGAAGACCCGTTTCTCCAGAGAATAACGCATCAACTCCGGATCAGCCACTACCTGGTTAAAGATCTGATCGAAGGGAATGTACATTAAAGCAAAGGGAACCGTCCCCTCCTCAGGAACGATGTAACCTGCGGTCTCATCCATCCGCAGCTTCACATCCCGCACAAACTCCCGCCAAAGACGTTCTTTCTCCACCTCCTTAAGCTCCTTCCCAAGCGCCTGGAACTTCTCGAGGGGAAACTTAGCATCAACCGGGATCAACCCTTGCCGTGTTTTAATAACAGCATCTACCATCTTTCGGGTGGTGCGAAAGGTATACTGCCGCTCATAAGAGGAGGCAGGCAGAACCTGCCTTAAAAGATCCTCCATCACCATCTCCCCCACGCCTCCTCGCACTTTAGTTGAGCGAAGCGAATCTTGAAACTCCTGAATCTGCCGCGAGATCTCCTTCATCCCTCCCATATCGGCGATCAAGGAGTGGAGTCGTTCGTGCACCGTCCCGAGCGAGCCTTTCAGTTCCGAAACCCCTTTGGTTGTCTCCTCAAACTTAAGCATCAGCCCCTCGGAGCGTTCGAGCTTTGAAAGCTTTTGATAGAGAAAGAAGAACCCAATCGCTAAAACGAAGATGACGATTACTAAGAGCAAAAGAACAAACTCCATCGGGGAAATTATAGCAGACAAGAGACTTATGATTGGCAGGTGCGGGGCAGATAGTCTTTGCCCCCGCCGTGGCGGGGGCGGGGTCTTGGGTTTGTGTTGTGTCTTTGCGGCCCCGAGCACAGTCGGATAAGACGTATGCCATCGCGCCTCGCCCTTTAAGGGGCAGACATAGCTGGCGACGCAGCGGAAGCCAATGTTAGTGTTCGTATTCGACGGGGCATTATTCAGATTAAGTGTAAAGGCCCCGGCATTGGCCCCATTATTCCAATTTCCGCCGCGAAGGAAAGCCAAAGCCTTCCACCCAAAACCGCTGCCTACAGTCTATCACGGTTAAACCTTTTTCCAGCCCGCCAAAATCTTTAATATCTCTGCTACCAAAGACGAGGCGTAAGCGTACTTTCTCTTCGGCAAAAAGTTCAAATCATGCGCTAACCTTAGCGCCGTCAGGTAAACCGTCAACCATTCTTCTATACCATCTTGGTGCTGTCTCCTTTTACTCTGGTCTCGCTGCTGGTTTGCCCTCACCATTAGCTTTATCGCCTCAATCAAAGAGCTCTGCAAAACCTGGCTGATTAGAAACCGCTCTGCCTTGGGAAATTTCTTGATGAACTTGTGGGTGTAGAGATAAAGATCGTACGTTTTTTGATAAACTGCCAAGTCGGTTATCACGTTGGAAGATAGGGGAGGCGGATATTGTTGGCGTAGGTGTACTCTCCTCTAGTTCTGTCAACTTCCGAGTACTTCAAAAATCCGAGGTGCGAAGTTACCGACCTGTCAAGCTTACCTTCGAGATCACTGATTTCTTCTTCCAATCCCGGGTTTAACTCCGGGGAAAGATGGCTTGCAAGCTGATTTCGCAGATTCCCGAGCTTTTTCTGCCTCTTTTTATACCCTCGCACGAAGCGCCTGATAGTCCTCTTTCTAAGCACCACCCTGTTGGGGAAGATTTGATAGCCGCAAAAGTCTATTCCAAAAGAGAGGCGCTGGATTAAACGCTTCCTCGGATGAAGAGTTAGCTGGAGTTGACTCTGTAAAAATGCCTCAATCTCATCTCGCACCCTAATAAGTTTGTTTTTATCTCTCGAGATGACTACAAAATCGTCCATATAGCGGAAATGGCCTAAGTTGTTTCTGCTCGCGACAAACCAATCTAATTCATTTAAGTACAGATTGGCAAAAAGCTGGCTGGTAAGGTTGCCGATGGGAATTCCCCGCCGAGTACCGGCCGGTACCCGGCCCGACCCGTCTTCATAGCTGTCAATAATCTTATCCAACAAGCACAGCGTCTTTGGGCAAGAGATATATTTTCTTAACAACTTCTTTAATATCTCGTGGTTGACGCTGGCAAAGTAGCGGGAGATATCCGCTTTAAGATAATAGCCGGTTCTCAGTTCCCCCAGGGCTTTCTTAATATCCGCAACCGCCTTATGTGTTCCCCTATTTTCAATGCAGGCGTAGCTTTGGGGAATGAATTTTTCCACAATACCGGGCCCGATGACGCGCACAATCGCCTGATGGACGATCCGGTCTTCAAAGTGAGGGGCCGAGATCTGCCGCTTCTTAGGTTCATAGACGGCAAACCTTCGGTATGGGCGGGGGTTGTATCTGGAGGGATTCTTGAGCTTTTGTTGGAGCCGGCAGAGATTGCTTTCCAGATTAAACTCATACTTTTGCTGGGCGGGATAGTATCGCTTCAGCCGGCGAACGTTCCTGTAGGAGCGGTATAGGTTTTCAAAGCTGATGATCTTTTCAAACAACTTGTGATTTTTGCGGATGCCCCGCCTTGGGCGGGGGAGATTACAGATCTTAGATTTTAAATCTTACCAACCCAGCTTAGCTGGGTTTAGGTAAGCTCAGCTCACCAACTGGC
>CAYPTJ010000022.1:0-8298 GCA_964413845.1 uncultured Candidatus Saccharibacteria bacterium | reverse complement strand
TCTGGAGCTGTGGAAGCGACTCGAACAACGCCACGCAGAGGATATTCGGGCTCTCAAGGACGAAATCGCCAGCCACGTCAAAGAGGGAAGCTGGTAACTTTCGTTAGAAAGTTTTAGCTGTTCATTAATCAGATGACTATTCATTTTCTGATTTTCAAAAACTTGATCTTCGGATCGGAAAAATTGAGAATGTTGAGGAGGTTGAGGGGTTGGATAAGCTTTATAAGCTAACGGTTGATTTGGGCGAACCCACAAAAAGAACTCTTCTTGCCGGGCTTAAAGAGTCGCACCAGCCGTATGAGCTTTTAGGAAAGCTGATCGTTGTCGTTGCCAACCTTGAACCGCGAGAGATAAAAGGGGTTAAGTCCGAAGGGATGCTTCTTGCTGCCATCTCTGGAGAAAAACCGATCATTCTCATTCCAGAGGAGGAGGTTAAGCCCGGAAGTAAAGTTTGTTAGAATAAAACAGGGCGGATAGCTCAATTGGTTACCCGCCGAAAGCTGTGCATTCAGGCGGGCCCGCCTAAATGCCCCTTGGGCTTTTGGCGGGGAGCGGATATGTATTACGTTTATGCATTGTATTCAAAGAGATCAAATAAGTTTTATATCGGTTTGACCAGTAACTTAAAACGAAGGTTATTGGAGCATAAGCGTGGTAAGACGCATACAACTTACCGAATGCCTGAGTGGAAACTTGTGTACTACGAATATTGTCTTTCTAAAAAGGACGCAGAGTTACGAGAGAAGCAATTAAAGACAGGATTCGGAAGGGGGTATTTAAGAAGAAAACTGAAAAATTATCTCGGGGGCGCGTAGCTCAGCGGAAGAGCATCAAGCTTATACCTTGAGGGCCGTAGGTTCGAATCCTACCGCGCCCACCAACCGAAAGGGGGTGATTAAAGATAGCTTTTAACTTTCTCGATCCCTATCGTGAAAATCTCCACACAACGCTGGATATCTTGGCGTTGGTTGCCTTGGGATTAGCGACGTACGGGGCGTTTGTTTCTGATATTTGGCTTGCTTCAACACAGTGGGTGCTTGTCTCACTTTGGCTTTTGATCGCCGCAACCCATGTGAGGAGACTTTGAAGTTGTGGCAGGTATGGGGAAATTAAAAACCGCCTCTCGGCGGTCTAACTAAACCCTATCCCCTAGTTCCTATTTTCGAGCCCAGCGAGAAAACAAGCTCTGCTTATACCCTATGTTAGAGCTCCGCGAGCTCGGCTTTTTCTTGTTTTGCCTCAACTTTAATGTGTTCCAGATATTTCTCGGTTGTTGAAAGGCGTTTGTGACCGGCGATCTTGCTCACTAGAACAAGAGAAGCTCCTCGCTGGAGATGGTGCGCAATAAAGGTGTGACGAAGGTCATTCACTGTGGCATCCTTGATCCCGGCAATCTCAAAGTAGCGTTTTAAGGTGGCGCGGATATTTCTAACCAGAAGTGGTTTTCCTGTTCGGGTGATAAAAAGCTGCTTGCTTTTTGCCTTTACCGGTCTGGTGTTAAGATAAGCTTTAAGGGCTCGTTGTGCCTTTCCATTAAGAGGAATTACCCGACATTCATGTCGGTTAAAGGCGCAGATATTTAATTCTCCATCTCTTGTTCCGGTTCCAAACTTCACATCCTCAAGTCTCAGTCGCGCTAACTCCCCAATTCTTATTCCCGTTTGAAGAAGAAGCTCAACAAGGGCGTAGGTGCGAACATCCACGCTTACCGCATCTCGAAGGGCGCGGTACTCCATCTCCGAAAGGATCCGCGGGGGCTTTGTTTCAAACTTGGGGTGGGCAACAAGGGCAGCTGGATCATCAGCGATATATTCGTTTACTTTAAGGAAACGGAAGAAAGTCTTAGCGGCGTTTGTTTTGCGGGAGACAGATTTAGGGGTATACCCTTCCTTAAGAAGCTTCGCCATAAAGGCTTCAATATCCTCTTTAGTGATCTCGGTGATGTGTGCTCGCTCGAGCTCCTCAAGAAACTCAATAAGCTGGTTGATATCTTTACCATAGGCCAAGATCGTAGCGTGGGCCCGATTTCTTTCCTTAAGATGGTCAATAAATTCCTGATGCGCTTTTTTCAAAGGAATCATCTCGATGGTAGATTATCACATGGCCCATAATTGTGTCAATAGGGCAAATAACGGCAGGCCTGTGCTATTATTAACCTGATGTCAAAACTTACCCTGCCCATCTTTTTTTCCCTTCTTTTTCTCTTCTTCCTTCTTCTTGGCCGTAGTTACCTTGAGGTTAAAGGAAGAGTACAGCGGTTAGAGCTTCTGAGAGATGAGGTTGGAATTCTGCAGGATCGCAAAGCGGATCTTGAGGAGGAACTTGCCTACCGTCTATCTCTTTCCTACGCCGAGCAGGTACTGCGGGATGTGTTTGGGTATGCCAAACGTGGTGAAGTAATTGTGGTTTTACCGGATCTTAAAGAAAAAACGGCTGAGTCTTCAAAAAAAGGGGAGGCACTCGCCGCTGAGAGTACAACAAAAAAGCAGCTTTCTTTGTTTGAGAAAAACTTCTGCTCCTGGCGGTGTTTTTGGATCCCAGGAAGCTGCCCTTGCCCCTAAAGCTCCCCCCTGTTATCATAATCTTTAAGGAATAAAGCGGGTTGGTGGAACGGTTTACCACGCCTGGCCCATAACCAGGAGGACTTGGTTCGACTCCAGGACCCGCAACCATCCTTCGACAGGCTCAGGATGAATGGCTGGGTAGCTCAGTTGGTTAGAGCGAGGGACTCATAAGCCTTAGGCCGTGGGTTCGAATCCCACCCCAGCCACCACCCTTCGCCAAGGCTTCGGGTGGCAAGCCATTTTTCGATCCCTAATTATGAATTACTCAATTACTAACTCGTTCCGTGTTATCATTCTTCTGTTATGACCAAAAAGCGGATTTTAACTGGTGACCGACCAACAGGTCCTCTTCACTTGGGACATTATGTGGGGTCGTTAGCTAATCGAGTTAAACTTCAGCATCAGTACGAAACTTTTATCTTGATGGCAGATATCCAAGCTCTAACTGATAACTTTAAGCATCCAGAGGAAGTTAAGGAAGCAGTACGGGAGGTGATGTTGGATAATCTTGCGGTGGGGCTTGAGCCTAAAGTTGCCTCTTTTGTTCGCCAGTCCCATGTACCGGAGATCGCAGAGTTAACCGTTTACTACGCGAATTTGGTAACGGTGGCGCGCCTTTCGCGCAATCCAACGGTCAAATTCGAGATCAAGGAGCGCGGTTTTGGAGAATCAGTTCCTCTTGGTTTCTTTATGTACCCGGTTTCGCAGGCGGCAGATATCACCTTTGTTGAAGCTGATCTGGTTCCTGTTGGAAAGGACCAACTTCCCCACATCGAGCAAACCTGTGAGATTGTGAGAACCTTCAACCGTATTTACGGCGAGACTCTCAAAGAGCCAAAAGCCTTGGTGGGGAGGATCGGTCGGTTGGTGGGAACGGATGGTCAAGCAAAAATGAGCAAGTCCCTTGGCAACTGTATCTTTCTTTCCGATAGCCCAAAGGTAGTTGAGGAGAAGGTGATGGAGATGTACACCGACCCAACCCGTATCCACCCAACTGATCCTGGCCATGTGAGGGGTAATCCCGTGTTTATCTACCATGATGCCTTCAACCCCAACAAAAGTGAGATTGCGGAGATGAAAGTACTTTATCAGCAAGGTAAAATTGGGGATGTTGAGGTTAAAAAGCGGTTAGCAAAGGCTCTTAATGAATTTTTGGAGCCAATCCGCCAGAGGCGGAGGGGTTATGAAAGAGATATAAAGTTGGTTGATGGAATCTTAGAGGAAGGGACGCACAAGTCTCGGGTAATTGCCGCTAAGGTTTTAGATCGTGTGAGAGGGGCAATGAGGTTGAAATAAAAGATGCCAACAAAACCGGGGCAGTTGAAAACATTTCCGAAACCTCCTAGGAAGGGTAACTTCTTCACTCTTCTTTCGGTCGTTTTTCTTATTGCGTTTGTTGTCTGGGCATTCCTTACCCCCGTTACAACCCCAAAAGAGGTACCCATTTCAGAAGTCCTTAGCTTAGTTGAGGAAGGTGTGGTGAAGAAGGTTGAGGTTGAGGGGACCACCCTCTCCCTGACCCTTGCCTCCGGTGAGAAGGTGATTTCGCGGCAAGAGCCAGGGGTGAGCTTTCTTGAGACTTTAACCCGTGCCGGAATTAATACGCAAAACATAGCCGAGGGGATTACCGTGAAGGAAGGTTTCCCTTGGGCGGAGCTTCTTGTGAACTTCCTTCCCGCGATTTTGGTGATCTTTTTGTTCTTCTTTATCTTCCGTCAGGCACGCGGGGGGATGAGTGATATCCTCTCCTTTGGCCGCTCCCGTGCCGAACTTTTTATGCGGGGGAAAAAACCACGCGTAACCTTTGATGATGCCGCAGGGGTTGATGAGGCAAAGCAAGAGCTTAGAGAGGTGGTTGATTTTCTTAAGAATCCGGGGAAGTATCGCGCTTTGGGGGCAAGGATTCCTAAAGGAGTCCTTCTTGTTGGCCCTGCTGGGACGGGGAAAACGCTTCTCGCACGGGCGGTTGCAGGGGAGGCAAATGTCTCCTTCTTCTCGATGTCTGGCTCGGAGTTTATGGAGATGTTGGTTGGAGTAGGAGCAGCGCGGGTCCGCGACCTTTTTGATCAGGCGAAAAGATCCGCCCCCGCAATCATCTTTATCGATGAGATTGAAACGATCGGGCGGCAACGCGGCCTTGGGATTAGTGGGGGGCACGAGGAGCGGGAGCAAACATTAAACCAGATTTTAACGGAGATGGATGGGTTTACTCCAAGTGACAATGTGATCGTTTTAGCAGCGACCAACCGCCCCGATCTTCTTGACCCCGCTTTAACCCGGCCGGGTCGGTTTGATCGGTGCATCGTCTTGGATCTTCCTGACATTGAGGGCAGATGTGAGATCTTTAAGATTCATATGCGCGGCAAACCGTTCGCAAAGGATCTGGATATTGAAAAGCTTGCTCGCCGCACCGTAGGTTTCTCTGGAGCAGATATTGAGAACATGCTTAACGAAGCAGCGATTCTGACAGCGAGGGAGGGGAAGAAGGCAATTGAGATGAGCGATTTGGAGGAAGCGGCAACTAAGGTCAAGCTCGGACCGGAGAAGAAACGATTACAATCGGAGGAAGAGCGTAAAATTACTGCCTACCATGAAGCTGGTCACGCCTTGGTTGCCTCACAGCTGCCGCATATGGATCCAGTTCATCGGGTGAGCATTGTTTCTCGAGGATTAGCGCTTGGTTTTACCGAAATTCCCCCTACCACCGATCGGTACCATCAGACAGGAACACAGCTTTTGGAGATGATCGCCTCTCTTTTGGGAGGGAGAGCAGCGGAGGAGCTTAAATTCAAGGAGTTTACTGTTGGGGCGGCGAATGATATTGAGCAGGCCACTCTTCTTACCCGAAGGATGGTCACAGAGTTTGGGATGAGTGAGCTAGGACCAATCTTTCTTGAGCAGGGGGAGAAAGCTTGGCTTTGGAAGCAGCTGGGAGAGTCTTACGGTTATTCCGAGGAGATGGCGGCGAAGATCGATGCTGAGGTAAAGCGAATCATCGATGAGTGTTACCAAAAAGCGAAAGCAACCCTTACGAAGAATAAGAAGAAGCTTGATCGGGTTGCAAAAAGGCTAACGGAGAAAGAAACTCTAGAAGCGGAAGAGTTTGCCAAACTTGTCGGATGAAGCGGTTGGTTTTAGTTGATGGTCACTCTCTTCTTCATCGTGCTTTTCATGCCCTTCCCCCTCTAACAACTCCTGAAGGAAAGCCAATTGGGGCAGTTTATGGTTTGACAAGGATGCTCCTTAAAGTTTTTGGAGATTTGAAGCCCGCGTATGTCGGGGTGGCAATGGAGGCGAAAGGACCAACCTTCCGGCACAAGGCATTTAAAGCATATAAAGAGCAGCGGCCGGAGATGGATAAAGATTTGGCGGTACAAATTGAAGAAGCCCATCGGCTCCTACAGGCCTTGGGAATCCCCCATTACATCACTCCTGGTTACGAGGGTGAGGATCTGATCGCCTCTTTTATTAGGAAAGCAGGAAAGAGTGCGGATGACGTAATCATCGTCACCGGCGACCGTGATCTTTTCCAGCTGATTGGCGGTAACGTTCGCCTCTTCGTACCGGAGAAAGGTCTGTCCGAGGGTAAGATGTACGGTGCGAAAGAGGTAGTAGAAAAGCTGGGAGTCAAGCCGCAGCAGGTGGTGGATTACAAGGCGCTTCGTGGCGATCCTTCCGACAACATTCCGGGAGTGCGGGGGATCGGGGAGAAAACGGCAAAGAATCTTCTAAAAGAGTATGGATCGCTTGATGGAGTTTACGAGCATTTGGGAAAGCTGCCGGAAAAGGTGCACGGTCTTTTAGAGAAGGGGAAGGAGCAAGCTTATCTTTCCCAGAAGCTGGCAAAGATCGTTGACGACGCTCCGGTTGAATCAAAACTTGTCGCATGGGACGCGGGGGCGACCAAAAGCGCCAAAGCCCAGGAGCTTTTCCGCGAGTTTGGTTTCAAGTCGCTCTTGGGGGAGGAAAGTAAGAAAGAGGAAGAAAGCCAGCTTAAGCTGATATGAAAGTTGCCCTTGTTCATGATTTTCTAAATCAATACGGAGGTGCGGAGAGAGTTTTGGAGGCAATTCACGAGCTTTATCCCTATTCAACAATCTACACCAGCCTTTATGACCCTACTAAACTTCCCCTGCGCTTGCGAAATTGGGATATCAAAGCTTTCAGGTTGCCAAGGTTTCCTCTTGCGAAAAGTTATACCTTCTTCTATCCAATCCTTTTTGAAAATCTTGATCTTTCGCAATATGATTTGGTGATCTCCTCTTCCTCCAACTTTGCCAAAGGAGTTATAACCAAACCAACAACCCCTCATATCGCTTACATCCACACCCCACCACGGTTTCTCTATCACTACCCAACTGAGGTAAACCGGAGAAAGATATGGTTTTTAAAACCGTTTCTTGCTCCTTTGGATAACCTCCTTCGGATCTGGGATTATGCTGCTGCTCAAAGGCCTGATTTTTTGGTGACTAACTCAAGGGAGACAGCCAAAAGAATCAAGAAGTTCTATGGGCGAGAAGCGACGGTAATCTACCCGCCTATTAGTCTAAAGCCAGTAGCCAGTAGCCAGGAGCAGGAAACTAATGATTCCCAACTAATGACTAATGACTATTTTTTGGTTGTTTCCCGACTTGTTGAGTATAAGCGCATTGACCTGGCGATTGAAGTCGCCAATCGTCTTGCTCTCCCTCTTAAGATTGTTGGAGTAGGGAGGGAGGAAGGTCGGCTGAAAAAGCTTGCAGGCCCGACGGTAGAGTTTCTCGGCCTTGTCAGTGATGAGAGATTATCTGAGCTTTATCGTAACTGCCAAGCGTTTATTTTCCCTGGGATGGAGGACTTTGGCATTACCCCGGTTGAAGCGATGTCTTTTGGCAAGCCAGTAATTGCCCTTGGAGAGGGAGGAGTTTTGGAAACGGTCCGCCCAGGGCGGACGGGTACATTTTTTGCTCAAGAAACGGTTGAATCACTGGTGGAAGCATTAGAATCATTCGATCCCAAAGACTACAAACCCAAAGACTGCATCGCCCAAGCGAAAAAATTTTCAAAAGAGCGGTTCCAAAAGGAGTTTAAGAATTTTGTTAATGAAAAGTTAAAGTTGATGTAGAAGAGAGAATTGTTAAAGTTATAGAGAAAGCAAAGTAAGGATAATGAGATTTATCAGGGATCTGAAGGAGATAGGTGCTAAAGATATCCAAATTGCCGGTGGCAAGGGAGCGAACTTGGGAGAGCTCATAAGGATTGGAATGCCCGTTCCCGATGGATTTGTGATCCTGGCCCAGGCTTTTGAGCGCTTTTTAAAGGAAACTGATATTGAAGCAGAGATTCAAGCAAGGTGGAATAAGATAAACATCGGGGATGTGGGATCAATCGAAGAAGCTTCGGAAATCATTCGTAGCTTGATTCTGGGTGGGAGCCTTCCAGAAGATTTGGGGGACGAAATTTTGCACGCTTTTGATCGATTGGGGGCACGATACGTGGCAGTAAGAAGCTCTGCCACCGCTGAGGATACAAAGATCGATTCTTGGGCCGGGGAGCTGGAGACCTACTTAAACACAACAAAGGAGAATCTTTTAGAGAACATCAAACGATGCTGGGCTTCACTTTATACTCCAAGAGCGATCTTCTATCGCTTTGGGAGGAAATTGGATCATAAACCGGTTTTGGTCGCCGTTGTTGTCCAGAAGATGATTCAGTCTGAGGTTTCAGGAGTTTGTTTCACCGTTCATCCTGTGAC
>CAYPTJ010000021.1:0-17160 GCA_964413845.1 uncultured Candidatus Saccharibacteria bacterium | reverse complement strand
ACCTCGGCGGCGGAGATGGTCCATCGCTAAAACTACAGAAGGAATGACAACCATCACCACCGCTAGACGAACGAACCACGGCATTTTTTCTCTCCTTTCTTTGAGTATTTAGTATTTACCTCTAAATGTCCCTAACTATAGGGTAGCATAGATTGGGGTAAAAATCAACCCGTCTTTCCAGAAAGGCATTAGATTTGGTATCCTTTTATTAGTTAACAGAATACAGTGAACAGTAGACAGCAGGTTTTATGAACTAGGCAATGTTCAGTTTCGAAAATCTCGAGGTTTACAAACGGGCGTTAGAGTTTGCAAATCTGATATTCAAAATCACAGAGAATTGGTCCAGAGATTATTCTTTTAATTTGACGGATCAGCTCCGTCGTGCCGCTCTTTCTGTTGCTTTAAATATCACCGAAGGTAGTGCTCGTTCTAAAGCAGAGTTTAAGCGTTTTCTTGATATCGCCCGCGGTTCTTGTTACGAGTGCGTCCCCCTTATCGAGATTGCCACAAGACAGAACCTTATCTCTGAAGCCGAGAGAGAAGAACTTTATGCTGAGTTAAATGAGATAGCGATGATGTTAAATGGTTTAAAAAGAAGTTTACAGTAGACAGCGGACAGTAAACAGTGTCTGTGAACTGTGAACTGTAAACTGTGAACTAATAACTAACAAATGGCTGAACAACAGGTTCAAACACAACACCCCATTCCTCAGCAGGTTCTGGGGGTGGAGTTTAAGATTGTTGGCGACCTCACCCTTCGCCAGTTTGGGATTTTAGCGGTTTGCGGACTTTTAGCCTATGCCTTCTTCGCCTCCCCAATCTTTATCCTCTTCCGCCTCCTTCTTGCTGCTATCTTTCTTCTTGTAGGAGTAGCCTTTGCCTTTGTTCCTATTCAAGATCAACCTTTTGATCAATGGGTGGCGAACCTCTTTAAGGCAATCTATTCCCCCACCAAACGGGTTTGGCAGAAGGAACCAGAGCCCCTGGAGTTTCTGGTTATCCCCATCCCCAAATTAGTGCAAACGGTTGAGGAAGGCGTTTCTCCGGAGGAAGCGCGACAGCGGCTTGAAGAATATCTGACTGCCATTCGCGCCAAAGAGGTTTTAACCCCCCTTGATCTTGCGGAAAAGCAACAGCTGGAGTTTATCAACCTCGAACTCCAAACAAGTGTTACCGAGGCGCCACTACCGCCAACTCCAGCACCATTTCTCCAACCACCACTTCCAAAGCGAAGATACGAAGAGGCAAGAAAAAGACCCTCCCTTGCCTCAACAATCAACTATGCGGCAGAACCGGTTTTCAGACTTCAGCGGGGTGAGGAGGTCACTTACGTCACCACCTTAAGTAATATTAAGGTAGGAAGGCGTTTAAGCTATACCCCAACAACTGCTGAGGTCGTCTTTGCCCCCGCCAAAGAAAAGGTAATTGCTCCCACAATTGAAGAAGAAGCACCGCCTCCACAACCACCTTCTCTGCCGACTCCGTTGGTGAGACCTGCCCCACCTCCTCCCTATAAGATCAAACCACCGATCCCAGCGCCACCGGCTCTGGAAAGACCGACCCCTGCGGAGATAATTCCTACCCTTCGACCGGTGGTGACACCTCCGCCCCTTCCTCCTCTCCCCCCGCCAAAGCCGGTTCCACCAGAGAAGCTCAGAGTAAAACCCCAACCTATGGAGTTGAAAAAAGTAGAGCTTAAACCTCCTCCGCCTCCAGTTGGTGAACCAAATGTGATCGCTGGAACAATCTACGATGAAACAGGAAAGATTCTTGAAGGAGCATTAGTGGCGATAAAAAATCAAGACGGGACCACAATCCGCGCTACCAAAACCAACCAGCTCGGACAGTTCACCTTCTCCCCCCTCCCTAGCGGCTACTACACGGTGGAACTCCCGAAAGCGACGCTTCCCTTTGCTATAATGAAAGTTGAACTTACGGGAATGATCGTGCCCCCTTTGGAGATCGGGGCAAAGACGTGAAACAGTAAATAGCGAACAGTAGACAGTGGACAGTAAACAGTCAGCCGTACTCTATGAACTGTGAACTGTGAACTAATAACTAATGATGGCTGAAAAAATCGCCTCTACACAGCAGCATCTTGATATCCTCGACATCGAGGATAATCTTGTTCTTCTTAAAACAGGAGGAGCGGCTTTGGTGATCCAAGCCACTGCGGTAAACTTTGACCTTCTTTCCGAGCGAGAGCAGGATGCAATGATCGCCGCCTACTCCGCCCTTTTGAACTCTCTCTCCTTTCCGCTTCAGATTTTGATTCGCTCACGCAAGATGGATATCTCCACCTATTTATCTTCGATCGACCAACAAGCAAAGGTGCAACCTAACCCCTACCTTCGAGAGAGGATGCTCACCTACAAGGAGTTTGTTGGGGGGTTAGTTCAGAAAGGAGAGATTCTTGATAAACGGTTCTACGTTGTGATCCCTTATTATGAACCGGTTCTTGGGGGGGGTTCAATCTTTGATGCCTTCCGCGGCCTTCTTGGGATGAAGTCCAAACCAAAGACGGTAAGCAAAGCAGGTCTTCTCCAACGCGCAAAAACCGATCTTGAGCCTAAACGCGATCATCTGGTCAAACAATTGAGTCGGCTTGGGATAAAGGCAAGGCAGCTTACTACCCCGGAGTTGATTGAGCTTTTCTACGAGATCTACAACCCTGAGGCAGCGCGGATTCAACATCTTGAGGGAGGGGTAAGCCAATATACCACCGCCTTGGTTGAACCAGCAGTGGCTCCCCCCACGCCAGCAGCAACGGGACCAGGAGTAACACCCACAAAAGAAACCCCTCCACAAAAGATTGGAGAAGAAATGTGATGGAATCACAATCAACTCTTGAAAAAGTTGCGAAAACTTTAGCGGAAGGACAGGTAAAAGTCCAAGATGTGGTTGCTCCTTCCGCTTTGGAGGTTGATTTTGATTACCTTAAAGTTGGGGAAACTTATCTAAGGACTCTTTTTGTCTCCGGTTATCCCCGCTTCGTTGGTGCCAACTGGCTTTCTCCAATCATCAACTTTGACCATACCCTTGATATCGCCATGTTCTACTATCCAGTGGAGTCAAAAGGAGTTCTTGATGATCTTCGCCGCAAAATTGCGGAGATGGAGGCAACCATTTCCGAGGCTCAAGAGCACGGAAAGGTTGTTGATCCTGCCGTTCAGGCCGCCCTTGAGGATGCTCGAGTTCTTCAAGAACAGCTCGTTAAAGGAATGGAGCGCTTCTTCCAGTTCTCCTTCTACATCACTATTCCCGCCTCCTCCCTTGAGGAGCTTGATCGTATTACCAAGCGGGTGGAGGCAACCCTTGGATCTTTGATGCTTCTTTCACGCCATGCAACGCTTCGGATGGAGGAGGCGTTTCGATCCACCGTCCCCACCTGTCTTGACAAGCTTAAGATTCTTCGCAATATGGATACGACCTCCTTAGCAACAACTTTTCCCTTCACCTCCTCCAATTTAACCGCCAACGAGGGGATCTTGTACGGAATTAATGAGCACAACGGGTCCCTGATCATCTTTGACCGCTTCTCCCTCGAGAACGCCAACAGTGTTGCCTTTGCGAAATCTGGAGCAGGGAAGTCTTATATGGTCAAGCTCGAGGCGTTGCGGTCTTTGATGTTTGGGACAGAGGTCATTGTCATTGATCCAGAAAAAGAGTATGAACCGCTCGCCAATGCGATTGGAGGAGAATTTATCACCTTCTCCCCTGTTTCCCCCGCAAAGATTAATCCCTTTGATCTTTCCGCTACCTACGAGGAGGGGGAAAACGAACTGGCTCTTAAAATACTTTCGCTTCACACTTTCTTTAAAGTGATGGTCGGGGAGTTGACCCCAACAGAGGATGCCCTTCTTGATCGCGCTTTAATCGAGACCTATCGGCAAAAAGGAATCACCCAAGATCCCGCCACCCATACCCAGGAGGCACCAGTCTTAAATGATCTTTATCAAGTTCTTCGAGGAATGGAGGGAGGAGGGTCCCTTGCGGATCGAATTGAACAGTATGTGGTTGGGTCCCTTAAAGGAATCTTTGATCAACCAACCACAGTTGATATCCGAAACACCTTCACCGTCTTCTCCACCCGCGATCTGGAAGATAAGGTGCGACCGGTGGCGATGTATGTCATTCTGGACTTTATCTGGACAAGGATCCGTCGGGAACTAAAGAAGCGGATTTTGATTGTGGATGAGGCTTGGTACCTGATGCAACATCCTGACTCGGCGGCTTTTATGTACTCAATCGCCAAACGAGCAAGAAAGTATTATCTTGGGTTAACGACAATCACCCAAGATGTAGCAGATTTCCTCCGTTCCGATTATGGCAAGGCGATCGTCACCAACTCCTCAATTCAAATTCTGATGAAACAGCACCCCGCGGCGATTGATGAGGTTGCGGAAACCTTCTACCTTTCGGAAGGAGAGAAGCGATTACTTCTTGCGGCAAATGTTGGGGAGGGACTCTTCTTCGCTGGTGCCTCACATGTGGCGATGCAGGTTGTGGCCTCACCTGAGGAACATCCTCTTGCAACCTCCTCACCCAAAGAGATCTTGGCAGTGAAGGAAAAGCTTGAGAAAGAAGCGAAGGAGAAGAAAGCTCCAACAATCAAAACTGGGGAAGAAACTGTATGACCTTCGTCTCTATCAAAGATGCGATCCATGAGAAATCCTGGCGTGGCCCAACCCGGGGAGTATTTTTGGGCTTGCGAGTAGAAAAGTTACTCAACGAACTCCTCCCTCAGCACTTCCCAGAAATCGCTGATAAAGTTGTTTTTCGCTTCTTTCGCAGTAACGAACTTTATCTTTTTACCATTTCACCAACTGTTTCCCAAGAGGTATATCTTAACTCGGCAAACCTGCTCAAGAAGCTAAATGAATCTTTGGGAGGAAGAGCGGTCAAGGAGATCAAATTAAAGATAAAACCAACCCCTATCCTTGCAACCTAACTGGCATCACCACATGAAGATAGGAGGGATCAGAGGGAGCGCGAAAAAGAGCAGGATCTAGCGCCGAATTGAGGGAAAGCTCTATCCTCCCTGAATCCAGTGCTCCCAAACAGTCAGAGAGGTAACGACAGTTAAAAGCGATCTCGCCTACCTTCCCTTCTCCCTTTATCGCAATTTCAATCTTCACCTCCCCCAGTTCCGCTTCCTGTGAACTTACTTCCGCCGTTCCCTTCGCTGGCTGATGGGAAAGCTTGATCACGCTTGTCCCTCGCTCTGAGAAGATTGAGGTTAACTGAACCGCTTTAACAAATTCCTCCTTTTCGAAAGTCAGCTTCGTTTCAAAGTTGGTGGGGATGATCTGCTCGTAATCGGGAAACTCCCCCTCAAGCGATTGGGTAAAGATCGAAAATTCTTCCGTTTGGAAAAGAAGTTGTGTCAGCTCGGGAATCGAAACTTTTACCTCCCCACCCTCAACCAACCGGCCCACCTCAATTAGGCCTCGGGCGGGAACAACTAAGGTTACCGCTTCGGAACCAGGTTCGGATTTCACGGAAACAGAAACCTTAAGCTTCTTCTCCGCAAGACGAAATCCATCCACCCCGGTTAAAACCAACTCTCCACCCCCAATGCGAAGAAGAACCCCTGTTAAGATTGGGCGAGATTCATCCTGCGCTGCTGCAAAGGAGACTTGGTCAATCGCTTTTTTAAGCTCACTTGCCTTAAGGGTAAAAAGCTCCTTTCCCTCAACGGTAAAAGCAGGGAACTCCTCGGCAGCTAAACCATTAATCCGTGAACTTATCCCTTCTGCCTCAATTGTTAAAAGATCCTTCTCTGCGCTTAGTGTAACTTTCCCCGGTGGAAGATTTCCGATTAAACCCACCAAAAGCCGTGCCGGTACAGTGAGTGCTCCTGACTTTTCCACCTTGGCCCCAACCTCGGTTTTAATCCCCGTTTCAAGATCAGTTGCCGCAAGAGTCAATTTCCCTTTTTCCGCGGAAAGGAGAATATTCTCAAGAACAGGAAGGGCACTTTTCGCGGAGGCGATCCGCGCAACCGCCGCTACCTTAGGAAGAAGATTTTCTTGCAGGACGGTAGCTTTCATCACTTGACACTTTCCCGCCCCTGGCGACCCGCTTCGCCGCGAGGCGAGGGCTCGCCTTTGGCGGCGGGAATTACCACCACATGCCTTTCCCTTCCCTCACCTCGGCTTTCAGTCCTTATCCCCTGCTCATCCGTCAAAGTAAGATGAATAATCCGGCGTTCAAAGGAAGGCATCGCCGGAAAGGAGACTTCCTTTAAAAGGAACCGCGCTTTGTCAGCGGCCTCAAGCGCTCGTCTTTTAAGCTCCTCTTCTCGCTTCCTGCGATAATCCCCAGCCTCAACCAGGATATGACTAAACTCCCCAAACTTCTTGAAAGTAAAAAGGCCAAGAAGTATCTGGAGGGCATTAAGAGTCTGGCCATGGTAACCGATAAGAAGGGGGAGCTCATCTTCTTTTTCTGGTTTGATCTCCACTTGATATTGTTTATCCTCTTCTAACTTTTCTGCGGAAACATCTGCAGGAAGATTCATTTTTCCAAGAATTACTTCTGTCTCTTTTTTAAGATAAGTTCCAACCTCAGCCATCACCATTAACAATTTACCACTTAGCGGTTAGCTTTTCCAATTGAATTTGATGCGCCAACCCACCATTGCTGAGCAAATTGAAGAAGAGAGGCAACAAACCAATAAAGCATCAAGCCCGAGGGGAGTTGGAGACCAAAGACAACGGTAAGGAGGGGAAAGAGATAAAGATTCTGCTTCTGCATTGAAGTTGCAAGATCATCTGTTTGCTTTTTGGTTGCTTTTACTGCTGACTCCTCCTCGGAAACTGCTGGAAGCATCATCCGCGAGAGGAGAAACTGAGCAGCGGCAGCAAGAAGAGGGAGGATCAGGTAAGGATCGCGTTGCGCAAGGTTCCAAACTAGAAACTGTGTATTCAACTCCCCTTTAGTAAGAAAACCGATAAAAACTTGATAAAGGGCGATAAGAACTAAAAGCTGGAGAAGCTGAGGGAGACAGCCAGCAAAGGGATTTACCCCCGCCTGGCGAAAGAGCTCCAACTGCGCTTGGGAAAGTTTCTGCCGATCGCTCTTGTACTTCTTTTTAAGTTTATCCAGTTTTGGTTTAAGCTCTCGCTGCGCTTTTACGGAGCGAAATGCTGGTAGGGAGAGGGGAAAAAGAAGAATCCGCAAGACCACGGTAAGAGCGATGATCGCTAAGCCTAAGTTTCTCCCAAAAAGGTTGTAAAAGAAAAGGAGGATGGTAGTTAAAGGTTGGATTAAAAGAATGTTCCAAGGGTTCATGGTTCGACTTTGCTCACCACAGGTGGTACTGGATCAAAACCACCCTTGCTTAAGGGGTGGCAGCGAAGAATCCGCCTTAATCCTAACACAGATCCCCACCAGAGACCGTGGCGATCGATTGCCTCATAGGTATATTCGGAGCAGGTAGGGTGGAAGCGACAAGTTGCCTCCCCAAAGATTTTGCTAAAGAATCCATGGTCAGGCGAAAGTGTTTTTTGATAGAACCTAATTAATCCAAGAACAAGTTTTTTAGTCATTTCTCATTACTCCCGCCTGCCTTAATGCGGTTTTAATTGCTGCTTCCACCTGTTCAGGCTTTGCATCCAAGAACCTTTTCCGAGCCCAAAAAACAAAATCAAAACCACTCCTAATTCTAGGAAGAAGTAACCTTACTTCCTCACGCAGGATTCGTTTGGCTCGGTTTCGCCTCACCGCCCGTTTATCAAGCTTGGTGGAGACAACAAAACCAAATCTCGAGGGAGTACCTGTTGGAAGATAGTAAAAATCAAAAAGGGTGTTGCTAACCTTCCTACCCCCCCGGCGAACTTTCCGAAAATCGTAATCAGAGACCAACCTTCTTTCCTTTGGCAACATTGAACCTCTCTAGATAACAAGTCGTTTCCGGCACTTCCTCCTTCGCCTCTTAAGAACTTTCCTCCCTGCATGACTTCTCTGCCGTGCCCGAAAACCATGAGTTCTTGCTCTTTTTCGCTTTTTAGGTTGATAGGTTCTCTTTGGCATTGATTGAGTATTTATTTTACTCTCTTACTTATAGGTTGGGGGGCCTCATTCCAACAAAACATAAGAGAACATCTTCTGATCTTAACATACTTTGCGGTTAAAGAAAAACTGGAACAATGGGGTCACACAAAATGCCTTGCCGCACGCTATAGCACCTTTTATCAACATCCAGTTAAGCCTTGACAAGCTTAAAATCTCTTCTTTAAGATGGGGTGTGTTCAGTCTCGCCGGACATTAGTATCCCCGCCCCCGGTGCCTGCCTTCCTTTGGGTTTCGCCTGCCTCAAATACCATGCATAAAGATGAGCTTTGGGAAAATGCTCTTGCTACCCTTGAAATTGAAGTTTCAAAAGCCAATTTTATTACTTTCTTCAGCAAGACAAAACTTATTTCTTTAGATCAAGATAATGCAGCAATCGCTTGTCCCAACGCCCTTATTGCTGAGAGGCTTAAACAAAGATATGCAGAAAAAATAAAAGAGGTTCTTGCTAATCTTACAGGGAAGATTTACCGCCTTACCTTCAAAGTTCATTCATCCCCCTCCCCCACACCAAAACCCCACGAGCTTGGCCCACTTTTTGCCCCACCAAGATGCGAAGATCGGCTTTTCCCTACTTACACCTTTGAGAACTTCGTGGTTGGTTTATCTAACCGCTTGGCTCATGCCGCTGCGGTTGCTGTTACAGAACAATCTGGAAACCTCCATAATCCCCTTCTTTTTTACTCCGGGGTTGGTCTCGGAAAGACCCACCTTATCCATGCAATTGGAAACGCAATCAAGACTAAAGACCAAGAAGCAAGAGTTCGTTACTGCCCAGCGGAGACCTTCACAAATGAGATGGTTCAAGGAATTCAAAATCGACAAGGCATGGCCCAGTTCCGCAGAAGATATCGTTTGCTGGATGTTCTTCTGGTTGATGATATTCAGTTTCTTGCCGGGAGAGAGGCAACACAAGAAGAGTTCTTTAACACCTTTAATGAGTTGTATCTCTCCGGGAAACAGGTCGTTTTAACCTCCGACCGCCATCCTCAGGAGATAAAAAGCCTGGAAGCTCGACTTGTGTCACGTTTCTCTGGAGGAATGGTCGTTGATATCCAACCCCCAGAGCTTGATCTGCGGATTGCAATCCTTAAACAAAAGATGCGGGAACGCGGAGCAACACTTAATGATGAGGTTGTTCTTTCCCTTGCCCAACAAGTTGCGGGAAGTATCCGCCAACTTGAGGGGACATTGTCGCAGCTTTTACTTCTTAGCCGCTCCTTCCAAGAGGCAACCCCCCAAGAACTTCTGGCGATGGTATCTTCGAGCAACTCCTTAAATCAGCCTCAAGCAAAAATTCCTCCAAAACTGATCTTTGAAAAGGTCTGTCACCATTTTGAAATTTCAAAGGAGGAGCTTACCGGGAAAAGAAGGCTGAAAGAAACCGTTGTCCCCAGACAGGTCGCAATGTATCTTCTTCGTACTTTAGCGCTACTTCCCCTTAAAGAAATTGGAGCGATTTCGGGAGGGAGGGACCACACGACCGTCCTTTACGCAATTAAGACAGTCGAAGAGCGGATGAAAAGCAACCTTTTTTTCCAAAGAGAGGTTGCCACAATAAAAGAAGTGATTCATGAATGTGGAAAATTAGGACCTTTTGTGGAAAACAGCAAGAAGCTTCCCACAATTTGCTAAAACCCACCAAGTTCTTCACTACTTCTCAACACATAGATTTGCTATTCTAATCCTGTGAAAGGTGGGGTTCTTCACAAATTAACACTCTCTACTCCTTCTTTTTTAAAGAAAGAAAGAAGTTATTGGAAGGGAATGGTTTTCAAAGGGGAATGGGTTATTTTCTTTACAATTTTAATCCTTTTCCCAAGTAATTTAGCAAAACATCTTGTTCTTCCCTCTTCTTATATTCAGGGTATTTTAGCAGATTATCTCCTTCCCAAATTTTATCTAACGGAACTTCTCGTTTTCCTTCTTATCACCCTTTTCTCTTGCCGGCTTTGGCTCACACGAAGTTTTGGAAAACGACATCTTTTTCTTCCTTTTCTTCTTTTCCTTGCCCTTTTCCCTTCCCTAGGGGCGAGCGGAAGTATTTCTATCTCTGCCCTAAGGTTAGTTGAACTTATGCTTTGGCTTGCCTTTGGGGTTTGGGTTAGGGAGAATGTTGACTTAAAAAAAGATTTTTTAAGGATTGCTAAGTTTCTTTCTTTTGGAGTGGGGTGGGTTTCTCTTCTTGCTCTTGTCCAATTTCTTCTGCAAAGAAATGTTTTTCCCTACTACTTTCTAGGTGAGCCGGTTCTTTACCCTTCTTTACCTGGCGTGGCAAAAACTTCTTTTTTTGGCCAGGAGGTTCTCCGTGCTTATGGTACCTTTCCCCACCCTAATGTTCTTGGGGGGGTAGCGGCGATTACCGTCCCCTGGTTTCTTGCAGAAGGTTATCTTCTTGCCGCAGGGATTGCTCTGTTGGGGCTTTTTGTTTCCTTCTCCAGACTCGCTTGGGTAAGTCTTTTACTTGGTCTTTTTCTTTTAGGTCTTTTAAGGGTGAAAAAACGCTGGCGAGCATATTTTGTGGCCGCATCTCTTCTAGCCTTCTTTACCTTATTATTCTTTCTCTTTCCCCCCTCATCGGATCTAACATTTTCACGAAGAGTTGAACTTCTCCAAAGCGCATGGGCAATGTTTCACTCATCTTTTCTTTCAGGCATCGGGCTTGGTCTTTTTACCGCCTCCCTTCCTCACTTTGGCATCCCTTCCGGTCCCACACTGTTTATCCAGCCGGTCCATAACATCTTTGCTTTGGTGGCGGCAGAAAGCGGGCTTTTGGCTTTGGTGGTGTTTCTAGCGCTTTTTCTTGCTGCCTACATCTTTGGGTGGAAGAAGCAAAGGTACTTAATGTTTTTCTCATTAGCTCAGTTAACTCTTCTTGGTCTTTTTGATCATTACCTTTACACCCTTCCGCAAGGGCTCTTTCTTCTTTCCTTGACCTTAGGGTTTATTTTCTCATCTTCTGATGAGAAAAAAGCGAATTGACTTAAGAGCTTACTTTTGAGTGCAGCGAGAAAGAGGACGTTTGACTAGACGGCCTAGTTTCTCGTATGCTCAAAGGTGATGGAAAGTAACCTGCCTACCCCAGGTGGAATTGGGGAGCCTTCTCCTAACCAACCTGTTTTGCCAAGTGCGCCTGCACCTACAGTGCCGGTAGGTGCAAAACCCGCCGTTCCTACACCATTTGCTTCTCCAGTTGCACCTCCTCCTGCCTCTGGTTTGGAACCTTCTCTTCCTCCCAAAAAAGTTGAGCCTCAATTTCCAGAGCGAGGGGAAGTTCCTCCTTCCCCTCCGCCTCAACCACCTTCTCCGCCGGTCTCATTCGGTCGGGGGGCGAGGCTTCCGACAGGAGGGTTAGTAAAACTTAAGGCTATACTCAAGCTTTTTTCGATCCTCTTTGTTTTTATCCTTATTATCGTTGCCGGTAGCTCACTTCTTAAACTTGATCTTTACCGGATTCCTTTTCTTAAAAACCTGATCCCCCAACCGAAAAAAGAGGTTACTTTAACTTACTGGGGTCTTTGGGAGAATTCCGACCTGATAAACCCCCTTTTCTCCGAATTTATCGCCGCCTACACTAAGGAGCATCCCAATGTCTCCCTCACGATCAACTATGAAAAAAGAACCTTTGGAACCCTGGAGCAGCTTAAAACAACCCTTCTTACTCGTCTTCAACAAGGAACTGCTCCAGATATTTTGCGTCTGCACAACAGTTGGATCAAAGAGTTTTCAGGCGAGCTTTCCTCTTTACCCCCAGCCGTTATGTCCGAGAGTGACTACACCACTTACTTTTATCCTATTGCCCACACCTTAAGCAAAGTTGGAGATCAAATCTACGCCATCCCTCTCGAGTATGATGGTTTGGTTCTTTTTTACAACAAAGATCAATTCAAAGGGGTAGATGCGGCGGGGGCTCTCTCTACCTGGGAAGGCTTTCGGCGCGAGGCGGTAAGACTCACCCAGTGGGAAGAGAACAATCCTAAAAAGAAAATTCTTAGAGCGGGGGCAGCCTTTGGAGCGGCGAACAACATCTCTCACGCCGCGGATCTTCTTTCCCTTCTTTTCGTCCAAAGTGGGGTTGACCCCTTGACGGGGCTAAAAGCACAAGCGGCGGCAGATGCCCTTACCTTCTACACTAATTTCGTAAAAGTTGATCATATTTGGGATGAGACCTTACCTTTCTCGATCAACGCCTTTGCCAATGGCCAGGCAGCGATGATCTTCGGCCCTTCCTGGCGGGCGCTTGACATCAAAAACCTTAATCCCCAACTTGAATTTGCGGCGGTTCCGGTTCCGCAGCTTCCTTCCGCTGCCCCCGCCGGTGTCCACTGGGCAACTTTTTGGATGGAAGCAGTGAGCAAGGATTCCCAAAATCCAGAAATTGCCTGGCGACTTTTGAAGTTTTTATCTGAGGAGGAACAACAACGAAAACTTTACTCAGCAATTTCACAAGCGCGCTCCTTTGGTGAACCGTACAGCCGTCCTTCCCTTGCGGAGAGTCTCAAAACTCACGCCGTTTTGGGAGCGGTTCTTGCCGGTGCACCTACCGCTGTCTCAAGTAAGACAACCGATTTTTCCGGAAACAAGGCTTACGTGGACGCTTATACACAGGCGATTGCCAATGTTCTTGAGGGCAAAGACGCCATCAAAACGTTAGAAACAACACAAGCGACAATCAACCAGCTGGAAGGTGTCGCCCCACCGCCAGAAGAATAGAAATCCTAAATTCTAATCCCAAAACCCTAAACAATCCTTTTTCGTTATACTTGGAGAGATGGGTCTTGTGGAGCTTAGACCAAAAGCAAAGCGTAAGCTTGATCAGTTTGGGGCGACGGAAGAAACCCTCGTTGCTCGGGTAAACTTTTTAGCTAGCCGGGGGTTTCTGACCAACTCCAAAATCCTTTTTCTTGGTGATTATGATCTAACCTCCCTTGCTTCTTTGCCCAAAGCAAAAAATACCGAAATCTGGGTCTTGGATTTGGATGGCGATGTTTTAGAGGTGATTAAGCGAGAGAGTAAGGAGGCAATCAGGATTATTAAGCACAACCTTAGAAGCCCGACACCTTATCGCCTTATCACCTCTTTTGATGCTATTTTTACCGATCCTCCTTATACCCCAGAGGGGGTTTCCCTTTTTCTCTCCCGTTCCCTTGAAGCTCTAAGCAAAGGAGAGCGGGGGCGAATTCTCTTTTGCTACGGGACTTCCGAAAAGGCGCCGGAGAGAGTTTTGGCCGTTCAGGAGAGGATCTTGGCCCATGGAGTGGTTATTGAAGAGCTTCTCCCCAACTTCAATGAATATATTGCTGCCAAAACGATCGGTGACACTTCTGATCTTTATATTCTTCGTCCTACTCCCAAAACCCGTCCCCTAATCCGAGGTGAATATCGGGGAAAAATTTATACTTACGAGCGTTAGCGAGTAAGCAAGGAGCGAAGCGACGCCACATACGAGCGTTAGCGAGTAAGGAGGTTGCGAACGAAGGGAGCACCTCACGTACGAGTAACTAGATCCCCTAATCCTTATTACCTTTGCTATTTCGGAGATTTCATGGTAGAAGTGGGTTAAGGAGTTCTTTCTATTACTCAAATTAAAGGAAAGGAGGGGGCTTGCTATGCGCGGTCAAGGAGGAGGCAGTGGAGGAGGCAGAAGACCTAAAAGGTCAGAGCTTGTCTATCCGTTTAACATCGCCGAGTATGAGGCAACCTGTCCCAATGGGCATCCGGTTGAACTGTCAACTGGATATTGTTCCTCCGCCCCTAGTTGGTGGAAACAGTGCGGTACCTGTCGAGTCTGCCGGCGAAGCGTCGAGCGAACAGTTGGCGTTCGTGGAGAGCAGTTTCTCGCTGGTCCCATCCATTGGTATGGGGAGAAGACGGAAGAGGAAAAAAACTGGGTGCACGATGTTCTGAATGTGCATCGCTGTGATCGTTGCTACCTGCTGGCGAAGAAGGAGCTAGCCCAGGCCCTTCTGGAAAAGATCAGGGCTACAGTTGAGCAATTCCAGATGGCAACCCTTACCGAAGCTGATATTGCTGGCTTTCTTGAGGAGCTGATAGCTTAAGGCTCAGTTAGGACCTTGTGTACTTTACCAAGGTCCTTTTCTTTTAAAAGCTAGTTATTTTGGTTAAGATAGAGACCAGATGGAAAAAACCTTTAAACCCCAAGAAGTCGAAGAAAAGATCTACAGGAAGTGGGAGCGTTCCGGCGCTTTCACTCCTTCCCTTCCTAAGCAACCTAAGAAACTCAAGCAACCCAAGAAGCCCTTCGTGATTATGATGCCTCTTCCCAATGTTACCGGGGAGCTTCATATCGGCCACGCCCTGATGCTTACCCTTCAGGATATTCTTACTCGCTACCACCGAATGAAAGGAGAGCCTACTCTTTATCTTCCGGGGAAGGACCACGCCGCCATTGCTGCTCAGAACGTGGTTGAGCGTGAGCTTTGGAAAAAAGAGAAGAAGACGCGGCAGGATCTTGGAAAAGAGGAGTTTTTGAAGCGGATGTGGGCTTGGATGGATAAGTATGGGGGGGTGATCGAAGATCAGATTCGCCGGTTAGGCATCTCCTGCGACTGGAGCCGGAAGCGGTTCACGATGGACAAAGAGTACCAGGCAGCAGTGAGAGAAGCCTTCTCAAGACTCTACAAAAAGGGTCTTATTTATCAGGGTGAGCGGATGATCAACTGGTGTTCGCGCTGTGGGACAACCCTCTCCGATCTTGAAGTGGAGTACGAGGAGAGACGCGACCCTCTTTACTTTATCCGTTATGGCCCCCTGACACTAGCCACGGTGCGGCCGGAGACAAAGTTTGGTGACACCGCCATTGCCGTTCATCCCAAAGATCCCCGCTATTTCCATTTATGGAAACACACTTCCAGCGCAGCGAAGGGTGACAAAAAATACGTTGGGCAAGAGATCGAAATTGAGACACTTCTTGGAAAAAAGCGGATGAAAGTGATCGCTGATCCTGCGGTTGATCCTAAGTTTGGGACGGGTGTTGTCAAAGTGACCCCCGCGCATGACCCCAACGATTTTGAGATTGGCCAGCGCCATAACCTTGAGATCCGCCAGGTGATTGGCTTCGATGGGAGGTTAAATGAAAAGACCGGTCCCTACGCCGGCTTAACCGTTGGAGAAGCCCGTAAAAAAGTTGCCCAGGATATGAAAAAGAAAGGTTTGCTGGAGAAGATCGATCCAAACTACACCCACTCTGTCGGTCTTTGCTACCGTTGCAAAACGGTGGTGGAACCGATGGTTTCGAAGCAGTGGTTCGTGAAAGCTGTTCCCCTGGCAAAGCCAGCGATTGCGGCGGTCAAGAAAGGCAAGATTAAGATCGTTCCCAAGCGATTTGAGAAGATCTACTTCAACTGGATGGAGAACATCGAAGATTGGTGCATCTCCCGCCAGATCTGGTGGGGACATCCCCTTCCCGTTCCCGGTTCGCAAGATACTCTTGATACCTGGTTCTCCTCTGCCCTTTGGCCCTTTGCCACTTTAGGATGGCCAAAAAAGACGCGTGATCTTGAATATTTTTATCCGGGAACGGTTCTAGAGACCGGTTACGACATCCTCTTTTTCTGGGTAGCGCGGATGATTATGATGGGGATGGCAATGATGGGGGAGATTCCTTTTTCATCCGTCGTTCTTAACGGGATGGTTAAAGATATCACCGGAAAAAAGATGAGCAAGACCCGCCCTGAATATAACATTGATCCGATGACGGTGATTGGGAAGTACGGAGCTGATCCCCTGCGGATGGCGCTTATTGTGGGGGTCGCTTTGGGACAGGACCAAACTTTGGCCGAGGAGAAAGTTGTTGGCTACCGCAACTTCGCCAATAAGGTCTGGAACATTGCCAGATTTACGAGGATGAATCTGGAATTTCCAATTTCCAATTTCCAATTTTCAAAGCAGAACTTAAAACCGGAGGATAGGGAAATCTTGAGGGAATTGGGTCAGCTGGTTAAGAAAGTTACCAGAGATCTAGATAACTTCCGCTTTTCTCAAGCAGGAGAGGCAATTTATCGGTTTATGTGGCACCATCTTGCGGATGTTTATATCGAAAAGATTAAAGACCGGTTGAAAAATGGTGATCTGGCAGCTAAGCAAACTCTTCTTACCTCCGTGAAGACGTGTCTCAAGCTTCTCCACCCTTTTATGCCGTTTGTTACTGAAACGGTCTGGGAGAACTTAGGGGAAGGAGAGCTTTTGATCAGCTCTCCTTGGCCTCGAGAGATAAGTAGTTAGAGGCCAAAGAATTTGCTCAAGCCGGGAGCAGTTCCGACCTCATACCAATTATTAGCGTTCTTGTCGTCAGTGTAATATTTGCAGTTACTTTCTTCTTCTAGTCGGGTTCTTAGAACGTAGTAGGTTCCATCGCTCATAAATTGATATTCACCGGTAACCTTATTCCCCTTGCAATCGGTGAATGCTTTCCCATTCTTAGGGTCGGTTGGTAGGTTTAGGATGTACCCAGAAAGATCCATCTTTACCCAATTTCCGCCTGCCGTTGAGCTACTTGGTGCCTTCAATGTGGGAAGTTTGACTCCCTCCAATATTGCCAGCTCAATGGCCGTTCGCAAGCTCTCCAGATCAGACAACCGGTGCGCATCCCGCGACCTCT
This sequence comes from uncultured Candidatus Saccharibacteria bacterium, assembly GCA_964413845.1. Classification (GTDB taxonomy): domain Bacteria; phylum Patescibacteriota; class WWE3; order 9FT-COMBO-53-11; family 9FT-COMBO-53-11; genus CAYPTJ01. The sequence continues at coordinate 464 of CAYPTJ010000021.1, read as the reverse complement.
CATAAAGCGGAGCGATTCCTATGATCTCGTACAGCTCTTCAATATTTCGAGCGCCTTCAGGAGCGGTGATGGAAACAGGAGCGTTGATCTTTGGAATCTCCAGCACAAAAATGCCTTCGAAGGTGCCCATGCCTAATAGGTTAAGGGAGGTGGTATAGGGGGAGGTACCTATCCCTTCCAACGAAGGCTTTATTTTGAAAAAAAACTTAATTTCCCTCGCCACGAGGGTGTTTTTCCCGATCCAAAGGTCCAGTGCCAACTTTTCGATCCCCTCGAAGGATTTCTCCAGGTTTGTTCTTTCAACATCAGTCAAAGGTTTCTCCTGCAGCGCCTCCACCAGCTTGAGGTATGTCTCTTTGGTGGGAACAATGCGGAGGTGATAGCTTGCTTCATCACCGATTCTCTCATCGTTTTCCCTTGTAACCGCCTTGACGATCTCAGGTTTGGAGAAGATCTCAATTGCC
>CAYPTJ010000020.1:0-4403 GCA_964413845.1 uncultured Candidatus Saccharibacteria bacterium | reverse complement strand
CACTTTATCTCGTTGCGTGTTATAACACGTTATAACATGTTATAACGTTGGGTTTCAGCTTTAGTGTTTACAATTTCCCTATTTGCGGTAAAATTGGCTAGCCCCCACCAGAGGCGGGCAGGCCTGCCCGCCGGCACTCCCGTCCTTGCTAACTTTTTCTCCAAAAGATATTATTAAGTTGATCCCTGCCCACCGCCGACATGGTTGAGTCTTACGGACACGGTTATAAACCTAGGGTCTTTATCACGGGAATCTCGGGATTTGTCGGTTCGGAATTGGCTCAAAATCTCCTAGACGATGGCTATCACGTGGGCGGTCTTTTGAGGTATTCTCCGAGGGTAGCGGTTAATGTCGAGCCCTTAAAAGGGAGGGCGGAGCTGTTTTATGGGGATTTGAGGGACTATGCCTGCCTTTCATGGATTCTGAGAACCTTTCAGCCCGACTATGTCTTACATTTTGGGGCAATTACCCCGGTTTCTTATTCGTTCACCCATCCCCAAGAGGTAAATGAGGTCAACTACCTCGGCACCATTAGTTTAGCTGAAACCTGTAAAAGAGAGCTTCCCAATCTCAAAAAGTTTATTTTTGCCTCGACGATGGAGATTTATGGCCGTCAACCTCCTAACAAACCATTCGATGAAACAACGATTCCGTACCCCAGCTCGCCTTATGCGGTTTCTAAGTATGCAGCCGAGATGTATCTTCGCTATCTCTACGATACTTATAAGTTTCCTGCAGTGATCGGCAGGGGCTCCAATATTTTTGGTCGAAAAACGACACCTACTTTGTGGTTGAGGCGGCGATCGTGAGGATGCTTAAAAACCCCGATAGTATCGAGATGGGTAACAATAAGCCCGTGCGAAGCTTTATCTATATCGACGATGTGGCCGATTTTTATAAGGTCATTTTGAAAAGCGAGAACAAAAAGATTCTCGGCGAGGTTTTTAACACTGGACCCGCAAACGGCGTTTCAATTAAAGAGCTAATCGAGAAAATTGCTAAGCTCCTGAAGTGGAAGGGGAAGGTCAAATGGCACACGAGGGAGATCAGGTCAGGCGAAATTTTCTACCTAAGCACCAAAAACGAGAAGGTGAAAAGAATGCTTGGATGGAAGCCAAAATATACTCTCGAGGAAGGTTTACAAAAAGACATTGATTACTGGAAAAGAAAGCTGGACTTGTAACTAGATCCTGCCACCGCGGAAAGAAAGCCGGATGTCCCTGCGGTTTGAAATGAAAACCACCCCCGTTTTCTTCTTCATCTTTATCTGATTCAGACCTTCTTAATTAGATATCCTATTCTTGATTAAATATCTTATTCTTGACATCTTTATTCCTTTTTATTCTTTATTAGGTACCTTTCTCTCCAGAGCGTGTTATAACACGTTATAACACGTTATTTCTGTTTGCAGAAACAACGATGTTGTTACGCCCAACGTTATAACACGTTATAACAGCAGGATTTAGTTTGTGGTAGAATAGCGGTGGAGAAATATCCAGTAGAAATATCCCAAAGACATTATGGCTAAGCCGCCCCTGATTATCAGAAAAATCATAAAAGTTGGGAACTCAATCGGAGTGACGATTGATCGGGCGATCCTCGATCGGGCGGGGATCAACCCTGGAAATTGGGTAGAGGTTAAACCGGGGAAGAGAAAAGGAATTTTAGTCGTTAAGAAGCTTAAGTGATGAGTTTGATTGAAGAGCTTTTGGAGAAGTTGAAAAAACTCAACCTTCCCAAAGATAAGTTTGCCATCTTTTGCAGTGGTCCCTTGGGTGTCAGGGGAATTCGACCGGTAAACGATTTGGACATCATCGTGACCAGGGACCTCTGGCGAGAACTTATCAAAAAGTATCCCACAGAGAAGCTAAGCCTTCCCACTGGTCAGTTGCGGATTAATTTTAAAGGGATTGAGATTTTTGAGAAACCGGCGTTTGGCTTTGATGCCGAAAAACTGATTAAAGAAGCCGATGTTATTGATGGCTTTCGTTTCGTTAGGTTAAAGGACACGGTAGCGTGGAAAAAGAAGATGGGTCGCGAGAAAGATTTAGAGGATATAAAGCTGATTGGGGATTATCTTCGCCGCTTCGGCCAAGTTTGACCAAAACCGCCGCCGGCGCTCCTGAATCCATCAACCCTTAACTAAGCTATTGTTGACTAGACTTGGCAGTTACCCTATAATTTTCTCATAAAAATAATACGAGGAGGGAGAGAGACTCATGGAGGGAGTAAACAAGGCATTGCGCGAGGAGCTTCTTGGCAGATACCCTGGCTTCTACAACGTGATGGCAGCTCTTAGGGGACCAGACTTTGCACCGGCCAACGAGTTGGAGTGGGCATTCACCGCCTTCGTCCGAGCGTGTGTGCTTGCCGAGTCTTTAGAAGGTCTCATCTCTTTGAGGCATAAGCGTCTGTCCCAGGCAGATGTTTCCCGTCTTATCGCAGAGCTGCAACTCCTGTTGCGGAGGGTGGTGGAGCACATACTTATTCGTGTGGATATTTGGAGAGGGATTAAGCACTACCTTGTTCACGTGGAGTATGCGTTGGCAGTTCTTGCAAGACGCTCCTCACTATCGGAGAAGAAGAAGCAGGAGGCTAAGGCTCTTGGAGATTTGCTCGCCATTATCAAACTCCGCTTCGAGCGTGTATGCGGTGGAAAGGAGTCGCTCAACTATGCCTTACCGGCTTTGGAGGACACGGTCCTGGCTTGGTATGGGCTCTACTGCAAGGACTGAGAAACCTCAGTCCTTTTTCTTTTGACCAAAACCCTCCAACCTGTCCCGCCGTTTTGTTAACCATCGACTTGCTTATTGAGCCATTGGTTAGGTTAAATTAAGTCTTAGTGAAGAGGTTTTTGATCCTGCTTATCATCTTGGCCCTTCTTATTGCGCTTGGAGGGGCAGTTGCCGTCGTCGCTTGGAAAACGACCTATTTTGACCGATGGCTTCCCTTGAATGTCAAAGACTTTCTTGGCCGGGTTCCACCGGTGATCTCCCAAGTTAGGGCCAAAGGAATCACCCAAACCGAGGCGACAATCTTTTGGCAAACCAGCGAGGGGGCGACCACGCAGGTGGAGTATGGGACTACCCTCGATTACGGCTCCCAAACCCCCGAGGAGACCATTCTTTCCACCGCTCATATGGCTTCCCTAAAGGGATTGACGAGGGGAACGCGCTACCACTTCCGGGTAAAATCCAAAGATGCCAACGGCAATCTCACCATTTCCGAGGATTTTACCTTCAACACCGTTGATCCCGTTGCCGGCTGGAAGACCTACTCCGACTCTCTGTTGGGTTTTAAGATTAGATATCCGCCGAAGTGGATTTTTGAAACTACCATTAGCGAAAGGTTTCCTGGTTATGACCACAATGTGGTGCTGTTTGGACCAGCCGGCCAAGGTGAGCTATTATCTGAGAACTTTGTTGGACTTGCGCTCATTTTGTGGGATCTAAATAAACCTAAAAATCAAAGTTTAAAGTCCTACGCGGAGGAGACGTTGACGGCGCAATTGGGTAAGGAGTGGAAGGGGGAGTTTTTGCCCAAGGGACCTACCGTCAAGTGGCACGAAGTCAAGTACGAAAACCTTACTTGGTTGGGAGTGATCGCCAACGATGGGAAGGCCGGAGGCTACTTTACCGCCAAAGGAGCGAGGGTTTACGCCGTCGAGGCCGTCTTCTCTCCGAATCGGGCTCAGATCGAGTTGATGCTCACGACCTTCAAGTAGCAAGGCCAATCCTGGTATCCGTCCCAACGGCCGGCGCTCCCTGCAACATTCCTGGTTTGACCAAAGTCAATCTACGTGCTATTTTGTAGCTAATATCAGAATAAAGGAGAGGATGAATGGTGCAGAGACTGTATACGGTGTCCCTCCAGGCCTGTCATACGGAGTACAAGCCAAGAGAGGTTTCCTCAGTGCATGCGCTTATTGAGGCAACGGAGGTATTGCAGATGATCGCCCACACGAGCATCGCAATTCTAGCCACAACGAAGGTGGAGGCGAAGAAGCAAGCGATGCAGCGTGCGAAGGAGATATTTCCCGAAGAGGACGGGTGGAACAACCACACCGTTAGTGTTATGGAGATACCAGATCCCGTGGTTGTTGAGGCGGCCTGCGCCATTTCACCTAAAGTGTAGAAGCTCTTTCAACGACCCGTTACCAAGTTACTGGGACGGGTCTTTTCTTTTCCAGTAAAAACCACTGTCGCTGGAACCCGTTTGTGGTAGATTTATCTATTATGACCTCCTCTAACCCCAAGGTTCCCTCACGTGCCGAGATTAAAGTTGGCCAGCGGGTCTGGGCGCTTGAGAAGAGAAACTACGCCAGTGGCGAGTTAACGGAAGGGGTGGTGAAGCGGATTTTAACCAGTAAGCCGGATCACCCCAGGGGAATCAAGGTGATGTTT
>CAYPTJ010000019.1:0-5807 GCA_964413845.1 uncultured Candidatus Saccharibacteria bacterium | reverse complement strand
CGGTCAAAGCGAGGTTGGAGTAAGCGATTGCATCTCCCTGCCAGGTACCGGAAGTTAAGGTTCCAACTCCTGTAATTCCTGTATACGAACCGGATAGTCTGGCCGCGGGAAGGATTCCCGAGGTGAGGTCGGCAGCAGATCGGGTAATCAGATCGGCAAGGGATGAGCCGGTCTTGGAGATCTTGGTCCAGGCGATGGCAGCGGTGTTGGAAATGTCGGTGTTAATAATCGAGCTCGTTAAAGCGAGCTTGGAATAGGTGATTCCGGCGCCTGAGGCGATGTGGGCATTGGTTAAGTTAGAGACAGAAAATTGCGTCCCAGAAAGGAAAAGGCCCGAGCCGGCGGTATAGGTAGTGCCGCTTCCGCCGGTATCATCCGCCTCGCAAACAACCGTTCCATCCTCTCCGATCACCCTGATCGAAGATCCCGCAGCGCAGGTGGAGGAAACCCTTCTTTGGAAAGCGGAAAGATCAAGATCTATCTGGTCCGCGGCGATCTTTCCTTCAAGATTTTCGACATCAAGATAGAAACTTGGCTTCTCTCCCCCTAACTTCTTGGCATCCTCGGCTAGAGAACTGACAAACTCTCCGCCTTTCTCCACGTACTCGTTCATCCACTCCCCCATCCTCTCCAAAAGTTCGCTTCTGGTGACGTAGCCGGAGAGGTCAACCCGGGCGATGAAAGGTAAGTCAAGTTTGAGCCCTAACCTCTCGGTGGCAAAGGCGCCCACGGTCGCCAGAACAAAAACCACCACCACGGTAGAAAGAGAGACCTTGAGCAGGTTGTAGAAAAAGCTTTTTGCGGGCATAGGCAGACCTCAAGCTTTTTTTAACATTTCACCCCCCCCGTGTCAAGCCCTGTAGTGAAAACTCGAAAGAGTTCGTTCCCTCACTCTGAAAGAGTGTTCGAATTTCTACTACGGGGTCAAGCATCCCCACCTCACCAGCTAAACCCGAAGGGTTTAAAAGATATGGGATAACAAGAGGCATTACCCGAGCCAAAACGAAATGGGTTAACATAAGAGTGGTGAGAAGGTTTTTGCCAAAGCACACGATCCAGCGGGAAAGAACACCGCGATTTCTGTATCTTCTTTCCCTTTTAGCCTTTGCCTCCTGGGGTGGATGGGGATATCTTCTCCTCTTCGTCCCTCCTGATAAACTTGGGGTCCAGATTCTTTTCCTGCTGATTCTTTTTCTGGCGCTTCTTTTTACCCTCACCTTTCTCTTTTTTGAGATCACCAGCCTCTTTAAGAAAAGAGGATCGCGTGAGCTTTTTTATTTGAGCGCGCGACGTGCCTTTTTTATCGCCCTTTTTACCGGTTTTGCCGGGGCACTTAAACTTCTTAAAATCGTCAGTCTTCCTAACCTGATCCTTTTTGGACTAATTCTTCTTCTTACCGAGATTCAACTCTCCCGTAGTTGATCTATGCTAAGATCTTCCTAGAAATGACCAAAAAGACCTTTTTCATTACCACCCCAATCTATTACGTGGACGATGTCCCTCACATCGGCCACGCTTATACCACTATCGCGGCAGATGTTTTAGCCCGCTACCATCGGCTTTTAGGCGAGGAGGTTTTCTTTCTCACCGGAACCGATGAGCACGGACTGCGGGTGTCTCAAGGAGCAAAAGCGCAGGATCTGACACCCAGGGAGTTCACCGAAAAACTCGCTCCGCAGTTTGTCACTATCTGGAACTCCCTTAACCTCAGCTACAATTTTTTTATCCGAACAACAGATCCCCATCATGAAAAGATTGTCCAAGAGTTTCTCACTAAACTTTATAAAAGAGGTTTTATTTATGAGGGGGTTTACGAGGGACCTTATTGCGTGGGCTGCGAAAAGTTTGTTACTGAGGGGGAGCTTAAAAATGGGGTTTGTTCCCTCCATCCCCACCTCCTTCCTACCCGAATCAAAGAGAAGAACTACTTCTTTAAGCTTTCGGCTTTCCAAAAACAGTTAATCACCTTTTTTGAAAAGAAGGAGGCAATCTTCCCTCAGGAGCGACGAAATGAGATTTTAGGGAAGCTAAAGAAAGAAAAATTAAAAGACCTTTCAATCTCTCGCGCTGGGGTAACTTGGGGAATCCCTGTCCCTTGGGATAAAAAACAAACGATCTACGTTTGGGTGGATGCTCTTCTTAACTACTATTCGGCGACTCAATTTGTGAGAGGGAAAAAGAAATTTTGGCCGGCAGATCTTCACCTTATTGGAAAGGATATCCTTTGGTTTCACACCGTCATCTGGTATGCCTTACTTCTTGCGGCGGATCTTCCTCTTCCCAAGAAAGTCTTTGCCCACGGTTTTTTCACCATTGAGGGGCAGAAGATGTCAAAGTCGCTGGGGAATGTGATTGCACCTCAAAAGCTGATCCAACAGTTTGGGGTGGATGAGACTCGCTACCTTCTTCTTTCTGAATTCCCTTTTGGTGCCGATGGAGATATCTCCCTTGACCGCTTTCGGCAGCGCTATAACGCGGAGCTTGCGAACGGGTTGGGGAATCTGGTGTCGAGAGTAGCAAAACTTTGTGAAACTTCCGGATTCGATTTTGAAGATACCCCAACGTCACACTTCTTTAGCAAGCCGTTCCAGTCTGCTCTTTCAAAATATCGAATCGACGAGGCGTTATCTGATATTTGGGTTGACATACACGCTTTAGATGCGGCTATTGATAAGGCCAAACCTTGGAAACTCTCGGGGAAAGAACTTTTTAAAAATCTTCTTGGCGTGATCTCGGTAATAAGACATATTGCTTTTGATCTTCAACCTTTTATGCCCGAAACCGCCGAAAAGATCCAAAAACAGTTCGCTGGGCCCAAGATTAAAGCGAATCCTCCTCTTTTCCCACGGATATGATCAGTGTTGTTATCCCTGCCCACAACGAGGAAAAGTATCTCCCCACCTGTCTTAAATCTCTCAAGCAACAAACATTAAATCCGAAAAAATTTGAGATCATCATTGTTGATGACCACAGCAGCGATCAAACTGCCACAATCGCCAAGCAATTCGAAGTGAAGGTAATAAAATCAAAGGTGACACCGGGGAAAAGCTCTGCCCTCAATCAGGGATTAGAGATTGCAAAGGGAGAGATCATCGCTGCGGTTGATGCCGACAGCCAACTACCCCCAAATTTTTTAGCAAGGGTGAGAGAAGCTTTCGAAAGCGACCCCCACTTGGACGCTTACACAGGGGTGGGACGTTTGGTGGATAAGGGAAGAACCTTCTACCCAGAACTTCTTTGTTCGTTAACCGATCTTGTTTCCGCTTTTCTTTTTAGATGGTTTCCTTTTCTCGCCGGGCCAGGCTATGCGGTAAAAAAAGTACGCTTGAAAAAATTGGGGGATATTCAAACGAAGCCTTCGAAGATCTTGCTTTAGCGAAAAGGCTTAAGGAATGTGGAGCAAAGATAAAGCTTGATCAGAATATGAAAGTTTTCACTTCGGTGCGCCGTTACCAAGCGCTTGGGAAACTTGCAGTGGAACTGGAAACAATTCGCGCTTACCTGAGGAAACACCTTTTTAATAAGCCAAACCTTTGGAGAAGGAAAGCAATCCGCTGATGAACAAGTATGATCAAAAATATTTTGAAGAAACTACCTTTGGGCTAACGGGAAACCCCCTGCGAGACTCCTTAAGCAAACTAGTGTATCGAAGCGCTCCGCTGGTGAGGGCGCTGATGATCAAACTTTTCTTGCACCCTAAAACTGTCCTTGATGTTGGCTGCGGCAAGGGTACCTTAGTGCTTTGGCTGCGAAGATTGGGGGTCGAAGCCTTTGGAGTTGATCTCAGCGATTATACCCTCAAGAACGCTCCTGCTTCAGCCAGAAAATATCTAAGAAGAGCTAATGTCCTTGATCTTCCTTTTAAAAGCGGGAGCTTTGACCTCGTAACCACTTTTGCACTTCTTGAGCATATCCCCGAAAAAGATCTTCCCAAGGCGATTAAAGAGTGTCAGCGGGTAGCAAAACGGCAGACGCTGCATAAGATCTACGGAACGAGTCGCTTTGAGCAGATTTTCCCGGTGAAGGACCCAACCCATGTAACCGTTAGATCCTACCGTTGGTGGCAAAAGCTGTTTCAACAGCTGAACCTGCGTCCCTCCAAAAAATTTCTCCTTAGGTGGGAGGCAGGAATCTTTCTTTTAGAAGGAGAGTTTTTAAAAGGGAAGGTTGGTTTGAAATAGAGACGGCCACGTGGGAGAATTATCAAAGAAGATGGTAAAACGGTTGATTCAAAAACATGAAAAGAAAGCCCGCCAAAGGCGACCCGCTTCGCCGCGAGGCGAGGGTTCGCCTCAGGCGACCCAGCGGCTTTTTGAGATCACCCCGGGACTTCTTACCTGGGTGGTTCTTCTTTCTCCTTTGTGGTTAGGACCGTTTGTTCCAACCGCCGTGGCTTTTTTTCTTACTTTCTTGGCGATGTTTTGGGTTTACCGCGCGCTCGTTCATATCGTTGGGGTTTTTATCGGCTATCGGCGGTTTAAACGAGAGACGGGAATCAACTGGTTGGAAAAGGTGAAAAGGCTTCCTGAATTTGCGCGGCTAAAGCATTTGATCGTTATCCCCGCGGTAAATGAGGGATATGAAATACTTGAGCCTTCCCTTGCCTCAATCGCCAAATCCCACTACCCCAAAGAAAAGATTTTTGTTGCTTTTACCGTTGAGGAAAAATATGCCGCCCGTGTCTTATCCGATGTAAAAAAGGTCAAAGAGAAGTACGGTGAGAGGTTAGGGACAGTTTGGACCTTCATCCATCCTGCCGGTTTGCCTGGGGAGGTGGTGGGCGCAGCCGCCAACCGAACCTGGGCGGCAAAGCAAGTGATAAAGAAGTTGGAAAGAAGAGGTGAGAAGTTGGATGATTTTCTGGTCACTACTTTTGATGCCGATATGCGCCTCCATCCCCAGTTTCTTGCGCGGCTTGCTCACGCTTATCTTACTGACCCCAAACCCGACAACAAATTTTTCCAAACCGCGGTTTACCTTTTTGATAACAACCTTTGGGATGTTCCCCCTTTAATGCGGATTCAAGCCAATTCGATCACCCTTGCCGTTTTATCTTCTTGGGTTTTTGAGGCAGATCGCAAAGACACTTGGTCCTGCTACTCTGTCACCCTCCCCACCTTAATTGAAACTGGCTACTGGGACCCAGCCCTTGGGGTTGATGACACTCCTTTCTTCTGGCGAGCTTTCTTTAAAAAGGGTGGGGAGTTTGGGGGTCATCACTTTTATGTTCCGGTTTATGCTGACGCTGTGCAGGATGAGGGATGGGTTAAGACCCATATCTCTCAATACAGACAACTTCTTCGTTGGGGTTGGGGAGTAATTGTTTTTCCCATTGCGATGAAAGGATTTTTAACCGCAAAGATTCCCCTTCGTCTTAAGCTTACAAAGCTTTACCACATGATCGAGCAGTACACTATCTGGCGAACGGTTACCTTTCTTGTCACCTTTGGGTTTCTCCTTTTAGCCTTTGCCAACCCCGCTATCCGCCAAACCTCTTGGGGGTACCGCCTCCCAAAGATCACCGGCTTAATCCTCACCTCAGCGTTTATCCTTCTTCTCCCCTTGACGATCCTTCGGGCAAAGATTACCCGTCCGATGCCCGAAAACTGGCCACTTTGGAAGAAGGTCTGGGCCTACCTTGAGGGACCGCTGGTAATCATCAACCTTTTAACCTATACCTTCATCCCTTATCTTGATGCCGAAACACGGCTGATGCTGGGGAAGCGACTGGAGTTTCGCTTTACCCCCAAGATAAAAGCTAAAGAAAATGCCCTCGCTACTACCTAATCTTCGAAAATCACTACCCC
>CAYPTJ010000018.1:0-8744 GCA_964413845.1 uncultured Candidatus Saccharibacteria bacterium | reverse complement strand
CACATCTTAAGTTTTGAGGGGGAGAAGGTGGAAACTGCCGATGAGCTTGTCACTTTGGCGGAAAAGAATGCCGGGAAGCTAACGGTTATGGAAGTTGAACATGAGGGAAAAACGCGATTGGCGGCGGCGGTGCCGCGCGCTAATCCTCCCTCCGGCGAGGGACCACTGGGGTTTGTGGTCTCAACTGCCGTTTTGTATCAAAAGACGGCGGTATGGAGGGCTCCTTTCACCGCTTTTGCCGAGGCAGCGAAAACGGTTGGAGAGATGGTACGCTTTGCTTTTAAACTTGTCGGAGATCTCGTCCAGGGGAAAGCAGTTTTGCTTGGGGGACCGGTAGCAATCTTTGCCTTGACCGAGACTTACGCTGCTTACGGCCTTAAAATCTTTCTCCAGTTTATCGCTCTTCTCTCGGTGAATCTGGTGGTAGTTAATCTTTTTCCGATTCCCGCTCTTGATGGAGGACGGCTCCTTTTTGTGGCGGTGGAGATCATCCGAGGGAAGAAAACTTCCGTTGAGACCGAACAGTTTGCCAACAGCCTCGGCTTTGCTTTTCTTATCATCTTGATGATCCTTCTTACCATCCACGATATCCAGACATTCTTCTGACTTGTGGGGTTATGGCTTTGGTGGTAATATCTAAGCAGATTTTAGAGAAGGAGGGGGCTGTGGTTAAAAAATTAATACTGATAGCTGGGCTTGTGGCGCTCGTTCTGGGGATTCTTCTGGTGATTCTTGCTTTCTTAGGGATGTTGGAGCTGGAGCCGCAGGAGATTGGTATCGAGGCTGATGGTGGGGAGGTAATCCTCCATGCACCAGGCTACATCCTCTCAGGCCAGCTTTTGATCCTTACCTTAGAAACCAACCCAACCACGGGGTATTCTTGGCAGCTGGGAGAGTTTGATGAGGCAGTTTTGAAGCTTGAACTCTATAAATATGTGCCTCGCGAGCATGTAGCCGGCCAGATGGGTGTTGGGGGTGAGGCGATCTGGTATTTCCAGGCCCAATCGCCAGGTACTACTATCCTGCACTTGGAGTATACTCGCTCTTGGGAGGAGGATGTCGAGCCGGCGAAAACTCTCACCGTCCAGATAGTGGTCCAATCAGCAAGTCTGCTTCCGCGCTAATAGAGCTGATAGAAGAAGGAGGGGGCTTTGGTTAAAAAGGCACTTTTCATAATTGGTCTTTTGATCTTTGCTGGTCTGTTGGCCTACGGGCTCATTTATTTCGAGAATAAGACTCGGGCTCCCGAGGAGCGGGTTTTGGTTATCAACTACCAGAAAAGCGGAGGCTTTGCTGGGGTTGACGAAAGATGGCTCATCTATGACAACGGGCTCATAGAAGGTCGTGATTTGACAACCGGCGACCGTGGTAGGGCATGGACCGGAAACATCGGAGCCCAGGCCGTGGCCGACCTTCTAAAGCTTATCGAGAAGGAAGGTTTCTTCTCCTTCGAGGAGCGGTACTTTCCTCAGAACCTCTGTTGCGATCGCTTCACCTACCGGATCGTTGTTTTTGGTGAAGGTAAGGGAACGGCGGTAACAGTGATGGACGGCGCCGATGCTCCTGAGGGACTCTGGCGCATCATCGGGGAGATAAACACTATTATCTCCAACATTGGGAGACCATGATAGAAACACCTCCGAGGTGTCGGGGAATTTTCACCTCGGAGGTGGAACAAACCGCGCAAACCCTCCGGGTTTGTTTTAGTTCGTTTGACAGCTGAACGACGTCGCGTTATTCTTGAATTAATCCTATAAGGGAGGAGAGAGCGGTGGGAAAGCGAGTATCAATGTTCTGCGGCAAAGGCGGGGTAGGGAAGACGACCTGTGCCGCCGCTACCGCCCTTCATTACGCCGTTGCGAGAAAGAAGACCCTGATCCTCTCTACTGATCTTACTCCCTCGCTTCGCGATATCTTTGAGATTGAGAGTGGAGGGAAGGTTGTTAAGGTTACCAAAGGGCTTTATCTTCATGAGATCAGCTATGAGGCGGTTAAGAAACTTTGGGACGAGGATTTCGGCTCCGACGCTTATGACGTTTTTTCCGTTCTTTTTAAGATCGGCTATCAGGAGTTTGTCGATCTCGCTGCCGCCATCCTGCCTGGGCTTATGGATGAGTTCATGGTTGATTACATTAAGGAGCTCAGCGAATCGGGGGAGTACGAGACGATCGTCTGGGACACCGCCCCCGCAGGGCAGACGCTAAGACTACTCGGGATGCAATCGACGCTTGCTTCCCAGCATCTGGAGCCCAGAGGCCGGCTATATCTCGCTTCCAAAGTTACGCGGGGAAAAGAGAAGAAGCGTTCCCTCATGGAAGTGATGCGGGGGTGGGAAGAGCGCGCCCGGAAAGATATGGAGTTCCTTAGGACTGGAGTTGAGTTTAACTTCGTTGCCATCCCTGAGGCCTTGGCGGTGCGCCAGCTTGATGGAATCTTTGCTGAGCTTCGGCGCTACGGCTTGGAGATTGACCGGGTGATCATCAACCAGGTGATTCAGGAGCCGGATTCTGAGTTTCTCCGAGGTCGAATGCTGATGCAGCGGGGCCATATCCAAGAGATAGCGGGGTATGGGAAGCCCTGCCGACTCTTGCCCCTTTTTCCTTACGAGATTCGGGGAATAGAGAGACTAAAAGAGGTAGAGAAGATTCTTTTCACCAATTAATCCTTCAGCCATTGGCTGAAGGATTTTTTTAGAAAAGGAAAATTGACAAACCCTCCGGGTTTGTTTATTCGAGGATTAAGTCTTCAATGCCTAGGGCGGAGTCTTTTTCAACTTTTGCTTCGACAAACTCGCGATATTTTTCTGGACCACCGCAGCACTCGCCCCATTTCACGGCTTCCTCTTTGTCGATAAGATAAGGTTCTCTTAGCCCAACCCACTCCGGATAGGAACTATAAGGATATTCTTTTAGCTGCTTCAACGAACCCTCCGGGTTTGTTTTTGAGGGAGGAATGGGGTTGAGGTGAATGTAGCGACTGAGCTGGAGAAGCGAGGGTTCGCTTCTGATCTCTTTGGCCTTAAAGGTACCCTGAAAGAGGTAGCCGGTTCTTTCATTTTTGATGTTAAAGTATTTTGTATAACTATTCGTCACGTCGGCAATAAATTTGGTGACGCCAGCAGGTTCAATAGGTTTAAGAAGGAAGTGGAAATGGTTTGGCATCAAACAGTAGGCAGCGATCCTAACCTGCTGATTTGACAAACCCTCCGGGTTTGTTTGCCGGTAAAACATCTGGGCTTTGGGGCCAAGACGTTGAAAGGCAGCATAGGAAAGTTTTTGGTCGTAGCGATAGAAGAGGGCTGTTCCGAGAAAGCGTTGATAGTCCCTTACATTTTTAAAAGTGGGACGTTTCTCAATGCCTCGATTAAAGATGTGGTAGTAAAGCTGGGGATCAAAGTGTCTCGGTTTTGTCGTCATTTGACTGCTTAAAAGGATAGAACAAACCCTCCGGGTTTGCAAATTTAATAGTTTTTGGCCGTTATGTTAAACTCTTTTTGATGAGATATTCGCAGCTTTTCGGCAAGACTCTTAGGGAAGTTCCGAAGGCCGCCGAGGCGGCCTCGCATAAATTTCTGATCAAAGCGGGCTACATCGATCAGCTTCTCGCCGGGGTTTACACCCTTTTGCCTTTGGGTTGGCGGGTCCATCGCAAGATCGAAAACATCATTCGGGAAGAGATGGAGGCGATTGGAGCACAGGAGATTTTGATGCCTGCTTTGCAGAAGAAGGAGCAGTGGGTTGAGACCGGCCGCTGGAGCGGTAAAGGGGAGATTGATCCCCCACTTTTTAAATTCAAAGATCGGCGGGGAAGAGAGTTTGCCCTTGGCCCGACTCATGAGGAGGTAGTGACTGATCTCGCTCGGCGGTTTATTTCTTCGTATAAAGACTTGCCCCTGGCCGTCTTTCATATTCAAGATAAGTTCCGTAATGAGTTGCGGCCGACTGGGGGATTGCTTCGAGTACGGGAGTTTATGATGAAGGATCTTTACTCTTTCCACGCCAACGAAGCCGACTTGGACCGTTATTATCTAAAGGTAATCAAAGCTTACGAGCGGATTTTTGCCCGTTGTGGTCTTCAGGTTCTTGTGGTTGGAGCTCTTTCCGGAACAATTGGGGGATCAGAATCGCATGAGTTTATGCTTCCCTCAAAAACAGGAGAGGATACCACGATTTACTGCGAACACTGTCATTTTGCTGCCAACAAAAACAAGGTGGGGGAGCTTAAAGGCTGCCCGCAATGCCGCCAGGCAGTTTTCACCACCGCGGCGATTGAGTTAGGGCATGTATTTAAGCTTGGGACTCTTTACTCTGAGAAGATGAAGGCTTACTTTACCGACCGCAGCGGTACAAGGAAGCCGCTGGTGATGGGTTGTTATGGAATTGGGTTGGGGAGAATAATGGCTGCGGTAGTTGAAGTTAGTTATGACAAGAAGGGAATCATCTGGCCCAAAACATTAACCCCCTTTGATGTTCATCTGGTTGCCCTTGAGGGGGGAGAGGAGGTAGCGGAGCAGATCTACGAGGCCGCTGAGAAATCGGGTTTGGAAATGCTTTTTGATGATCGGGATGAATCAGCGGGGGTTAAATTGGCGGATGCCGATTTGATTGGAGTTCCGGTAAGGGTTGTTGTTTCTGCCAAGAGTCTCAAGGCTGGTGGAGTTGAGGTCTGTCGTCGCATTGACGGCAAGGCGGAGGTGGTTCCGGCGGATAAATTAGCGGAGAAGATCAAGGAGATATATAGTCAGGAGACAGGAGTCAGTAGCCAGTAGCCAAGAATTAAGAACTAATGACTAATGTCTAACGACTAATAGCTATGAACGATTGTCTATTTTGCAAAATAGTTAAAGGTGAGGAGCCGTCAAAGAAGGTTTTGGAGACGGAGAACTTTGTCGTGATTGAGAACAAATTCCCGGTGGCGCCGGTACACCTTTTGGTTTTGTCCAAGAAACATCACGAGAAAAGAGATACAATCTCCGGTAGCCATCCGGGGTTTTGGGATGCCGCTTTTGCTGTCGCGTGGGAGGCGATCAAAAAGATGAAGCTTGAAGGTGCCCACAAGATCGTTGTTAACGGTGGAGCTTATTCCCACTTTCCCCACGAGCATCTGCATATTTTAGGAGGAACAAAAGAGGAACCGGGAGGACGAACATAAAAAAGGAGGTGTAATAGTTAGGGGATAGGTGATGGGTGTTAGGTTATAGATGGTGATAAACATAAAACTAGTCCCTAAAACCTAGACCCTAGTCCCTAAAAATAATGGCCAAAGTGATTTTAAAAGAAGGAGAATCGTTGGACGAGGCCCTACGGCGCTTCAAACGGGAAGTTTTGCGGGAGGGGATTTTAAGAGAGCTACGGCGTCGGGAGTTTTACGAGAAGCCCTCCGAAGTTAAGAAACGGGAAAGGGCCGCGAAAAAGAGAATGATTGAGCGGGCAAGGCAAGAGGAGCAGATCGGTTAGTTGGGATGGAAGCGGATACGCTGAAAAAAATCAAAGCGGAGTTGCTGGAGGCGTTGAAATCGAGTGATAGGTTTCGGGCTGATACCTTGCGGTATCTTCTTTCTGTTATTCACAACGCCGAGATCAGCAAAGGCAAGGGTGCAACTTTGACTGAAGAGGAGTTGGCAGAGCTTCTCCAAAAGCAAGGTAGGGAGCGGGAGGAGTCAATTGCGGCCTACGAAAAAGGTAATCGGCCTGATCTTGTTGAAAAAGAGAAGAAAGAGTTGGAGATCATCAAGGGTTATCTTCCCGAGCAGTTTTCAGAGGAGGAGATTAAAAAGTTGGCAGAGGAAGCGATTGCTAAGGTTGGTGCTAAAATCCCCCAAGATATGGGTCGGGTGATGGGTGTCTTGATGCCAGAGGTTAAAGGTAAGGCGGACGGAGCATTGGTTGCAAAGGTTGTTAAAGAGCTGCTTGGTTGATGGGTTCGACTCGTTCGACTTATGCTCAGAGTCGCCCAGAGCAGGGTCGAGGGGCGACAGGCTCACCATAAATGGAGGTTAAAGTTACTGTTTCGTTCGTTTCTCCCAAGAAGATGCAAGAACTTAATAGAAGATTACGTGGACAGAGTTATACGCCGGTGGTTCTGTCCTTTCCTTATTTCGAGAGAATCGAGAAACAAGGTTCTCGCCGAAGGCGAGGTTCTTATTCTGAGCGAAAGCGAGGAAGAAGGTTCTCGAACGAAGTGAGAGGTTCTTATTACGAACCGGAGGAGGAACTCCTTCTAGGTGAGGTTTTGATCTGCAAATCAGAAGCCAAAAAACTGGCGAAGAAAAATAAGGTTACCGAAGATGAGCAGACCAGCGCTCTCATTGTTCATGGAATTAAGCACATCCTTGGTGTCCATGAGAAGGGGAGGTGAAATGAATGTCGTTTAAAAAGAAGGAGTTTCTTATCACCTTAATCTTGGCGGTTTTGGTGGCAAGTCTTTCTGGCTATTTTCTTGATTTTCCTTTCCGGATCTTTGAGCCTACCCTCTGTATCCAACTTCTCAAAGGACCTCCTTGGGAAACGTGCTATCCCTTGAAGATCTATTGGTCCAATGCCCTTTTAGATTTTCTCTTCTGGTTTGTGGTTTTGGCAGCAGGGTGGTGGGTGATAAAGAAGTTAAAAATTTCCGCCAAAGGCGGATCCGCCTCTGGAGGAAAAAGTTAAAAATGAAAAATATACAAGGATAAACCCCGTCACCGTTGACGTCCCATAGCAATCATGATAAAATGAAGTTAGGCTTGTGTGTTGCTGGCTAAAGTGGTTATCCCGAAATATGATCGCATCGGGATGACAAAATGAGCCACCTAGTCTTAGGGGAAGAGTAGCAACAGTATCGGAGGTGCGCAGTGAAAAGCGGTACCGGTCTTTGGAGTGTGTTTGGGAGGGCTTCTTGGGAATTGGGGAGGTCCATATATTTCCTGGTGAAATCCAACCTCTTCGCCCAGAAGTGTTTTCGAGCGGCGCATGCCTCTTACTTTTGTAGGGATCAGCGGAAGAGGCAGATGGCATTGGACGATCTCCTTTGCCTGCAATACGTCATAAGGGACAGCTTACCCTTCCTGAAGTCAGAGAAACAGGAAGAGACCAAGCTGCTTGTGACAAGAATCTGGATCGAGAAGCAGGTCGAAGCCATCGAGAAGGTTACTGAGAATGTCAGAGCAGGGAACTCAGAAGTGCTTGAGCGGCTGCGTGAGGAAGGGACCGTTCCTTCTCTCAAGAAAGTTCTTGAGAGCATCCGCAGCGGAGAGGTAAGGAGCCTTGCAGAGCTCTATACTCGCTTTGGCGCCTATCCTGGGGTCGCGTATCTTATCATTCTCAGCTGAATCGGCTCAGTACGAGAGCGGAACTTTCCCCCGCTCTTTTTTCTTTCCTTACGCGTTTTAGGT
Organism: uncultured Candidatus Saccharibacteria bacterium; assembly: GCA_964413845.1. Taxonomy (GTDB): domain Bacteria; phylum Patescibacteriota; class WWE3; order 9FT-COMBO-53-11; family 9FT-COMBO-53-11; genus CAYPTJ01. Next base: position 1,372 of record CAYPTJ010000018.1, on the reverse strand, counting down.
ATTCTTATGCTGATGAAGCTCGTCGTTGGCCTCGGGAATCCGGGAAGGAAGTTTGCTAAAACCCGTCATAATACAGGACACCTATTCATCTCAAGAATCTCCGCCAAAGGTGGATCCACCTCTAGAGGAAAAAGTCAAAAATCAAAATTTGGAGACCAGGTGAAGCTGCACCAAACGACGGTCTTCATGAACGACTCCGGCAGAGAGGTCAAAAAACTATTAACTATTAACCATTTACCATTTACCAGCCTTCTGGTTGTTCACGACGATATGGATCTGCCGTTAGGGAAATTCAAGCTCCAGTTTGGAAGATCTGCGGCAGGACATAAAGGGGTGCAAAGTATCATCGACGCTCTTGGAACGAAAGGTTTTTGGCGGTTGCGGATCGGGATCGGACCGCCGCCGGTTGGAATGCCAGGTGATAATTTCGTTCTTGAAAAATTTACCCCTCAGGAGTTAAAAATCTTGCAAAGAACCCTTGAAGAAGCCTACCTCCGCGTTTTAGAATGGGCCCGGTAGTGAAATTTTGAGCAATCCCGCAAAGCGGGATTATTAGGGGAGCAAAGGCTCTCTCAAAATTCTACTACCGGGTGGGATCAAGCCGAATTTATTGAATTATGTTGTATCGAAAGTATAGTCCTTACTAGTGCGCGGACTTGTTTTCTGATCGCAAAATGCTCTACAGAAAATATCGCCCACAAAAATTTGCCGAGTTGGTTGGTTTAGAAAGTGTCCGGAAAACCCTTCTTTCCCAGGTAAAAGATAAAAAAGTTGCCCACGCTTATCTTTTCGCTGGTCCTCGGGGAACAGGTAAGACGACAACAGCGAGGATTCTCGCCAAAGCGATCAACTGTCCAGAGATAAAAGCTGGCGAGCCGTGTGGGAATTGCCGGGTTTGTAAACAGATTGAGGAGGGTCGTTATCTTGATTTAATTGAAATTGATGCTGCTTCCCACCGAGGGATTGACGATATTCGGGCACTCAGAGAAAGAGTGCGACTTGCCCCTTCAGCTGGTCATTACAAAGTTTACATTATTGACGAAGCCCACATGCTTACTCCCGAGGCTTTCAACGCTCTTCTTAAAACGTTGGAAGAACCACCCGCCCATGTAATTTTTATCCTCTGCACCACCGAGTCTTATAAGCTTCCGGAAACAATTCGTTCACGTTGCCAGCGGTTCAACTTTGAGCGCGCCTCGGTGAAGCATATCGTTGGGAGATTAGCAGACCTCTGCAAGAGGGAGGAGGTTCAATTGGATGAGGGAGAGTTGGTTGAAATCGCCAAAGCTTCCGGTGGCGGCTTTCGTGACGCGGAAACCCTTTTGGAGCAAGTGATTACTGGTGGGGAGAAGGTAAGTGATCTTGTTGGCCG
>CAYPTJ010000017.1:0-6741 GCA_964413845.1 uncultured Candidatus Saccharibacteria bacterium | reverse complement strand
TTTAGCCAAGATCCGCAGAGAGCTTACCAAGAGGGAGAAGACTCTTAAACAGTGGGAGGCAACCCGGAACACCTTAATAAGAGAGTTTTATAAGCAAAGCCGTGTCTCTCCTTTGGAAGTAATCCTCTCCTCTGACAGCTTTCTTGACTCCTCCCATCAGCTTCAGTATTACCAAGATAATCTGGATGCTCTTAGGAAAAAAATTATCGCCTTGGCTGGAGAGATTAATGTCTTTAAAGAAAACAAAGCCAAGGCGGAAAAACTGCGCAACGAACTTGCAGATCTACGAAACCAGTATTCTTCTCTTCTCGCTTATAGCCAAAGACAGTTTTCCTCTACCTCTGCCCAACTAACCCAGGTTAAATCGACGATCAAAAATCTCACCGCCCGTCAGGAGCAGTTAATTTTGGAAAAATTTGCCCAGACCTCCCAATCGGAGACTGTTGGAGATAAGGAACCTATCTCCACCCCTCTTCCTAGTCCAGGATTTTCGCCAGCGTATGCTTTTGCCACCTACGGCTATCCTCACCGGGTGGGAATGAATCAGTACGGAGCCTACGGCAGGTCAAAAGCTGGCCAGCTGTATCCCACGATCCTCTCGGCTTATTACGCCAATACCACCCTATCTGGCTCCTGCGATAAGTCCAAGAAGATTAAAGTGGACGGCTATGGTTCCATCCTTCTCGAAGATGATTATCTGATGGGATTAGGCGAAATGCCCGCCAGCTGGGGATCTTCTTCCAACAAAGGGATGGAAGCCTTGAAGGCCCAGGTTGTGGCGGCTCGATCCTACGCACTGAATTATGTAGCCGTAAACGGTTCGATTTGTACGACCCAGTCCTGCCAGGTTTTTCTGGGGCCAGGTGCTAAGGAAGGCACCGCTTGGGAAACCGCCGTAAATGCGACGTGCGGTAAGGTTTTGAAATATGGGGGGTCCACCATCGCCGCTTATTACGCTTCGACTGCGGGCGGATACACTCTGTCTTCCCAAGAAGTTTGGGGAGGATACCGAGCTTGGGCTTTGGGGACTAAAGATTTTGGTTCCAATGGGGCCTACGATGGTCCCGCCTACGGCAACTCACCCTGGTATCACAAGGCCTGGGGATCCCGAACCGGAAGCGGGTACAACCCCTGGATGACCGGAGAAGAGACCGCTGACATTTTTAATGCTTTGCTTCTATCTAAATATTCTTCCAACTACAACAAATATCTCTCACCGATAGATAAGAGCGGTTGGAGCATGAAGCGCGTGAGGGATGAATTGTCCAAACTGAAGATCAAATCTGCCACCTCAATCTCAGCAGTGGTTACCACGTTTGATGGCAAGGGCAATACTGCTTCTATCTACCTTTGCGGAGGTAGCTATTCTTGTGGAGCACCGCTTACATTTTCAGGCAAAGATTTTCGAGCGATGTTTAATCTGCGTTCCCGAGGGACATTGGTGGTCTGGACCACCCTTTTTGACCTTATCCGGCCCTGACCTGCTATCATAGACTTTGATGCCAAAACAGATAGAAATACAAATCTCCAAACTTGAAGGTCCTCATGAGGTGGAACGCGGAAAGTTTGTCCAAGCTTATGAGTATACCCCACCAGAGGGGGAGCTTCTTGAGAAACGCGGGAGGCTTTTTGCCGTTGTTGATATCACTGGCGGCCCTAACTTTGATGCCACCTTGGCGGGAAAGCTTGTTTGGGATACCCTTACTGAGGAGTACTTCGCCGAAACTGAGGAAGCCCCCCTTAAAACTCTTGAACAGGCAATCCTTTTGGCAAAAAACCAGTTGGCTAATCCCGCACCGGAGGAACCAGAAAGCGGGCCAAAAGCCGAATTGCACTTGGCGGTTGTGGTTGTTTGGGGAGGCCTGCCTGCCGGCAAGGCAGGGGTACTTTACCTCGCCCGCTTTGGCAAACCAACCCTTCTTCTTAAAAGAGGAGGACAAGTAAGAGAGCTTTTAACTGGGGAAGAGCCTTCGAGCGTAAACTCAATGTTGGTTGAGGATGGGGATGTGGTCATTTTAGGATCTTCCGCCTTTGGCAAAAGCTTTCCTTCCGCCAACCTTCCGGAAATTTCTTTTCTGGAGAGAGAATTCGCCAGTGGTGCGCCGGTACCAGGGATGGCGGCAATCATTTTGAAACTTAAAGTACCGGAGGTGGGGAAGTCAGAGGTAGCCTCACCAGCTGGTTTAAAGATGGAAGAAGAGTCAGAAGCTGTTCCGTTTGCACAAAAACGAAGGATAAAACTTCCGTCTCTTCGCAGCCTTTGGGAGAAGCGGCCTAAACGGAGGCAGAGTTTACCTTTTCCTTCGGAAGATAAGGTCAAAATTAGTGCGAAACAGTTTGTAACCCGAATAAAGGAGGAGGTTGGCACGCGCATCGCGGCGGGTCGGGAGCGCTCTTTGGCAAAAAGGCATCTTAAGATCGGATTGCCAAAGGCGATTGCCGCCTTAGCTTTAATCTTTCTTGCCTCCGTTTCCCTTACCATCTGGCAGCAGCGGCAACGCACCCGTACCGAGGAGTTTTCCCGACTTCTCTCCTCTTCCGAGGCAACAATTGCCGAGGCGGAGGATCTGGTTGGGCTTGCCGATGAGCGTGCAAAAGAGCTTTGGGGACAGGCAGCAGAGATGTTGGAGCGAGCGACAGCAATTAATCCCAAGGCCGCAAAGTTAACTTCTTTAAAGGAGCGGGCGCAGACGCTTTTTAACTCAATTGAACGGATCACCCCTGTTACCGAAAAGCATCTCTTTTATGACCTTACCCTCCAGCCCTTCGGCTTGGCTCAGGGTGAACAGATTCAAGCTCTTTCTCTTGCCGGAAGCGAGAAAGTCATTTATGTAGCGGAGGAGAAGACAGGAACAACTTTCGCCATCGCAAGGACTACCTCACCTCAGGCGGAAGAGATCGCAAGCGAGATTAAAGGAGCCCGAAAGATCGTTGTCGGAGGTGATTTTCTTTACCTTCTGACCGCCGAGGGCTTCTATCGTTACAACCTCAAAACGGGGAAGAAAGATACCCCGATAAAATTTGACCGCTATAACAAAGTGACTGCCCTGGACCTCTATTTTGAGCGCCACATCTACTTCCTTATTCCTTCTGAAAACCAGATCATTAGATTTTGGGAATTTGAGGGAAGTTATACCCGTGGTTTTCCTTGGCTTAAAGAATCCGTTGTTTTGGAGGAAACAGTTGATTTTACAGTTGATGGTTCAATCTGGATCCTTCGTAAGGACGGAAGCGTTCTTAACCTTCTTGGGGGGGAGAAAGAGCTGTTTTCCTTAAAGAATCTTCCAACGGCAATCACCAAGCCTACGGCAATTTACACCCGACCAAACTTTAAGAATCTTTATATCGCTGATGGCGAACCTGCCTCGCCGAGTCAAGGCGGGCGGGCCGCCGAAGGCGAGCCTCGCCAAGGGCGGGTGGTAGTTTTTGAGAAGAACGGACAGTTTGCCAAGCAGTTCAAAGGGGAGGTCCTTACAGATTTAATTGACCTTTGGGTAAGCGCTGATGAGAAAACCCTCTTTCTCCTTACAAAAGATAAAATCTATAAAATTAGTCTTTAGTCAGGAGACAGTAGTCAGGAGTTATCGGTAGTCAGGAGTTATAATACTAATGTCTAATGACTAATGTCTCATGGCTAAACTGGTTGTTGGAACTTCTTTTTCCAACCCGCTGTGTCTCTTGCAGAACTTTAGGAAAGCTGCTTTGTGAGGAATGCGCCTCTAAGCTGCAGCCTCTCGATAAAGAGTTTTGTATTGTTTGTGACAGACCAGCGGTGGGAGGGTTTACCCATCCGGGATGTGCTACCAGATATACCCCCGAGCGGGCTCTCGCCGGTTTTTGGTACAAAGGCCCAGCTCCCCGGCTGATAAGCGCACTCAAATTTAAGCAGCTTTACCCCCTTGCTCGAGTTTTGGCTGACCTTCTTGTTGAGAATTTACAGGAGAGGGGAATAGGTTTTGACGGGAACGCGCTTTTACTACTTCCGATCCCTTTGTCTTTCTGGCGAAAAGGCGCAAGAGGATTTAACCAGTCTGAACTTTTGGCTCGTGCATTGGGAGGACGGCTGGACCTTCCGGTGGAAGTAAGTGTCTTAAGAAAAGTCCGTGATACCGAGCCGTTGGGCCAGAAGGGGATGAGGCGGGAAGAGCGATCGAAGCGTGTTTGGGGAGTGTTCGCTATTCCAGAAGGCAAGGAGGGGGTGATTCAGGGAAAGGATATTCTTCTGGTCGATGATGTTTTAACCTCGGGAGCGACAGCGCGAGAAGCGACGAAGGTGTTGAAGAAATCTGGGGCGGGCCAGGTTTGGGTTTTAACCTTCGCCAAAAGCCGTCTCTGGCGGAGCTGAGTTTTGGGTTTTAACTTTTGCGAAAGACTAAAAGTCCGAGCAAAAGCGAATTTGAACGAAGTGAGGATTGTATTTTGCCTCAGCGAAACAAATTCGAACGAAGTGAGGATTGTACCTTTGCAAAAGACTGATATACTTATGTAAGGGAGGGTTGGCCGAGTGGCTTAAGGCGTCGGTTTGCTAAATCGATGGTGGTTTAACAGCCGCCACGTGGGTTCGAATCCCACACCCTCCGCCACGGATTCGACAAGCTCACCATCGGCGTGAGGTTGGCGAATCCCTATCGGGTGGGAGTGGGATGAGAAGTTCATCCCGAGCTTGGACATTCGGCTGAGCTCAGTCGAAGCCTCGAGGGGAATCCCACACCCTCCGCCATGTACCATGCGCTTACGCTTAGGTACATGGCGACGCCACCTTTTTGCTATACTACTGGTGATGGCTGAAGAGCATTTTGAGGAAAAAGTTCTTTTGGAATGGGAAGCCCCGGAACGGATCTTTGTCAAGCGGGGGAAGAAGTACTTTCAGAATCTGTTTGCGATTCTTTTCATCTTTGCCGCGATTGCGATCTTCTTTAGGGAGTTTCTTCTGGCGGCGGTTTTGGGAGTGCTTGGTTTTCTCCAATACGCTTTAGGGACTACTCCCCCAGGGAGAGCAAAGCACCGGATTACCACTCACTGCATTGCCACTCACGGCCAGGAGTATCCATGGGAGGAGCTGGAAGATTTTTGGTTTGCCGAAAGTAACAGAGAGACAGTCCTTAATATTGATACCAAACGCCTTTACCCAGGGAGGCTCTTTCTGCTTTTGGGGAGTCTTGAAAAAGTTAAAGTCGCTTCGGTTTTGAAAAAATACATCCCCTTAAGAAAACGTCCTCCGGAGGATTTCCTTGAAAAGCTATCCTCGGAGGTTTCCCGTCGGATCAAGTTAGAATAAATAATTACCTGCACCCGTAGTTCAGCGGATAGAACGTCGGCTTGCGGAGCCGAAGGTCAGAGGTTCGAATCCTCTCGGGTGCACCATCCGCCAAAGGCGGACAAGTGGAAGGGTGGCTGAGTGGTTTAAAGCGCTGGTCTTGAAAACCAGTGTCCGCGTTATGTGGACCGGGGGTTCGAATCCCTCTCTCTCCGAAATTAATTTACTAAAAAGTCTATTCTTGTTTTTTTATTTCAAATAATCCATAATAGTGATAGAAAATTAACTTACTATTGAAAACTTATGCCAAGACCAATGGATTCCATCAGAAAGAGAAGAAAAACTCGTAGAAAAGCTAAACCTAAGAGAACTAAAAAGGCTGTCAAATCTAGGAAGAAAAGACCTTCTCCAGAAGTTAAAAAAACTACTAAATCTAGAAAAAGTAAGTCTTCTTTAAAAAGTAAGAAGGCGGTTAGGAAGAGGAGAAAAACAAGCAAAGTTGTAGAGTTTGAGAGACAAGTGAATATTGCTGGTCAGGAAAGGGGAATGGTAAAATCTCTTCTAAAATGGAAAGCAAGAGAGTTTGTTAAATACGAGAAAGATCCTTCTTGGTATGTTATTGCGGTACTTTTCTTTATTGTCTTATTGGTCCTGGGCTTTATTTGGGGGGATTTTATTACTATTATTACTTTTGTTCTCTTGGGAGTAGTAGTGTTTATTTATGCTCGCAAAGAACCTGATAAACTTACCATTGAGATTTTTTATAAAGGTATTAGGGTTGGAGATATTTTTTATGATTATAAAAATATAAGGATGTTTTGGATTCTTTATGATCCTCCTTATTTAAAGACGCTAAATATTGTAGTAGATAGAAAGTTTCTTCCTGTTATAAGAATACAACTAGAAGATCAAGATCCTTTTAAGGTAAGAGATATATTAAGGAAGTTTATTCCGGAAGATAAAGAGAAGGAGGAGTCTTTTTCGGATCAAATGGCAAGAATTCTGAAGATTTAGAGGTAATGGGAATTATATGGATGTTATATGGATCCATCGCCACAGTTTTGTACGAATAGATAAGAATTATGAATCACGAATTACGAATTTAGGGATTAGGGGGTAGGGAGTAGGTTGTAGGACTAAGTTCTCCTAGTTCCTAATCCGCCTCTGGCGGAGTAATCTAGCAACCTAATAGCCTATTTTTTACTTTATGCAGGAACATACGAAAGGTATCATTTCCTGCTATTTTATGTTATGTTGTAATATCAAAGCACTTGCGCCTGTAGCTCAGTTGGATAGAGCGTGGGCTTGCGGAGCCCAAGGTCATCCGTTCAAGTCGGATCAGGCGCACAGGTCATGAATTTATAGGCTATTTAAATGTTTAGAGAAGTGGAATTTTATTGGACTACTCAAAATCTAGCTCTGCAAATGTCCAATTAACAATTTCCAATTTCTTCAGCCCCATGCTGATCCGCCTTGGGCGGAAA
>CAYPTJ010000016.1:0-5744 GCA_964413845.1 uncultured Candidatus Saccharibacteria bacterium | reverse complement strand
AGTTAAGATCTCCAGCAGCGCTTCTAATTTAAGGGTTTGTTGTTTCCGGCTCTTAAGATCCTTGACGGTTATTTCTTCGCTTTTGATCTCTTCTGGCCCGACAATCACCACATAAGGGATCCCCCTTTTATCGGCGTATTTGAGCTGTTTATCAAGGCGAGCCGTTGGGTCAAGGTAGATCTCGGCGTCGATTCCTTGGCTTTGAATGGCGGTTAAGGTTTTGATCGCTTGTTCGGTTAAATCTTCAGAAAAGATCGTCACCAAAACTTGGGGACGGAAGGGGATATCGGCAAATGTTTTTTCCGGAATTACTTCCATCAGCCGATCAAGCCCGAAGGAGCAGCCAACAGCGGGGATCTCCTCGTTGATGAAGATTCCAATCAGGTTGTCGTAGCGTCCGCCCCCAGCGACCGAACCTAGTTTTTCATACCCAGCTACCACCGTCTCAAAGATTACTCCGGTGTAATAATCAAGACCGCGGGCGAGGGTGGGGGAGAAAGCGAACTTTTCTTTTGAGATGCCAAAATCCTCAAGATAACAAAAGACCTTTTCTAGCCGCTTTGTCATCGGCCGTTTTTTAATCTCCGCAAGGAGCTTGGGATCAACTTTTCCTCCTTTATCGATCTTATCAAGAGCACGGATCTCCTCCAGTGTCAGACCCTCAAAAAGCGCGCGGTCGTTGATCTTAATGAGAAAGTTTTTGACACCTAAGATTTCAAGACAGGAGGCGGCAACAGCGATAGCCTCCGCATCGGAAAGGGCGGTATCCACCCCAACCGTATCCCAATCCACTTGGGTGAACTCGCGGTAGCGCCCTGCTTGAGGTTTATCGGCGCGAAAGGCGCTTTGGATCTGGTAGCGTTTAAAGGGAAAGACAAGCTTTCCGCGGTTTTCGGCAACGAAGCGCGCCAGAGGAACGGTCAAGTCGTAGCGCAAGGCGACCATCCGCCCGCCACGATCCTCAAATTTATAGATTAACTTTTCATCCTCCCCGTATTTGCCCTCAAGAAGCTCTGCGTACTCAAGAGCGGGGGTCTCAAGGGGGACAAAGCCATAGGACTTAAAGACGCTTTTGAGAAGTGTCAGCGCCCGCCCTCTTTTTAAGGCTTCCTCAGGAGTAATATCACGAAATCCTTTCAGGGTTTGAACTTTCTGCTTCGCAGAAAGCGAATTCGAGCATCGCGAGGATTGTACCTTTGCCATAACGTTCTGATAGTAACAACTTTCTCTTTGGTTTGTCGATCCTATTTGATTGTGGGGCTGTTTTTGTCTCAATGAATTAATTCATTAAATCAGAGCGGTTAGATTATTACCTTGTTCAAGGTAGATCTTTTTTTCTTTTGAGGGCAAGCAAGGCAAATTCTTATGTGTTATATTAATCACGATGGTTATTCGTTATCTTGGACACTCAAGTTTTCTTATTGAAGCAAAAGAGGCAACGGTTGTAATTGACCCTTTTGATCCTGATAAAGTAGGTCTTCGTTTCCCCAAAGTTTCGGCAAACATCGTCCTTTCCACCCACGATCATCTCGACCACAACAACGTTTCTGCCGTTTCCGGTGATCCTTTTGTGATCTTAGGTCCGGGGGAGTATGAGGTTTCCGGGGTTAAAGTTTGGGGCTTTCCCACTTTCCATGATAAAAAAGAAGGGGCGGAGCGGGGGAGAAACACGATCTATCTTTTTGAGGCCGAGGAGTTAACTCTCTGTCACTTGGGTGATTTGGGCCATCTTTTGGATGAGAAAACGGCGGAGGAGATTGGCAATCCCGATATTCTTTTTGTCCCAACCGGCGGAGTCTATACGATTGATCATGAGGAGGCGGCAAAGGTGGTGGCGCAGCTTGAGCCGCGGATTATTATCCCAATGCATTTCAAAGTTCCAGGGATGGGAGAGAGCTTTAAGGAGCTTTCGGAGGTTTCCGCCTTCCTTGAGGAGATGGGCCTGCCTGCCGGCAAGGCAGGGGGGACAGGAGTTGAAGCACAAGATAAACTTAAGGTAGCCAAAGTGACTCTGCCGGAGGAGCCGGAAGTCGTTGTGTTGAAGCACAGTTGACAGTGTACAGTTCACAGTTGACAGTATCTGTAAACTGTAGCGAAGCGTTCTGTGAACTAATAACTAGCAATGCCAGATCCTAAGATACCACCTCACAACTTAGACGCTGAACGTTCCCTCTTAGGAGCACTTCTTATTGACAAAGATGCGATCGTCAAGGTGGCGGAGTTTTTGCGTCCGGAGTATTTTTATCGCGATGCTCATCGGCAGATTTATGAGGCGATCTTGAAGCTTTATGAGGAGCATGAGCCAGCCGATCTGGTGACTGTCACCTCTGAACTGAAGCGTCGTAAATTACTGGATAAGGTGGGGGGTGCCTCTTATCTTACCGAGCTTACGGATTCTGTTCCCACGCCGGCGCATGTAGATTACTACGGTCGGATCGTGCACGACACCGCGGTCAAGCGGGAATTGATCACCACTTCCTCCCAGATTGTGGAGCTAGGCTTTAAGGAGGAGCTTGCACTGGAGGATCTTCTAGATAAGGCGGAGAGCTCTATTTTTGCAATCTCCCAAGTGCAGGCAAGAGTTGGCTTCTCCCACCTTAAACCCACCCTTGAGGAAACTTTTGATCGCCTTGATGAGCTCCAGAAGAACCCTGATGTCCCTCGAGGAGTCCCCACGGGCTTTAAGCAGCTTGATGAGCGGTTGGGAGGACTGCAGAACTCCAACATGATTGTCCTTGCCGCCCGCCCCTCCCTCGGTAAGACCTCTCTTGCCTTAAACATTGCTCAGCATGCGGCGGTTGCCCACAAGATCCCGGTGGGGGTCTTTTCCCTGGAAAGCTCCCGCGAGCAGTTAGTCCATCGACTGCTCTCCTCCCAAGCGGATGTTGATAGCTGGAAGCTACATACCGGTCGGTTAGAGGAGGAAGATTTTAAGAAGCTGGGGGAGGCGATGGGGGAGTTGGCCGAGGCGCCAATCTTTATTGATGACACTCCTGCTTTATCGGTGATGGAGATGAGGATGCGCGCCCGCCGACTGCAGATGGAGAAGAAGATCAGACTTTTTATCGTTGATTACATGCAGCTGGCGCGAAGCCGCAACTTGGAGAATCGGGTTCAGGAGGTTTCGGAGATCTCCCAAGCTTTAAAGAACTTGGCGCGGGAGCTAAATATTCCCGTTCTGGCTGTCTCCCAGCTTTCCCGGGCGGTTGAAGCCCGCGGTGCCCCTCGGCCCCAGCTTTCGGATCTTCGCGAATCAGGTTCGATTGAGCAGGATGCCGATGTGGTGATGTTTCTTTACCGGGAGGATGAGGATGATCGCAGCAATATGAAGCTTTTCATCGCCAAGCATCGAAACGGTCCCACTGGCGAGCTCCCCCTCTTCTTCCGCGGGGAGCGCACCCGCTTCTATGAGACGGAAACGGGGCGGTAGGAATCTCCCAAGACAATAAAAAAGCGACTTGGTTTAATCCAAGCCGCTTAACTTATAAGCAAGCTAAATGATATCGTGCGGGGAGACTATCCTTGATCCATCTTGGGAAACAAGGCTTCCGCACATCCAACATCTTCGCAACTTTAAGGCGCAGTCATCGCAGTAGCAAAACCGGCCTTCGTAACGGAAAGTAGAATCCAAAGAACCAGGGATGTAAGAATAGGGTTCCACAACTATCCGCCCGCAGTTTCGACAGCGGAACTCTGTTTTTCCCTCACCAGCCTTATGCTCTTTTCGACATTCGTTACAGCAGATGGTTTGTGGCATCCCCACCCCCTTCTCTTTGGAGTAATTTCCCCAAACGGGACTTCAGAAGCTTGTAGCGCTCAGCAGTGTCGGGATAAGAGAGGACGTATTCGCGTGTCCGAATAATCGGGTCTGTAAGTATGGGATAGTTGTCACCAAATTGTCTGGCAGTTAGATCTACTTCCGTTCCGTCAGGTAGTCTGTTCCAATAGTGGGAACCCGGTGCCAGTCTTAAGGAAGCGCGAAGGAGATCTCCGCCAAAGTAATCCTGGACGATGAGGGCAATAACAGCACAGTGTCCCCAGAGAGGATTCTCTTGTGTCCAACCTATTGGATCTTGGGATGTCTTCTGATCGCAGATCGTCGGCAAAAGCTTTTTCAGTCTCCCAACAGTCAGCTTTTTCAATCCTCCTCCTTAAACAAGTTTGAGGGTACCTGCCCCCATTATGAAGGATTTTCTTGGAGAGTCAAGCGGTCTTTAAGGGAGGAGTTGCCTGCTTCGAAGAAGAAGGTGATACTTTCGAACGCAGTGAGAAAGATAGCGATCAAGCGAAGCGATCGTGTTCTTTCGAACGCAGTGAGAAAGATAGCGATCAAGCGAAGCGATTGCGTTCTTCCGAGAGAAGTTAAGGCAGTAACTTTTTTCCTCTCAAAAACAAGTGATACCTTCTTGAAAACCGGTGGGATTCATCGCGGATAAGGCGGATGAGGTTGAATCCTGGGTCGGTTGCAGGAAGTTTGATGGTAGGAAGATCTTTAGTTCCAACAACCAGCCGATCAGGGGTCTTAGCGATCCCGATAACCGGGATCCGCAGTTTTAACTCCCCAAGCGTCTTAACGATCACTCGAACCTGCGGTTTCCCTCCATCAACGATGATCAAGTTGGGCTTGGGCCAAGGGTTATCAAACCGCCGCCTGACAACCTCTTCAAGCATCTGAATATCCCCAATTTTTAACTTTAAATCTTTAATTTTGAACTTTCGATATTGGCTTTTATCAACCTGCCCTTTTGTTAAAACCACCATCGCCGCCGTTGCCTCCTGCCCGGTTAGGTTGGAGACATCGTAAGCCTCAATCCGCCAGAGGCGGACAGGTCCGGGGAAGAACCTTTGGATAAATTGCTTAAGACTTTCAAGGGCACGCTCCAGATCATCCGCCTTTGGCAGATCCTCTTTGATCCCCAGCGTCTGGCTGATCAGCTTTTCAAACCTTAACATTCGGTTGCGAAGGATCAGTGCTCCCTCAAACTGTTCTTGTTCTGAGAGGGCTTGGATTCGTTGGGTCAGGTCCTTGAGCACTGGTTCGGTCTGTCCTTTGAAGATCCGAGTAACCTGACGGATGTTTCGGTGATATTCTTTTTTAAGCTCTTGTTTCTGTCTGCCTTCCGGCAGATAAAAGATCACATTGGGACAGGGGTCACAAAGACCGATCTTGGAGTGGAAACAAGCACCACGGCTGATCCTTTCTCTTGTGCAAAAGGGAACAACCTTTCTCACCTCCCGGATCAGATCTTGGGCAACACGGGTTGATTGGAAGGGCCCAAAATACAAATGTTTGGGAGCGCGGGGGATGTCTTTGGCGCGAGCCAAGAGAACCTTGGGGTACTCTTCTCTTGTGATCTTAAGATAAAGATAGCTTTTGTCGTCCCTCCAGATCTTGTTGTACTTCGGCTTCTTATCTTTAATCAGCTTTGCCTCGGTAAGAAGGGCCTGGAATTCGGATTCGGTGGGGATGACCTTGATTCGGTCGGCTTCCGCAACGATCGCCGCCTCTTTGGGATCAAGCCTTGCGTTTTGCAGATGAGAGGCGAGCCGCGCCTTAACGTTGACCGCTTTGCCGATGTAAAGGACCTTACGGTCCTTAAGAAACTGGTAAACCCCAATTGTTGCCGGCGCTCTTGCGATCTCTTCTTTTGTCAGGCGATAAATCTTGCGCATTCTCCCTACTGTTTTTTCAGGTAGTGCTTCAGATATCTTCCCGTGTGGGACTCCTTAACCCTTGTGATCCC
>CAYPTJ010000015.1:0-11727 GCA_964413845.1 uncultured Candidatus Saccharibacteria bacterium | reverse complement strand
AGTAGCTTCGCCAAGCCCAGTAGAGCACCCAGAGAGGAACCTCTAAGAGAAACCGTACTATCGTAAAAATAGCGAGAAGGAAGCCGGCAAAAGGCGAGGTTTGTCGGTTCCCGAAAAGGACGTGACCAAATCCCTGTACTCCTAAAAGCTTAGATCGCAGCTCCTCCCGGTAATCTTCAAGGGGGGCCAAGAAACCGAAAAGCAGTGCCACTACCCCTCCTAGAATCCAAGAAAGATAACCCATCTCTCCTCCTTACTCCTATAGGATTTTGGCTTAAAGGTAACACAAGTCCTGTTAACTGTCAAGGTTGACGCAGGAGGAAGATTGTGCTAAATTTATCTTTGTCCAAAGACAGCGAGTGTCCGCGAAGCTTTAGCGCAGTGGACTTAATCTGCTCGCCGACCCGTTCGACTCTGCTCAGGGTCGCCCCGAGTGCAATCGAGGGGCGAGGAAGATAGGACCTCGTCTTTGGACGAGGTTTTTTTGTTCAGAGGACAATCAGCCCCCGCCAGAGGCGGGCAGGTCTGGCTGATGTTGTGAACTAAAATGATGAAAAAAGAAGATCAGCCCAAGGTTGCAGGACCAAGTCCTGTCGTCCTTGGGACGAATGGGCCTCGGGCCCAAAAGATTCAACAGGTTGAAAAGCTTGCGGAGGGATTCAAAGAATCCCAAGCGATCATTTTTTCCGACTACTCAGGACTTTCGGTTTTGGAGATGACTGATCTTCGAAAGAGGCTTTCACAGCTGGCCGCCACAGGCGGGCCCTCGCCTCGCGGCGAAGCGGGTCGCCACGGGCGGGGGGCAGAGCTGAAAGTTGTAAAAAATACCTTGATTAAACTCGCGGCGCAAAAATCAAAACTTTCTCTTCCTGATCTTACTGGACCAACTGCCGTTCTTCTTTCCAAAAAAGCAGACCCGATTGAAAGCATCAAAACGCTGGTTTCTGCTTTTAAGGAGAAAGGTACAGTTAAGTTTGGAGTCTTCGAGGGAGATCTTCTTGCTACTGAGGGAGTATTGGAGCTTGCTCATCTTCCGGCAAGAGCAGTTTTGGAGGGACGGTTGGTAACGGTTTTAGTTTCCCCAATCACAAAGTTCGCCCTTATTTTAAAAGGAACTCAGAGGAGCTTGGTAACTGTTTTAACCGAGGTAGGTAGAGTGAGGGGAGGTGGTTTT
This sequence comes from uncultured Candidatus Saccharibacteria bacterium, assembly GCA_964413845.1. Taxonomy (GTDB): domain Bacteria; phylum Patescibacteriota; class WWE3; order 9FT-COMBO-53-11; family 9FT-COMBO-53-11; genus CAYPTJ01. Next base: position 10,553 of record CAYPTJ010000015.1, on the reverse strand, counting down.
AGTGGCTGAAGAAAAAGAGAAGTTGAGCAAAGTGAAATCTGCTGAAGCTAAAAGCGAAGGTGGAAAGAAAGAGGTGGCAAAACTTTCCAAAAAGGCTCAAGAAATTCTTAAGGCGGTTGAGGAGATGTCGGTTTTGGAGCTTAACGAATTGGTCAAAGCGTTGGAGGAGAAGTTTGGGGTAACTGCGGCGGTGCCCGTTGCCTCTGTGTCAGCGGTTGCTCCGGGAGAAACGCCGGCTACGGAAGCAGGAGTGGCGGGGGCGGGGGAGAAAGCAACCTTTGATGTGATTTTGGTAGCCGCCGGGGAAAACAAGATTGCGGCGATTAAGGCGGTTCGGGAGATTAATCAAAACTTGGGGCTTAAGGAAGCAAAGGAGTTAGTTGAGAGTGCACCAAAGCCCGTTCTTGAAGGAGCGAAGAAAGAGGATGCCGAGGAAGCGAAAAAGAAGCTGGAGGCGGCGGGAGCAAAGGTTGAGCTGAAGTAAGTTACTTGGGTTACTTAGGCTGCTTGGGCCACTTAGGTCATGAAGAGTTATAAACGCCTAAAGGCAATTCGGAGGGCATATGAACTTGTTCTCGAGGTGTATCGCGTAACAGAAAAATTCCCGAAGGCTGAGCAGTTTGGGTTAACTCTGCAGCTAAAGCGCGCCGTTGTTTCTGTTTTGGCTAATCTGGTGGAAGGACAGGCTCGAAGTTCCAAAAAGGAATTTCGTCAGTTTGTTAGTGTTGCAAGGGGATCGCTAGCCGAGGTTGAGGTTTACTTGGAGTTAGCGAAAGATTTAAGCTTCTTAACGGAGGAGGATTATCAGCGCCTCGAAGAATTGCGAAGCAACGTTGGTTCGTTAACCTACGGGCTCATTAAGTCACTGGAATTCTAGGTCTCCTAAGTAACCTAAGTTTCCCAAGTCACCTAAGCTACTCTTAAGTTACTCCGGTTTCTTTGTCCGCTTGAGGCAAGAGGAGCAGATTCTCACCTTCTTTATCCCGTTGGTTTTGATCTGAATGGTGTGAAGGTTTGGCTTAAAACGGCGTTTACCGCTCTTTTTGGAGTGGGAGACCCAGCGGCCGGACAAAACTCCTTTGTGACAGAGGTAACAGATTTGAGCCATAATTAATTTTTAGTTCACAGTTTACAGTCGACAGTTTGTAGTTCACAATTGAGCGATAGCGAAATTGCTAGCGATCTTCTTTGATCGCGTCCAATTATCGCTCTGCGAAATTGGTTGGAACTTTGTTATTCTAACAGAAGGGGTTTATCTTATCAAACCGAATGGCTGTTTATTTTCGAAGAAAACGAGTTCGAGCGAAGCGAGGACTGTACTGTCAACTGTGTGCTGTTAACTTATGATGCGCTTCTCAGAAATCGAAAAACGAGATCTTCTTAAAGCTTGGGTGGTGATTTCTCTGGCGGTGGCGATTGCGCAGCTGGGCGGAACAACTTTTATCCTCCCTTTGATGGTCCGCGTTTTTGTGATTTATGCTCTAACGGTAGGGATTTCCCTTCTTGCCCATGAGGTTTTGGGGCATAAGTTTTTGGCCCAGCGCTTTGGGCTTTTTGCGGAATTTCGTGCCGATGACCTTCTTTTGCTGTTGGCACTTGCCACCTCTTTTTTGGGTTTTGTCTTTATCATCCCGGGGGCGGTTGTAATTTCAGGAATCACTAGAATTGACACCTTTGGTAAAGTGGCTGCAGCAGGACCGGTGGTGAATATCATCCTTGCCTTTTTATTTAGTGCCCTTCATCGGGCGGGAGTGAGTTTGACTTTTCCGCCTGTGGGGATTGATCTTATCGCTTTAAGCTACGGTATCAATGCTTGGTTTGCCCTTTTTAATCTGATCCCCTTTGGTCTTTGGGATGGGGCGAAGGTATTCGCCTGGGATAAAAGAGTTTGGTTTATCCTTGTTTTGATCTCCGCTTTCCTGTTTTTAGGAGTCCTCTAATTTTTGGTATAATAGGACTAGCCTGCCTGGTACGTTTAAGTTTCTATGAGCGACTCCTCAAACCTGCTTAGCAGGGACCCTTACAGAGTCTCTCACTGTGGTGGGGGACTGCGGGGACCCACCTTGATTTTGTGTGGGATCGGCTCATCGTAAACATCGGCTAGGCGGGCTTGTCAAAAACTCCGGGTAACTTTCCGGAGTTTTTGTCACATCTCTTAACAAGAGCTCCTTTTCCTGTTAGAATTGGATGGACCGGTGCCGAGGTAGCTCAACGGCGGAGCAGGGCTTTTGTAAAGCCAAGGTTGGAGGTTCAAATCCTCTCCTCGGCTCCATCCTCCTTCGCTAAAGCTTCGGAAGGATGCCCCTCGAAGCCCTGCCTCGCCGGCAGGCAGGCTTGGCGAAGTGGGGCAGCAAGCTGGGGTGGCAGAGTGGACAATTGCACCTGCCTGTAGAGCAGGCGCCTTTAGGGCTTCGGGGGTTCGAATCCCTCCCCCAGCACCACCTCACTTCGTTCGGTGTAAACCAGTTTACCCTGAGCGGAGTCGAAGGGCCCGGTTAGCTCAGTTGGCAAGAGCGCATTCTTGGTAAGAATGAGGTCGGCGGTTCAAATCCGCCACCGGGCTCCACCAGATGGCAAAAGCAGCAAGAATCTTTATCAGGTTAAAATGCAACGAATGCGGCAGGATAAACTACACGACTAAGAAGAATCGTGCCGTGCAGGAAAAGTTGGAGTTGAAAAAGTTCTGCCCAAAGTGTCGTAAACACACTTTACATACGGAGACTAAAATCTAGGCTCTAACCTCTATTTGTGGGCCCGTAGGCTTAGTGGTAAACCGCCCGCCTCCAGAGCGGGATTCGGAGGTTCGAATCCTCCCGGGCCTGCCATCCTTCGACAAGCTCAGGATTGCTTATGTATTACCTCTACATTCTTCTATGTGATAGAGCCTTTTTCTATGTCGGGGTCACTAGGAAATTGGGGGAGCGGGTTGCTGACCACAAAGTGGGCCGTAGTCCTCATACTAAGCGATACCGCTTGGTAGAGCACCTTTATACCGAAGAATATCCCACCAGAAACGAAGCTGAAAAACGGGAAAAGCAGATCAAGGGTTGGTCAAAAGAGAAGAAAAAGGCTTTAATCAGTGGGAATATTGAAAAGCTTCGGGAACTGAGCAAGAATAAATCCTGAGGTTGTTGAGGATAGACCGGTCTTGGGCGCAATGGTGAGCTTGCCGAACCATCCTCCCGGGCCTGCCATTTTGCTAAAATAACCCTGTGCTTAAGATTGGACGGCCGAGCGGTGAGGGTGCAACCTGCGTGGTATGTTTCATTTGGTTGACTTTTTTGCTGATATCAAATAATATCAAAAAGTTAGTGTTCGGTAGCTTTCTTTTGGCTCTTAGTTAGCCTTCAAAGAAGCTCCCGTTTCGAGAGGTGGTGAAATAAATTGAATAAGAAACTTTTTATTGGAAATCTTGGCTACGACGTCACCGACGCCCAATTGTCGGAGTTATTCGCTCAAGCGGGCAAAGTAGAAAGTGCGGTTGTCATTACTGATCGTCGTACTGGTCGTTCAAAAGGCTTTGGTTTTGTAGAGATGAGCACTGAGAAAGAAGCAGAAAAGGCGATTGAGATGTTTAACGGAAAGGATTTTCAAGGACGCGAGATAGTCGTCAATGAAGCCAAACCAAGAGAACCTTACGGTACAAGAGAAGCTTAAGAATCCTTTTTAAGAAGACAAAAGAAAAGACCCGTCCTGTCTTAGAACGGGTCTGTTGCGGTTTTTGAAACTACCACGACTCCTAAGGCTCCCGGTCCCCCGTGGGTTGCCAGGGCCATCCCTGTTTCGATAAGAAGGATCTTCTCCTTAGGAAAGCCAGTTTGTAAAGAGATTTTCCAAGCGAGCTCTTGGGCTTCCTCTTCACAGACGATATGAATGATCCCAACCATTTCGGCGGGGAAGTGTTCAGTTGCCACCTCAATCAGCCGCCTTTTGGCGGTTTCTCTCCCCCGTGGCTTTTCGAGGACTGTTAACTCCCCATCCCGCACAGATAGAAGCGGCCTAATTCTCAGGAGTCCAGCCAAGGTACCTTCTAACCTGCTTGCCCTTCCCCCTAGAACAAGGTATTTTACCGTGTCCAGAGTGACGAAGAGATGAAGGCGCTTTTGTAGATCTTTAATGACCTTGACGACTTCTTCAAGGCTTCTTCCTTCATCTGCAGCACGGGCAGCGGCGAGGACTAAAATGCCCTGGCCTAAAGAAAGCGATAGTGAGTCTACCACTTCGACCTGCCCCGGAGAAAATTCCTTGCTAGCCAAAACCGCCGATGAGTAAGTGAAGCTGTGCTTGCTGGTAACAGAGATGCAAACTACTTGATCGCCGGCTTCTACGTATTTACGAAAAGCTTCAGCGAAAACCCCATCTGAAGGAGCGGCGGTTGTTGGCCAGATTTCTTTCGCTCTGGCTAAGAACTCTTCCATAGGCATCGTCTTATCTTCGTGGGATTCGAATCCAAAGTGGAAGAAAAAAGGAACGATCTTTACTCCAAGATCTCTAATCTCCTCCCCAAGCTTTGGAGGCAGATCACAACCGGAATCAGTGACGATCCTTACTCCCATCTTCTCCCTCCTTTAACACTTTCCAGCCCAAGGCTGGTCAGTCTTGGACCGAAGAGATTGCTTTCTTTAGTAAAACTAACGCTCCCTTCTGTGGAAAATGGGTTACGTCGAAGCTTTTGACCTTCCCGGTCCCCGGCTTGTAATACTCGACGGAATAGAGGGTCTTCCCTTTCCTATCAAGAGTTCCTCTGTTTACGATATAGAGGAATCCGATTAGAGTACCGTTAACCCTGACTTCGCCTGTCAGCACTTCTCTCCCTCCCATCGGATATGATCAAGTTTTCAGAGAGCTCTAAACCCATTTTAACAGGGTTTGAAAAGAGCGCAACTCTCCACCTCTCACTATCCCATAGTTGACTGCGGTAGGATTTACTGTTATTATTTTTTTAACGAAAAACTAAATAAGGAGGAGAGGATGGCTATCAGTTATGTAGCGGTGGTTGGTCTTGAGAATGTGGGGTCCTACCCCAACTTTGCCGAAGCGTTCAAGGCTTTCTTCCACACTGTCAAAGACCTCGCCAGGAAGGGGGACGACCTGGCAGGTCGTTGAAACCGCTTGCTTTATCGAGCTGCGGGATCTTAAAGGAAGATTGCTTAATGCTTACTCCTTCCTTGAAGCTAAAGAGGAGGCTTTTCTTCGTGGCCTTCTGACCTGGGATGGAAAGCTCATAGGACAAGTTTCGGAACCTTAATTCAATCCGCAAAAGCGGAAAAGGAGAAAGGAGGACGGTATGCCTTTGGTACTGCTTAAGTATGATCCTGAAAGCGTGCCCTCGGCAATGGCGGAGGAGATCGCTTACATCTTGCCTCAGTTCGTAGCGGTGGAACTGACCGTCGAAGAGGCGGACGGTCAGCTCTCCCCAAAGGACATCGAGGTTTGGCCGTTGCCGAAAAGTCCTGACGACGTTGATGGTAACAGCTATGACTTGAGCATCATTATCGTTGCCCAAGACTATCCTAGCCGAAGGGCAAAGCTGGATGAAGCTCGAGCAGCAATCATCAATGAGCTTCAGGATGCGCTGCCGTTTGTCTGTGACACCTATGAGGTACCTGGCATCATAAAGGGTTTTGTCTGGGTGCTTCTTTGCCCTGGATCCTTCGGTGAGTTTGCTGTCTAGGTATCTTGAAGCCCTGATCGCAAGGTTAGGGCTTTTCTCTTTGGCAAAGAAAAAACGGCTGGTGCCTTAAGGCGACTCAGCCGTTTCAACTATCTCGGCGATCGTTTTTTGTCAATCGCTCTAAAGAGGCCACCGCTGGGGAAGCGCTTCAATCTCCGCGCTTTTTCCATTGCTCTCCCCTCTGTCACTCCCTGACAGATCGCAAATCTCCCCTTATTATCTAAAGGGACGATATAGGCAAAGGCGCCTATTCTGTCCTCTCCGGTTGCTCTCACCCGGCGAAACACTTCCGCTCCTTCTAACTCATCCGCAAGAAGGGCCAGTGCTTTTGGGGTGATGAGCTTTGAGACCTCAACCTCCTCTCTTTTGAATGGATTAAGACGGCAGATGAGGCCGTGAATAAAACTCATCTTTCTCCGCTGTACAATCACGAAGTCTCCATAATCAACAGCGTCGCGGATACTCCCTACGACAGGAGTTAAAAGTGTTTCCATCTCTCCTCCTACCCTGTTGTTAAATCTTGGTTATAGGATATCAGAGAAGCGACTCGGGGTCAACAATCACTCTCCAGGTGGGAGGAACAAGGGCGAGGATTTTTTGAAGATCATGGTAGGTCCTGGCTTTAACGGTGATATTTAACTGGGCTTTGCCACGCGGTTTTGTATAGGGGGGGTAGGGAGGAGAGATAAAAATGTTGTCAGTCGGGAGTCGTGAGTCGTGAGTTAGGGTTTCGTAAAGCTTCTCGGCTTCAAGGTTCACTTTGATGGTTGTTTTCGCGGAAAATTCCAATTTTGCTAAAACTCCAAAGGGTGGGTAAAGGAAGGGCTTTCGCGCCTCCAACTCCCGATGGTAGAAGTTTTTCAAGTTGTTGGTTTCCAACTCTTTAAAGAGGGGATGGTCGATGTTGGCGGTTTGGACAAGGATGCTCCCTGTCACTAATCGGGAGAGTTTGGCAATTGTGAGGAGCAGTTTCTCGTGGACGCGAAAGTCGGGGAGGTTAAAGAGGGTATCGGTGTCAACCACGGCGGTGGTATCGAAAATCTTTCCAACGCTGGTGAGGATTTCCGCTCCGGCGATCTCAACCTGATTTATATCCAGACCCCCAGCTTTGATTGCCTGCGCAACCTCTTCTTTCACCCCACGGCTTACAACGTACGCTAAGGCTCGTTTTCCTTGGGCAAAGGCGTTGACAACCGCCAAGGAGAGAGGAGAGAAGTTGCCGGCCTCTCTTTCCTTTTTTAGATCGACTAGTTCAACCTTTCGGGTTGGAAATCTTAAACCCGAAAGGTTTACAGAAGGAAAATCCTCAACGCGGGGGATGAGGTAGTGAAGCTCCAGTTTTAATCCTTCAAGCTCAGAGCGCTTTTGAGCGACTTGTTTTGCATGGTAGTAGGGAGAGCGTTCGTCTTTATAAACCCAGTTCTCGGGCTCCTCGATGATGATCTTTCTTAAGTTGGGGAGGGGGGTAAAGACAGCGGAGCGGGAACCAACGAGGGTTGTCTTTCTTTCTGCGCGAGTGAGTGTGAAGGCTTTAAGCTTCACATGGGTGGTGTAGGGGACAAGAAGGAGGGTGGTGATCTCACTTTCTTTTCCTTCGGTGTATCTTTCTCCTTTTCCCGGGATTTGGCATTTGAGACAATCCAAGGGTGGAGTGGCATAGTAGGAGCTTAACCAGTGGGCGATTTTAATCTGATTGGGGGTGAAAACGCCCCTCCTTTTGATATTTTTGATCGGTTTTGTTTTGATCTTAGGGGGCTTTGCGGTTATCTGGTAGACAAAACCGTCGACGGTCCGTTTCCCAAACGGTACCTCAACGAGATCACCGGGTCTGATCTTTTTGGCTAGCGCTTCCGGCACCTCATAGGTGAAGAGTTTCTTTGTTGGGTCTTGGTAGGTGTCAACCACGATCTCGGTAAAAAGCATCTCTTCTTTATCTTAGCAATATCTCGTGGTATCCTTTGAAACAATGGCTGAAAAGGATTATTGGATCTTATGGAACCAACTTTATGAACATGTTGGCCCGGTGAGGTTTAACCAGCTTTTGAGGGCCTTTGGGTCCGCCAAAGGCGGATGGGAGACGCCGGCGGAAGCGTTTACCAAGCTTGGTTGGGATGAAAAGGCTCTTCAGGCATTAGAAAAGCGGGGAAAGCTTGCAATTGCGCCCATTTCAGAACAAATTAGCAAATTAAAGGCAAAGGTGATAACAACCGCCGATCCTGAGTATCCGGAGAGCTTGCGTTCAATCTACGATCCCCCGCCCCTTCTTTACGTTAGGGGAGAGCTCCTCTCTTCAGACAATCTCTCCTTGGCAGTGGTGGGGACGCGAAAGATGACCCGTTACGGTCAGGAAGTGGTTGAGGCGCTCATTCCAGAGCTTACCGCAGTTGGGTTAACGATCATCTCTGGATTGGCTCTGGGGATAGACGCGGCGGCGCACAAAGCAGCGCTTGAGGCAGGAGGAAGGACGGTCGCCGTTTTAGCCTGCGGGATTGATCAGATCTACCCTCCAGCAAATACGAAGTTAGGAGAGGAGATTATCAGGAGGGGTAGGGGAGCAATTATCACCGAATTTCCTCCAGGAACTTCCACATACCCTTCTAATTTTCCCGTGCGAAACAGAATTATCTCCGGAATGGCTCTGGGGACGTTGGTGGTTGAGGCAGCGGAGGGCTCAGGAACCTTCCATACCGTTCGGGCGGCTCTGGAGCAGGGTCGGGAGGTTTTTGCCGTTCCCGGATCGATCTTTTCTCCCTATTCCGCCGGAACAGCCAAACTGATTGCCTCCGGAGCCAAACCAGTGACCTCGGGAAAGGATATTTTGGAGGAGCTTGAGGTTGAGGTAAAGGCGAAGATGCAAGAGGTTAAAGAGGCGATGCCAACAACAAAGCGCGAGGAGGAGCTTTTAGCGCTTTTGGGCAATGACGAAAAACATGTCGATGAAATTATCAAAATTGCTAATATGGCAACAAACGAAATCCTTTCGACCTTAACGCTTTTGGAAATGAAAGGCTTGGTGAAATCGCTTGGCTCCGGCCTCTACCGCAAAGCAGCTTAGTATTGATTTGCGAATGTACAGTCCTCGCTTACGCTCGAACTCGCTTTTGATTTCATCAAAAGTGGTGTCGCGGAGTTAACCCCGCATCATACGAAGTATTGGTGCGGGGCTCCTTCCTTTTCTCGCTCGAGTGTAGCTTGATCTCCTAGACCGCCACTTAATTTAATTAGACCCCTGCATAATTTAATGACTCTTGACAAGCATCATTTATATTCATACAATAGAGTATGAATAAATAATCTAACTGGTTATTGTAAGGTGTAGGTAAAAACGCATGCCAAAAGTATCAAAGAAAAATTTAGGTGAGATGGAAAAAGAGGTTATAAAAGATTTTTGGGCGGCGATAAATTCTTTGACAGGCGTGGAGCGGATCGTTTTCCTTTCTCACATCCTTACCCCAACCGAGATCAAAATGGTAGCAAAACGACTAGCTATTTTGAAGGAGCTCAAACGGTACAGAACATACCACAAAATTAGCGAAAAATATGGAGTTATGGCAAACACAATAGGGAGGATGAGTAATATTCTCCATCAATCTGGAGAAGAGTTCTCGGCCATTATTGAAAAGCTGATTCCCAAACCTCCCAAACCGCAAAAAAGAAGTTACGGTTCACGAACGATGGCAGGGACGAGGAGGATCTTCGGCCTTTGAGTTATCCCAGCGGCGAAACTTTTTATTTCCCCCGCCAAATTTAAACAATTGGGTGATGTTGCTTGGTATCAAACATGTGTTTGTTATTTTCTCCCGCAGGTGTGTTTATATTCATACTATAGAGTATGAATAAATTGTGGGGGAGGAGGTTTGCTTTTGAATCTGTTTCAAGCTCTGTTTTAAGTTCCGTTTCAACTGTGGTTGTTTGATGGGCGAACTTATTTTGAGGGTGGGATAGGATAGCAACAAACAGCGAATTAAGTGGGGTAGAGATTGCTGGCTTTTAACTGTGGGTTTAGTTAACGATCCACCAGTCAAATTTGGCGTCGGCGGCGACGGGGGCATCAAGTTCAACGGTGAAAGAACCTGAGCTTGCTTGCGGTGAGCCTGCTTGCCCTGAGCCTGTCGAAGGGGTCGAATCCGTCGAAGGGACTTTCTTTTCGGCGATCCAAAAGCGCGTTGCCGGAGCATAGTCGGTTGTAAAGGTGACGTAGATCTTTGAGTGCTCAGTGACGGCTAAGCTTTTAATCACTACTTTCCCTTCTCCAGTCGGAATTACTCCTGATCCGGAGGACTCTCCCTTAGTTCCAAGCGCCTCTACCTCAAGAGTCTTAACCTCTGCTTTTTCAGCCGATAACTTTTCAACCCGAAGGGTCTGGATTATCGCTTCGGCGATTTTGGCTGTCTTGGCGGTGAGCTTACCTGCCACGTCGAGCGCTTGCGCTTTTACGTGGTCAAAGATTGCTTCGATTACCACCGTCAGCCGTTGGAAGACTCCCGTTCCTGCTTCAACTTCCTCAGCGATTATCCGCGTTACACTTCCATCCGCGTTAATCTGCGCTATCTCTCCTTCGGGATCAACGAGGGTTTCAGTTCCAGAGACTGAGTCGCGGGTGGCGAAATAAGAGTCGAGATATTCCTTTAGACTTTGTCCTCCAATACTTAACTCCTGAACTTCAATCTTTCCTGCCTTAAGATTAGCGATTGCTGCCTCAGAGAAAGCGCCGACTCTTTCTACAATCTCTCCAGTTTTCAAATTCGAAATTCGAAATCCTAAATTCGAAACAATATCTAAATTCGAATTTTCTAAATTTGAAACATTTTGGTCATTTGAATTTGCCTGCGGTGAGCTTGTCGAATCCGTTTCGATATTCGTGCTTAGTGCTTCGGAT
>CAYPTJ010000014.1:0-5899 GCA_964413845.1 uncultured Candidatus Saccharibacteria bacterium | reverse complement strand
GCCAACCATCTCCAACCATGAAAATACTGGACAAGGTTGTAGATGCCCAATCCAAGGTAGATCAGTGACAGCTGGCTCATTCTGATCGGAAAGATCAGGGCGAGCGAGATTGGGATAACATTAAGGTAGTGTTCAAAGAACGCTCCCTTGATGGATCCGGTTTTTTTCAGCTCAAAGTACACCAGCGGGACACCGAGCATGAGTGTTACCTGCAACAGAGTCCACATAAGCGCCCACTCATCTCCTGGCCCAGAAAGAACCTCGACTGCCTCGATGACGCCCCTCGAAAAAAGTCCTGATAGGAGCGCCGCAAGGACAAGCTGATAGAACCCCTGGGTGAGGTTCGTGATGTTGTAAGCCCGACCACTATGCTTCTCCATGTCTCCTCCTTTTAGAACCCGATGAAGTCGATCTTTATCAGTTCCACGATTGAAAGCAGCCACATAATTGCGACTGTGAAGGCAATCGCCCCAATCGTGAAGAGCATAAGATCGGTACCGTACTTTGTGCTGAAGTTCGATATTGCGCCACTGAAACCAAAGACAATGAGCAGCAATAGTAACAAGGCGATGATCGCCTTGCTTGTCGAGAAACTCTCACCATTCGGGGGTATAGGCGTTGTCGTTGCTGTCGCTGTTGGCTGGGGCGTGAGCGTGCCCACCGGCGTCTGTGTTACTGTCGGTGTCGCCGTTGGCGCTACTGGCGTTCTCGTCCTTTCTGGCTTTGGGGTTTTCGTCGGCACGACGGGCAACCCGTAGCGGCTGATAATTCCCCAGAGCTGTTTCCCGTAGGAAGGTGGCCAGTTTTGCTGGGGGCAGTTCCAAGGCAAGAAGTTATCTGGCAATACCACTCCCCAGGTTTCTTGCATGGTGGCCGAGTGTTTGGTAATAAGCCTTCTAACGTCGGAAAAATCCCTTGGGATGACGATCGGGCAACCCGGATAAAAGCCGTAAGGATCGAAATAGCCAAAGGTTCTCCCGGAGTTTTTGATATCCTCGCAGACTACTTCGTTTGGTAGGGAAAACTGCCGCTTTTCCAGCCCGTCGGTCGTCGCTTGAACGATCGCCATAAACCAGATCGTTTTTTCATAATCTGACTCATTGATCTCAAAGGGGGCCACAGGTCCGATTTCGGTTGAGACTCCAAGCTCAATCAGGATCTGATCGATCACCCCAGAGATGCTTCGTTGTTCGCTACTGATAACGATGGTTTTTCCGAGGAGAGTGTCTCCTCTTGGCGCCATCGCCGCTCCGATTTCTTTTCGGGATGTGGTTTCCATGGCATCGATCTCTCGAAGAAGCCGAGCCGTAAAGGCATCCGGCTCCTCGGCGATCGCGGTCATTGGTGAAAGCGTGGCCGACAGAAACAGCAAAAAGACAATCAGGAATTTTCTCATTTTAGCCTCCCCAGCCTCGTTTTTCGGCTAGTTGGATAAGCCCTGGACATACTTTTGCGACACTCTCAGGGGTTGAGAATTCCGCCGAAGAATCCGGCATGTCTTCAATTTTCATTCCCAGCTGATTCAAGACATTTTGCTGGGGGCTGTCCCTTTGTTGAAATAAACTTCGGTTGAAGTTCACGTCGTAAACAAGCTTCAGCCAGGATTCGACCGTCTGGATATTTCCCGGGATAGGAACTTGACCGGTATATTGGTCAATGTTCACCTTTGGGTCTTTGGTAAGTACCCAAAGACCTCCGCGCGCGATCCAGATGGTGACGTTTAGAATTTCCCGCCAAGTTGGATTTCCGGAAACGGCGGTTTTAAGAAGACCAGCGTTCCCGTTCCAGAGAATTATCGCCATCCGGTCAGACCAACGGATTTCCTCTGGTGCAATCTTTGAGGTATCTGACTCATTGATCCTTGTTCCGTCCGATTTTTGCAAACCGAAGCCCAAGATTTTTCCAGTCACCTTGTCAAAACGGACGGTGTCTCCGTCGACCACGTAATCGTAGTTCGTGGCTGGTTTATTGGCCTCGATATACTGCCCTCCGGATGTCTGCACTGCCGTCGCTCCGACCCTTGGCGTTTGGGTGGCTTTGGCACTTGCCTTAGCAACCACAATTGTTGCCGAGTCCGAAGCCTTCACAGCTTCGGGAGTCGGGTTAAGCCCAGCAAGAGGGCTTATCCCTTGACCCGCTTTCGTACAACCAGAAAAAAGAATTGCGAGTACCATCATGGTCACCAAGATCCTTTTCATCTTTTCCTCCTCTTTCCTTTCATATATTTGCATTAAATTGGTAAAGTGCGATACGTGTCTTATAGCATAAATTATTCTAAAAGTCAACCCTTTAACTCACATAGTTTGACCTTAGGCAATATCTTTGGTAGAATCAGCTAAAATTTGAACACGAAAGGAAGAGGAGATAAAACATGGCTAGCTCTTGCTTCGACGATGAAGGAAGCTTTTCAGCAGTGGGACACGCGGAGGACCCTCCTTATGCAGGAGTGATTTGCGCACGTTGCGGACGCCGATTCGACAAGCACGCGCCCTATGGTGGCTCTCTTTTCGATTGGGTTAATGGTAAGCGGCTGTTTATTTGTGATGGCTTCGTTTTTCCTGGTGAGAACGCTGCACAAGAAAAGTGTCTTGTCTGTGGACAACCATTTAGTGAACATCCCAATGCAGGACCTTGTCGCGCTTTGCCGGGGGTAGATACGCGCGGTTGCAACGAGTACACGCCCCCTCCGCAGCGGTGGGAGTGACTCGACTTTTATATCTTTTTAAATAAAAACCCCCACAAAGAATAATATCTTGGTGGGGTTTTCTTTTTTTATCCGAGCGGCTTGATAGATACTTCTGCAATCAGCCTATGGGTGGCAAGAATATAGAGGATTCTCCCGAACTGAGCCCACGCTTCCGCTTCTGGGATGTCTCCTGGTCGGCTCATTACAGCGTCAAGTAGAAGAAGGGTTGGAAACTTGATGGGGCAGTTTTCCGTGTGCAAATATTTCTCTACGCAATTCACCCAAAGAGGGATTTTCTCAAGCCCCTCTTCCGCTTTCTTAAGGCGAGCAAGCGCTTCGATAGAGAGGAGTCTTTCGTGTGCCTCCCGACTGTTTTTATCCGTTGTTGCCAGAAAAGCCGCATAGATTTGACCTAAATCAGTCACTTTTCCTCCTTTATTAAAGAGAAGGCTGGGAGAGGGATACTCTAGCCCAGCCTAGTGATTCAGGGACAGATTTCGATAGTCTTAATCCAAAAGCTGCCGCAGGTGGATAGTAAGATCAAAAAGGCAATCAGCAGACCAAGCCCCACTATCCACTTGAGGTTTGGCCAGAAGGAGTTGGTCAGGATCAGAAACACGATCAAGCCCAAGACTCCTCCTATGATGAGCGCTCCTACGCTCGCAAGCCCAAAGTTCAGGATGGCATTTAGGATGAGGATTAGGAGAAGGAGAAAGAAAGCTCCCGTAATCCACTTCCTGTGTTTTTCCAGCCAGTCTTTCATCGCTGGCCTCCCTTATTTAGTGCCTGCGAACTCGACCGTCACCCCGACTTCAATCCGCCCGAGAGCGTTCACGAGTCCCATCGGATTCCAACCCAGTTGGAAAGCTTTTGCTTCCATCTGGTTAAGAACGTTAGTGTTCCAGGTGACCGCCGGCAAATCGTCCTCATTGATCCGAAGCTTGAGTCCTTCAATCGAAAGCTTCAAATTTGCAGTTTTGACCCCCTCCTTCAAAAGGATTTGCTGGGAGGCAGGGTTTAGGTACAAAGCGTATCCCGGGATGATCACCCCCGCCGAATCCAGAATCTCTTTGAGAGAAGTTTGCTGGTCAAGAACGAAGTCGCCCGATTCGTTTTGCCCGGGCGCGGGAATGGAAAAGTTGTCCAGCAATTCTGGGATGTTCACCCCAGAAATCGATGGCGCGCCGTTCTCGTCATAGGTAATCCTGACCGCAAGAGTTAGGTCCACCGGTTCGGGCTTGATTTTTTCAAGCTCCGCCGAAGTGAGCCGCTCCACCCCCGGAGATAGCAAGCCGCCTTCTTGCTCAAAGAGGACGACGATGTCAAATCCTGGTAGGGGGATTAGCTTGGCCACCTCTGCGATCGTGGGCCCAAAAATATCCGCGGGCATCAAAGCCGGATACCAGTGGGCAAAGTTTTCCCATTCCTTTGTTCCCCCATAAAAAGTCAGCATTCGCTGGCCATCTATGAAGAAGGTCAGACCGTCTTTGACCTTGGTGATCCGAAAGCTCAGGATTTTTGACTCCCTGACGAAATTTACCAAGGTTTCAGGAAGGATCGTTTCCGGATCAAAGCCATAAAGACGCATCACCGCCGGAATGAGAGTTCCTGCAATCGGTACTCGGCTCAGGTCGACCGAACCGTCTTCGCGAACGACAATTTCCAGGGTCTTTAGGCTGAAGTGGTCTATCGGCAGGGACTTCCCGTCCGGGCCGACCGCCTCAAAGACACAAGACGCGAGCAGCATGGCTGGCAAGATACTCAAAACCGCAAGCCACACGACCGTTGCTTTGAGAACCGGTATTTTTGATCGTAGCCCGCCCATTTCCTTTTTCTCCTTTTCTCTCTCTTTTTTTGCCCTAGTCACATTTTTTGCGTGGCAAACGCACGCCTCGCCTTTCCCCCTTTTCCTTAGTAACCATTCTGTCAAACCCTCCTCAATTGAGAAACAAGTAATTAGTACTATAGTTTGAGATTTAAGTCAATAGCTACAAAAAAAGGCGACCGGTTTGGCATTAAGAATACCAAAAACGATCGCCAGGGAAGTTAGTTCTGATCTGACCAGCGCCACGCCCACTCGTTGAAAACTCTTACGGAGGTGATAAGATATCTGGCCGCTCCGAAGATAGCGCCAAGGATTAACAGAACGGAAAGAAAAATCTTTTCGAGCATCTTCTGGCTCCTTTCAATACTCCCATGAATCAAGATCAAGACACACTTTTTTGTTAAAACGAATTCGCAAGCGATGTAAAAAAGCTAGAACTTCAACAAAGACGAAGTACTCCATTATGTCTCCTCCCGCTTTTAAAACCTGTAGTCTGGATTCGATTAACCTAAGTATAGCAAATTCTAGAAGAAAAGTATTGCTAACTGACAAAGGGGATGGCTACCCCGCCGTTTTTTTGCATTTTTCCCACAAAAAAGGTCCCAAAAGTGGATTCGTATCCTCTTGAGACCTGACTTTTTTAAAACCTACGTCTGATACGCAGTTTTACTATCGCCCCGACTTCTTCAAGCTTCTGCTCCAAGTCCTCGGCTCGGTAGTAGTTAGGATCATCAACCAGCTCCTTAACTGTCCGCCATGCGATATCCGCCTCTCCTACGGCCTTGATGATTTTCAGTGCGAGTTTTCTATCTTCTGACGAAAGCCCATCGAGAAAAGCGCGTATCGCTTTTGCCTCTTCGAGTTCTTTTTCGGTTGTTACGTGATACCTGCCCATTTCCAGCTTTAGGCTGTACTCCTGTTCCGAGACGCCGCAGAATTCGGCAAGTTCTGGATCAAAACCTTCTCAAGGCAGTAATAATGCTAGAAAACAATAGATTTCCCATTTTGATTCCTCGAGTGACGGTGAGACGCCAACCCCCTGCTTTCCAAGGTTTTCCGCTTTGGTAATACGGGTAACCGCCTCTAGAAGCTCCGGGTGAAGTGCTTGACCGAAAGAGGTTGCAATTCGTTCGGTCCAATAAGCTTCGGTTTCCAGATATTCCTTAGGTGATTCTCCCGCTTGGCTGCGAAGGTTTCTCAACAACCTCATGGCTTTTTCAAACATTTCTGGGTCGGGGGGCGTTTTCTTCCAGAGCTTTTCTGAAGGCTCACTACCCAGAATGTCACGAACGTTTTGCCGCGTTTTAGGGTTCGCTCTTTCGTACAGTTTGAAGAAATTCTTTATCTCTTCGGATTTCATTTGTCCTCCTTGTGTTTGAGAAGACGGA
>CAYPTJ010000013.1:0-12226 GCA_964413845.1 uncultured Candidatus Saccharibacteria bacterium | reverse complement strand
CATTTGTCACAGATAATCCCCTTGAACCGAGCTTTCTTATACTTCCCACAGTAACACTCATAATCTTTAGTAGGGCCAAAGATACGCTCATCAAACAACCCATCTTTCTCAGCTTTGAAGGTCCGGTAATTAATTGTTTCTGGCTTGGTTACCTCTCCATACGACCAACCCTTGATCACCTCTGGGGAAGCAATGGAAATTTGCAGGGCATTAAAATCTCTTATCGATCCAATCTCCTTATGACTCTCTGGTTTCAACCCCCCCTCCTCGCTTGTTGAGGCTAGCTCCCCCTTACTGTTTAAAGTCTCAACCGACAAACCAACCCCGTTTATCTCCTTCACCAAGAGCTTAAATGATTCCGGGACGGTAGGAGCAGGAACCTCCTCTCCCTGGATGATCGCGCGGTAAGTTTGAGATCGGCCAACCAAATCATCGGATTTGATCGTTAACATCTCTTGCAAGGTGTAGGCTGCTCCGTATGCCTCAAGTGCCCAAACCTCCATCTCTCCAAAACGCTGACCGCCAAACTGCGCTTTCCCCCCTAAAGGTTGTTGAGTGATCAGTGCATAAGGACCAGTTGAGCGAGCGTGGATCTTGTCTTCCGCTAAATGTTCTAATTTGAGGAAATAGGCTTTTCCAACAACAACCTCATGGTCAAACAATTTCCCAGTGCGTCCATCATAAAGTTTGGTCTTACCGGTTACAGGCAAGCCTGCTTTACGCAACTCTTCTATCAAGGTTTGCTCCTCAAACTTCTCAAAGGCGGGAACAGCGTATTTTACCTGTAACTTCTCAGCTGCCCAACCAAGATGCGCCTCAAGAATCTGCCCTAAGTTCATCCGTTTTACAACCGAACGGGGCTCAAGAATGATATCCACCGGAGTCCCATCCTCAAGATGAGGCATATCTTCAACAGAAACGATTTTGCTGATCACTCCTTTATTACCGTGCCGCCCGGCAAGTTTATCCCCAACAGTGATTTTGCGAACCTGCGCCACCCGAACCGCAATCTCCTCCAAAACTCCAACCGGAAGCTCCGTTTCCTTTCGATCTAAAATCTTGACATCAACTACCGTTCCCCATTCCCCATGGGACATTCGGAGGGAAACATCCCTTACCTCCCGTGCTTTTTCCCCAAAAATTGCCCGAAGCAATCTTTCCTCCGCAGAAAGCTCAGTCTCTCCTTTGGAAGCAATTTTCCCTACCAAAATATCCCCGCCTTTAACCTCCGCACCAATTGTCACAATTCCATTTTCATCAAGATTCCTAAGTGCTGTTTCCGAAACGTTGGGGATGTCACGCGTTACTTCCTCCGGACCCAACTTTGTCTCCAACACGCGAATAACATGTTCGGTGATGTGGATTGAAGAAAGAAGATCTTCCCGCTGCAAGCGCTCGGAGATAACAAGGGCGTCCTCATAACTTAAACCTTCCCATGACATATAAGCGATAGTGAGGTTTCTACCAAGTGCTAACTCACCATTCTCTATCGAAGGACCATCCGCCAAAAGATCGCCTTTTTTGACCTTCTGCCCAACTGCAATTCTCACCCGCTGGTTGTAACAAGTTTCATCGTTGCTTTTGACAAATTTTTGAAGGTGATAGACTTTCTTTTTCTTACCATACATCACCTCGATTTGCTCGGAATCAACAGAGGTAATTTTTCCATCATCCTCGGCGGTGATAACCACTCCTGAATTTTTTGCCAACTCTTTCTCAATCCCCGTCCCCACCAGAGGCGCCTCAGGGGTAAGAAGCGGAACCGCTTGGTTTTCCATATTGGAAGCCATCAGTGCTCGGTTGATATCATCATGAGCTAAAAAAGGAATAAGCGCCGCTGAGGCAGAAACAATCTGACGGGGGGTTACATCCATCAAATCTGCTTGATCAGCTGAACCAAAGAAGAATTCCCCACGGTGGCGAAGAGGAATGCGTTCATCAAGAATTCTTCCGTCATCCCCCAATCTCACTGAGGCATCAGTAATTACATACTGATCCTCATCATACGCGGTAAGATAAACGATCTCCTTGGTAACTAACGGATTTTTCCCACTTTTATCTATCTTTCGGTAAGGAGTTTCTAAAAACCCAAGCTCATTCACTCGCGCATAAAGCGCAAGATGGGTGGTTAACCCGATCGAGGCCCCTTCTGGGGTTTTGATTGGACAGACCCTTCCGTAGTGAGTAAAATGGGCATCGCGAACCGAGAAGCTCGCACGCTCCGTCGTTAAACCTCCCGGTCCTTTAACCGAAAGACGCCGCAGGTGCTCCAATCCAGCCAAAGGATTGGTCTGCTCGTGGCACTGTGAAAGTTGCGAAGAAGCAAAAAAGGAATGGAGACGTGCCTCAATTGGCCGAGTAGAGATAAGAACCGTTGGCTTGGGCAATTGCTCTCGAGCTTGGAGGCTCATCCTCTCTTTGATAACCCGCTCCATTTGGATAAAACCGATTCGCAGCTGCGCTTGGATTAATTCCCCTACTGAGCGGATACGACGGTTGCCGAGATGATCAATGTCCGTTGCCTCTCCTATCCCGTGATTAAGTTCAATCACCCGCCGGATCGTTGCTACCAGATCCTCAAGCATTAAAAGGCGGTACTTTCGTTCATTGATCGGCAAGTTAAGGTCAAGGACTTGATTCAATTTGAACCGTCCCGCCCTACCAAGATCATAGCGCCGGTGATCGGTGAAAATACGTTCAAAAGTTAGTTTGGCGGTATCAAAAAGGGCCGGTTCCCCAGGACGAACCTTGCTAAAAACTTCAAGAATCGCTGCCTCATAACTTTTGGCAGGGTCTTTTTTAAGTGTTTCTTCGATGAAAGGGCGGTTTGAATCGGTATCCACATCGGCAAAAGTTTTCTTGATCTCCTCATCAGAAGCTAATCCAAAGGCACGAAGAAGAGTGGTTGCCGCCATTTTGCGGTAATTGGAGATTCTCACCGTGAGGTAATTCTTGCGCGCGGTGGTAAATTCCAACCAAGCACCATTTTTTGGAAGAATTCTTGCCGAGGAGAGAGGAACACCGGTTACGGGGTCGGTTTCCACCGTAAAGTAAACCCCTTCTGAACGAAGAAGCTGGTTAACCACCACCCGCTCAACTCCATTGATGATAAAGGTTCCCCCTCCTGTCATCTGGGGAATCTCCCCCATGTAAACCTCTTGAGGAATCTTCTTTCCGCTTTTAACATCTGCTAAGGTAGCAGTAAGGTACCAGGGGAAAGAGTAAGCCAAACCTTTTTCCATCGCCTCCTCTTGAGAGATTTTTGGCTTACCAAAACGGGGGCTTGCGAAAGTGATTTCCCATCCGCGACCGGTATAATCCTGAATGGGGTTAATCTCGTCCAAAACCTCTTGGATCCCCTCAGAGAGAAAGCGATCAAAGGATTCTTTTTGAGTAAGGGTTAAGTCAGGTAGAGGCAGGATCTCTTTTTTCTCCTTAAAAAACTTGCGCTCCATAAACAAAAGGAAAGACACGCAAAGGGAAAAACGCCCTCTTTAAAGCGCTTCTTTTGCTCCTCTTAACTTTTTCAGCGGAGATACTCTACCACGTTCTGATTATGTTCGTCAAGGGTTTCGGCAAAATGAACATTCCCATCTTTATCGTGAAGATAATAAAGATAATTGCTTGAAGCGGGGTTTGCCGCCGCTTTCAATGCCGAAAGCCCAGGATTGCAAATTGGCGTTGGAGGAAGTCCCTGGACTCTTCGGGTGTTATAAGGGCTTTTGATGGCGAGATCCGCCGAGGTCAAATCCTTCTTCCACCAAGTTCCTTCATCCTTTTGATAACCGAGAGCATACTGAATGCTGGCATCAACATCCAGTGTCCAACCAAACTTTAGACGCTTCAAAAGAATCCCCGCGATAGTTGCTACTTCCTCTGCATTTTTTGTCTCCCTTTCCACAAGGGAAGCGAGGATTACTGCTTGTTTTTGGGTGAGGTTTTGCATCTTGATTGCCTCCTCTACCTCAGCATACTTTTTCTCAAAATTTTCCTTTAGAAGTGCAACTAGCTCTTTGGCGTTGATATCCTGCGCGACAAAGTACGTATCTGGGAAAAGATACCCCTCCAGTCCTTTAGTTTCTGCCGTAAACTCCTTGGTAAAGTTTGCACTGTCAACCGGAAGGTTTTTCAAAGCGTACTCCAAGTACTCCTCCCGTCGCCACCCTTCAAGAAAGGTGAGTTTGACATCAAAACTCCCATGGCGCAAAACCTCAATAACCTCCCGCATCGAAAGTGTAGGAGGAATCTCATAACGGCCGGCCTCAATTTGGGAGGAAAGCCCTTTAAGAGTGACGTAGACGAGAAAAAGATTAGTGGAGCGAATCAACCCATTCTCACTGAGCTTGGTAGTGATCTGCCGTAACGTCTCCCCCCTCTCGACGACAACTTCTTTTCTTAGGCCGGAACCAGCCGGCCGATTGAGCTCATAACTGATGCAACCGGCCACAGAACCAACTGCAAGAAGCGAAAACAAGAAGGCTAAAAGTACCTTTTTTTTAAATGAGAGCTTAAAAACTTTAATCTTTTTTCGAGGTGAAGGCATACTCCTAATCCTGTCCAAAGTACTTCTCAACCCAAACCAAAACCGTAAGGGTCAGAAGGACAAGGAAGGTGGTAAAGGCGGCCAACCCATACTCCCCTAATCCTACAGCCATCCCAATTCCTGCCGTTATCCAAAGCGAAGCGGCGGTAGTAATCCCTTTAACATGGCCACCGGTGCTAATGATCACCCCCGCACCGATAAAACCCATTCCTCCTAAGATTGCCGCGGCCACTCTCGCTGGATCTCTTGATGTCATCGCCGGATCTCCAAAGCCGGAACTCATCGAAAGGAGAGTAAACAGGGTGGAGGAGAGCGCAATAAGGATGTGGGTGCGAAGACCAGCCGGCTTCTCGTGGGCCTCTCGTTCAAATCCGACCACTCCCCCGAGAACAAAGGAGATAAGGAGTTTTATGGCGCTGTCCCAGGGAAGAATGAGCATCAGAGATATTTTGCCAAAAGTAAAAGGTGAGAAGCAAGTCCCGTACCAAACCAAGCTTGGTACAGGGCAAGCAAATAAATAAACCCTTCGGGTTGAGAAACCCAAACCCGAAGGGTTAAATGATTAAATTTTGGGGACCAAGGCGTTAAACTCCTCCTCGGTCAAAGTCTCACGCTCCAGAAGGGCCTTGACAATCCGCTCGAGGACCTCTTGTCTCTCGGTAAGAATCTCCTTGGCCTGCTCATAAGCTTGGGAGAGGATCTTCCCCACCTCGATGTCCACCAGTCTAGCCGTTTCCTCTGCCATACCGGTTTCCCCGAACATTTCGCGCAGGTAATCCTGGCGAAACCTTGTAAAGGTTTGAAGGCCAAGATCGCTCATCCCGAAACGGGTAACCATCTGCCGGGCGAGCTCCGTCGCTTTTTCTAAGTCGTTGGCTGCTCCGGTGGTGATCGTTTCCTCACTGAACTTGAGCACCTCAGCTGCCCGCCCTCCAAGAAGACCGGCGATGTCATCCAAAAGCTTCCCTTTAGGGAAGAGGTACCGATCCTCTTCTGGAGTACCAAAGGTATAGCCCAAGGTGAGACCACGGGCGATGATCGAGACCTTGCGCACCGGATCGCAATGCTCGAGACTCGCCATCACCAAGGCATGGCCTGCCTCGTGATAGGCGATAATCTCCTTCTCCTCGTCGCTGATTCTCCGGCTCTTCCGCTCCGGCCCGGCGATCACTTTCTCGATTGCGTCCCGGAAGTCGACCATCTCAATCCTCTTCTTGCCCCGCCGGGCTGCCAACAGAGCAGCTTCGTTGACTGAGGCCTCGATGTCAGCCCCGGTAAAGCCGGGAGTAATCGCCGCGAGAGTTCGAAGCTTGACTTCCTCTGCCAACGGTTTGCCTCGAAGGTGAATCTTGAAGATCGCCTCCCGACCAACAAGATCAGGCTGGTCAATGATAACCTCGCGGTCAAACCGCCCCTTACGTTTTAACGCTGGATCAAGCATGTCCGGACGGTTGGTAGCGGCCAGAACAATTACATTCGTTCCAACCTCAAACCCATCCATTTCCGTTAGGATCTGGTTGAGAGTCTGCTGATACGCACCGTTAGCACTGGTGGGAAGTCTGCCGCGTACCCTGCCAATCGTTTCGATCTCGTCGATGAAGACAATCGCAGGGGCGCTGCGCTTGGCTTGCTCAAAAAGGTCACGAACCCGAGAGGCACCAACCCCAACGAATACCTCCTCAAACTCCGATCCGGCCATAACGAAGAAGGGCACGTCTGCCTCACCGGCAACCGCCCGGGCCATCAGCGTTTTACCACAGCCTGGAGGCCCAACGAGGAGAATCCCCTTGGGGAGATGGGCTCCCAGGGCCGTGAATTTTTCCGGCTGGCTAAGGAATTCAACCACCTCCGCCATCTCTTCCTTGGCTTCCTCACAGCCGGCGATATCGTCGAAGGTAACGGTCGACTGAGCGCCGCTAAGCATTCGGGCTCGGCTCTTGCCGAAGTCAAGGATGCCTCCATCTCTACCCCGGCTCCTCATAAAGAAGAGGAAGAAGCCCCCGAAAAGAAGCAGAGGTAGAAAGAAACTGATAATCCCTCTCCAGTTGGTCGGGGGCGTGAGATAGGTGATCTCCACCACCGCCAGCTCATCCTCTGTCACCCCAAGAGCGCGGAGTGTAGGGACAACGTCCCCCACCCCCATAGTCCCAAGGTTAACGGTGGAGGTTTGCCCATCCGCGGTCAGAACCTCAACCTTGTCGGTACCGATCTTAAGTTGGGTAACATCACCTCTCTTAATCTCGCCAACTAAAGTAGTGAGTGGAATCTCGGCTCCGCCTCCGTTGGGAAGCTGACTACCAATGTAGTAGTTGAGGAAAAGAAACACTACAAGAAGGAAAAATGGGATCAAGACCCGTCGCCAGTTCATTGTCTTCCCTCCTTTCCAAAAGGTTTTTAAAAGTTTGGTTACCTACAAGGTAAAGTAACACAGAAAGTTGTCCTTGTCTACTATCGGCTTTCACCAACCGAGTCAAGATATTCCTGCAAAAGAATTGCTGCTGCCAGAGCATCAAGCCTTCGGCGTGCTTTCTTCCCCCTCCCTACTTCAATCGCCACTTTTAAAGCGGTTTCTGTTGAAAGGACCTCTCCTCGAAAGATCACTTCAACTCCTAGCTCCTTCTCCAACCTCCTCCCCAACTCCTTGACTTTTTTCTCATGTCTTCCCTCAGGCAAACCCAGAACAATTCTTTCAACCCCCTCCTTCTTGGCAATCTCAAGCAACTTCTCCACCGAATCAACCACTCCCAAAGGCTCCGCCAAACTGCCCTCGGCAATCGCCAATCCGATTCTTTTTTCGCCCCAATCAACTCCCAAAATCTTCATTAAGTTAATGGTAAATGGTTAATGGTAAATAGTAAATAGCAGGCAAAAAGAAAAGCGCTCTTTTACTCAAAGAGCGCTTGATAATCTTTCGGTAGAGACATGATTAAACCCCTCCCGATGGTGAAGAGCTTTTCTACAAGGGAACACCCTTCCCCATGTTCTGGGCAGAGATCCTGAGGGGTAAAAGCCACTGGCTCATATACTGCTGAAACTACTCTATCCCAAGTCTTGCTAAAGCAAGGGTCCGTACCTGCTGTGATAACTTCCTCTCTCAAAACAGGTACAACCCAAACCCAGTAGCCTCGTCTATGTTTTGCAAGTTGGAGATTGCGCTTAAACTTTTTGGCGATAACCTCACGGTGGCCTTCGGTCAGATCGATCCGAAGCCTCTTTCTCCTCCCATTTGTTTCTTTGATCAGAAAAAGATCTGTTCCGCGATGTTCATCATCAAACCTATCAGCAAGTTGTACCTTGACAGATCCACAGGAACAACCAGCAAGAAGGCTAAAAGCTAAGAACGCAACCTGCTCATGTAGCCGTACATCCCTCATCCTCTCTCCCTTCTGCTGTGATTGTTAATCAATTCTACCACTTCCGAAACTATAGGTCAAGGACAGCCTGTGGTGTAAGCTCTAAGCGTGCTAAACTTTGCTTGAGATTATTTTATTATGGCACATTCTCGCCAGAGAACAAGGTTATGAGCGAAGCAAATGCCTTATAAAACAGGAATTGCAACCTTTGGTTTGGATTACGGTCGCTGTCCTCCTTGGCTTTTTGCCAAGATGAAACGGCTCGCCCGTCTTTTAACCGAGGCAATTGTTTGTGAGTATTCCCCTACCGAGTTCATCCACCGGATGTCTGATCCTTTTTTCTTTCAATCATTTGGGACTCTTTTGGCATTTGACTGGGATGCCTCAGGTCTGACGACTACCACAACCGCCGCCGTCAAAGAAGCTCTTCGGGGAACGGAGCGAAGTTTGGGAATCTTTGTTGCCGGGGGAAAAGGAAAGACCTCGCTCAAGACCCCAAAGGACATCGAAAATTTTGCCCAGCGTTACTCCTTTAACCCCCAACCCCTTATCTACTCCTCCAAAATGTCGGCAAAAGTAGACAACACCGCGATCCAAGACGGCTTCCAACTTTACCACCACGCCTTCTTTTTTGATCGTCGGGGAAATTGGGCGGTTGTCCAGCAAGGAATGGATGAGCTTGCCGGAAGAGCCAGAAGATATCATTGGTTTTCAGGGAATGTAGCCGATTTTGTTGAGGAACCTCATACCGGTATTACCAACCCCCAGAAGAAAGAAGTCCTCAATCTAACCGCGAAGGAAAGCCGCAACACCAAAGTAGTTAGTGTTGAGCTGATCAATGAACCACGAACCTTATTACAGGACCTTAAGGTCTTGGATTACGTGAACCAGCTTTTTGATCAACGGCGGTTGGAAAAAACGTTTTGGCAAGCCTCCTCACAAGCTCCGCAGAATTTTGAGAATCTCCTTGCGATTAAAGGGGTAGGGCCAAGAACTGTCCGAGCCCTTTCTCTGATCTCAGAGGTAATCTACGGAGCCAAACCCTCCTACACCGACCCAGCCCGCTACGCCTTTGCCCATGGAGGGAAGGATGGAATCCCTTACTTTGTGGATCGAAAGACCTACGATCAAAGTATCCGAGTTTTAGAGCGGGCGGTACGAAAGGCAAGGATGGGAACTTTAGAACGGCAACAAGCCTTCAAAAAATTAGAAAGATATCTCTGAGTAGTTATCTTCATACTCTATAGTATGAATACAAAGCAAAATGGAGTTTACATTACAAACGTCACAAAAATTTGAACTGATCAATATCACCGATCAAATCCAAAAAGCAGTAGAGAAATCAGGTATAAAAGAGGGTGCAGCTCTCGTGTTTGTACCTCATACCACCGCGGCGGTTATCACAAGCGAAGATGAATCAGGGTTAAAACAGGATTTTTACAACCTTTTTAAAGAGTATTTAAACCGGTCTTACCACCACCCTGACGGAAATGCCGAAGCCCACATCTTAGCCGGAATAATCGGTCACTCGCGGATTATCCCAGTCAAAAGTGGAAAGCTTGATCTTGGTACTTGGCAATCGGTTCTTCTTGCTGAGCTTGATGGACCGCGCCAACGGCGAGTCACGGTTACGGTTTTACCTATCTAGGTTACCTACCCACCTTGGCGAATCTGTTAAACTTAACGGATAGATTTGATTCGTTCGACAAGCTCAGAATAAACAAGCTCACTATAAAATGGATCAACCTCAAAAAATTCTTAAAGTCTTAAAACAGGCAAAAAGAATTCTCATCCCCCTTCACGTGAATGTTGACGGCGATTCCGTCGGTTCCGCCCTTGCCCTCCAGCTTCTTCTTGAGACCTGGGGAAAGAAAGTAAATGTTGTCTCTGTCGACCCGGTACCGGCGAATCTGCTATTTTTATCCAGGGCAAAGAAGATCAGAAAGATTGATCCCGCTGATCTCGACTTAAGAAAATACAACCTCCTCTTGATAACTGATATCAGTAATCTTTCACGCCTCTCACGGAAAGAAGGCTTTCAGCTTTCACCTGAGATAAAGACGATCAACATCGATCACCATCCTTCAGGCGCTGAAAAGCTCATTGATTTGAAGTATGTGGACCCCAATGCTTCATCCACAGCCGAGCTTCTTTTCGACCTGATGAAACAATGGAAGGTTAAACTTACTCCCGAAATTGCCCAATGCCTCCTCACTGGTATCATCACCGATACCGGCTGCTTTCAATATGCCTCCACCACCCCGGAGGTTCTCGAGAAATCAGCAGAGCTGATTCACTTAGGAGCTAATCGGGAGGAGATCGTCTTCAACATTTACCGCAGCTGGCCGCTTCCTGTCCTTTCTCTTTGGGCAACTCTTCTTAACAACGCTAAACTAAAAGACAGCATCCTTTATACCACCCTTAGCCGCCAGGAGCAAAAAAGGCTGAAGATAGACCATGCCAATCTCTCAACTGCTCGCTCCTATGCCGCCAGCGAACTTTTGCGCGCCATCAAGGGAACCGAAGCAGCGGCGATCTTCACTGATGAGGGAGAAAAAATCCACGTCAACCTTCGATCGCGAGCGGAGTTTGATGTCGGAAAGATCGCCGAAACACTCGGCGGGGGAGGACATAGCAATTCTGCCGCGTTTGATTTCCAAGGCAAAATGAAGGAAGCAATTGAGAAGACGACTGAGTTGGTTGAAAGGGTACTCAAATGAAAAAACGTCAATCCTATTCGCCTTATTCAATCGGTCTTTACGTTAAATGCCCGAGGCAGTATTACTTTGAATATCTTGATAACTACACAAGCGTTTACCCCAACAAACAGAAGATAAAACAGCTTCAGGTAGAAGCGGGTAAACGCAAAGAACTTGTCTTTGGGGACCTGCTTCACCGTGTTTTAAACCTCTTCTTTCGCATGAGGCAGGTGGAAAGAAGCGAAGAAAAGTTGCTCGCTCTTCTTAAAGAGGTTTGGGCAGGAGGAAAAAGTGAAGCCCGCGGAAAACAAGGAGGCTTTCCGGAAATTGAAGAAGAACGAGGGTGGTATCAAAAAGGACTGGAGATTTTGAAGGAGTTCGCGCGAACTCAAAACCTCTCCCCTACTCTTGCCTATCTTCCCGAAATTGAGAAAGAGGGAGAGTTTGTGGAGGCCAACTTCCTTAAGGTTCCGCTCCAACCTGACGTTGTCCTCGCCGGCAAGATCGATCGGATTGATAAGGAAGGAGGCGGCTTTCATCTGATCGACTACAAGACCGGAGAAAGCGAAAGAGATGACGATTTTCAACTGATGGTTTACTCCATCCTCGCTGAGGAAGCGTTAGGCAAGCCACCGACGAAGGCGAGCTATCTCTACCTCAGGAGCGGAAACCTTAGGAGCTTCCAGCCTGGCGAAGAGGCAAAATCAAGGGCCAAAGCAAGGGCACTGGAGATCGCCGAGCAGATTCGGAGCGAAAAAGAGTTTTCCCCCCACCCTACCAAAATCTGTTGGTGGTGCAACTACCTTGAATTCTGTCCCGCCAAAGAGGAGGCAAAGAGGATTATTGCTGAATACAAAGGAGGAGAGCCCAAGGAGCTTCCTTTTTGATATCATTAAGTTGAGTCGCAAAGGAGGTGATCTAAACTGGAAGAAAAGATCGGGGACGTCACCCACTATTTCAGCCACATCCCCGCCGGGATTATCAAACTAACCGCCACTCTAAAGGCAGGTAGTCACATCCATTTCAAGGGGGCAACAACCGATTTT
The DNA here is from genome assembly GCA_964413845.1 of uncultured Candidatus Saccharibacteria bacterium. GTDB lineage: Bacteria > Patescibacteriota > WWE3 > 9FT-COMBO-53-11 > 9FT-COMBO-53-11 > CAYPTJ01. Next base: position 585 of record CAYPTJ010000013.1, on the reverse strand, counting down.
GAGCAAGAGATTACCTCAATGCAAATCAATCATAAGGATGTGGAAAAGGCAAAGGCCGGCGATGAGATTGGAGTTCAGGTAACGGATCGGGTCCGGGAGGGGGATGAGGTCTTTTTGGTCACCTAAGTCACTTAAGTAACTTAAGTCACTTGGGTTACTTAGGTCAATCCTCCTCAGTTTCCGTTCGGAGCTTAACATTAATCCTCTTTGTGCTCCTTGGAATCCTTCGCAAATTCTCCGGTAAGTTTGGCCAAAGGCGCAGTTCGTAAGCGCTGACGTTGGAAAGGGAGGCAAGATACTCCTGAGCACTGGCAACATCCCGCGCGGAAAGCTCGCGCTTAATCCCCTCAAGATCAAGTTTAGGAACTACCTGTGCGGCGATTTTGGCGGAGAAATCGAGTTTCTTATCCCCAAGCTTTGGCTCAAGCGTCTCAATCTCCATTTCGCTTGGGAAAAGTTCATAGTTTTCCGGAACAAGCCCGCCCAAAACTTGGGAGACTAGCCCCTTGAGATCCTCATCTTTATAGACAATCACGGTAAACTTCATCTTCAGCGTTAAGCCAACCTCCTCCGCCTGCTCCCCTA
>CAYPTJ010000012.1:0-3330 GCA_964413845.1 uncultured Candidatus Saccharibacteria bacterium | reverse complement strand
CTCCCCCGCCGACCGTGACGATCACCACCAAACTTGCTAAAGCTTTTAAAACCGCCCCTAAGATTGAGGGCAGGGTCACCGACAAAGTGGCCGTTGCCAAGATTGAATATTCAGTGGATAACGGGCGCAACTGGATACCGGTGGATTTGGCCAAGGACCTCGGCAAAAAATCAGCCACTTTTGCCTTCACGCCAAAGAGACTCCCCGACGGAAACTACCTTATTAAAGCCCGCGCGACCAACCCGAGCGGAAATATCGGAACCTCTAAAACCGTCACCTTGGTGATCGATCTCCTCCCTCCGCGTCTGGGAGGAAACTCCTTTTTCCTGGGCCCCCAGAAGCTCTTTCCCACCGAGAATGGCTTCCTTTCCGTCTCCTCGGGTTCTCAGATCTCACTGATCGTCTCAGCGGTGGGAGGACCGGTCACGGCGAAGGTAAAGGTGAATGCGGATGTGTTCAGTCTGCAACCGGTTGTCGGCACAAGCCTCTGGCGGGGAGAGGTCGCCTTTGCGGAGGAAGGCTCGTTTGACTTGGAAGCTACTTCCACCGATGGGGCAGGGAATGTCGTCACCCAAAAACTTACCCCGATTCTGGTTTTGAGAAAGGGAAAGGTAACCTCCCCTTCCCGCCAGAGGCGAGGCCCGCCCGTGGCGAGGTTCGCCTTCGGCGACTCGCCTTCGGCGGCAGGGGAACCAGTCGCGGGGGCAATGGTGTCTTTGTATGTTCAGATCGATGGGGAGTGGCTTCTCTGGGAGGGAGAAGTCTTTAGACAGGAAAATCCCCAGAAGACAGACGAAGGAGGCAACTTCCACTATCTTTTGCCGGCAGGAAGTTATCAGTTAACAGTTCACAGTCCACAGTATAGGGATTTCACATCCGAGCCGTTTACCGTTGAGGACTCAACCCCGCTTAGTCCCATTGTCATTCTCGAACCGCGGCCCGGGATTACGCTTTTTGGAAGGCGCCTCACCCTCCCCTGGTTCTTGGATCTTCTTGCGAGGAGAAAGGAGATCGCCTTAGAGCTTCCCACTCTTGAAGTTGCGCCGACAGAGTTGGGAGTCGGCGAGCGCGCCCCCGATTTTACCCTTCCCTCCACCTTGGGCGGGACGACCAATCTTCGCGCGCTTAAGAAGCGTAAGGTGCTGATTACTTTCTGGACCACCTGGGATCCCTTGTCAGTGGAGCAGATCACTGTTTTAGATAAATTAACCGTCCCCCGCGGGGTGGTTTTTCTTCCAGTGGCTTTGCAGGAGTCCTCAGGAAGAGTTTTCACGTTCCTCGGAAGGGGAAACTATCTCCTCCCTTCGCTGGTGGATGAGACCGGGGCCTTGTTGAAGAACTACCGAGTTCTCTCCATTCCCCAACACTTCTTGATCGGTAAGGACGGGAGGATTGAAGAGGTGAAGATTGGGGTGCTATCTGCGCAGCAGATCCTAGAGCTGATAAAATGAGGCAGAAAATCCGAATATCGAATATCGAAATTCGAAACAAATTCGAATGACCGAAAAACAAAATTCAAAACAATACGATTTAGAAGAACGGACTCTCAAACACGCCTGTAAGGTGAGGGCCTTTGTAAAGAAAATTCCCAGAACAATATCGAATATAGAGGATGGTAAACAAGTAGTAAGAGCTTCCGGATCTATGGGTGCAAATTATATCGAGGCCAACGAAGCGTTAAGTAAGAAAGACTTTGTAATGAGAATCAAGATCTGTCGCAAAGAATCAAAGGAGGATGCCTATTGGTTAAAGCTAATCGACGTGGGTGATGATAAGAACCTCGAGAAGGAGCGTCAGAATCTTATAAAGGAGGCCATAGAGTTGATGTTGATCTTTGGCTCTATCCTTAGAAAATCTGAGTAGCGTTTATGTCATTTGGATTTAGAAAATTAGATATTATTTCGAATTTCGTGCTTAGGATTTAGGATTTTACCAAAACCATGTTTTGGCAAACATTTTGGCTAACAAATCTGCATTTCGCTGGGGAGCTTTTCGTCACCGTCACCTCCGCCCTTGTGGTTTATGTTTTGTTTGGGGTCTGGAAAGGAAAGAGAGAGAAAGATCGCCCTCCGTGCTTTGGGATTCTTTCTTTTTGTTCTTTTCTCAGCGATGCACGCTACCGGTGGCGGGGTGTTTGCGGAACTGTGGCAGCTTTCCGTAAAATTTTTGGCGCTTCTGTTTATTGGGATAAGCTTCTATATTGAACCTGTTCAGCTTCCTCCCCCCGCCCTTGGGGGGGGTCCTGAGCGACGTCGAAGGGCCGCCGCGCCCTTGGTTGTCGCTTGGGGAGATCTTTTAAAAGGCAGTTTAAGACTTGCTAATCTCGCTCTCCTTGGCATCGTCTGTTGGAGGATTTATGTGAAATTTACCAAAGGTTTTGAGAGGGAGCTAAAGAATCTTTTTAGGGGATTTGCGCTCCTTTTTGCCTCAGAAGTAGTTTTCTCTCTGAGCACTTTCAGCGGCACTTCTTACATTCTGCTCTCTCGTCTCATCGCCCCCTTCGGCCTCGTCTGGATCCTTTCCCATCTCTTAAAGTTTGCCGGCTTTGTCTTTATCGCTGTCTGGGCTTGGGGATATTTAAGGTTTAAGCTTTTCTCCCAGGTGGTGGGGGCGTTTGTGGCCGCCTCCTTATTTATCTTCGTCGTAGTTACTTTTATTTATACTTCGCTTTTGGTAGGGGTGATGCAGCGAAACTCTCTGGAGAACCTGAAGATCAATTTACAAACCTTTGGCTATGCGATTGAGGGAGTACAGAGTCGCGCTTTGGCCACCGCTTCGGTTTTAGCCTCCAACCGCTCCCTAAAGGAGGCTCTCGCCGCTCGAGACGTCTCCAGACTCTCTACGTTAGCTCAGGAGCAGCTTATCTCCTCGGGGGTTTCCTTCTTGGTCGTTGTTGATAAAAGCGGGGTGATTTTGGCGAGAGGGGAGGAGCCGGAGGCGGCCTGGGGTTCGCTCTCAGCGAATTTCGTTGTCGCCGCTGCTTTGAGGGGGGAGGGGAAAACTAATATCGCCACTAGGGAATGGGTCAACGCCCCCCAAGTCTTAATCGAAGCCGCCGTTCCCATCGATGGTCTGGGGGCGGTTTATACCGGCTACATCTTGGACAACGCCTTTGTTGATGGGGTAAAAGAAGCAACGGGGCTGGATGTGACCGTCTTTGGAGGTGAGGTGAAATCCGCCACCACCTTAGTTGCCGCTGATGGCGTCTCCCGGTTGGTGGGAGTAAGGCAAGCGAATGAGAGGATCAACAAGAAGGTTTTGGAAGAAGGAGAGTTATTTTTGGGTCTTTCGAGTGTCTTCCAGAGGGAGTTTCTTTCTGCTTATGGCCCG
>CAYPTJ010000011.1:0-1870 GCA_964413845.1 uncultured Candidatus Saccharibacteria bacterium | reverse complement strand
CTCCTTTCCTAAGTTTTTAACTGTTTGTGAAAAATCCTCTGATTCCAACCCATTACTGACAGATCAGAACCAGAGCTCTTCTCGCAAAAATAAGAGAGCGAGCCCCTGCCCCAGACTCGCTCTGAGGCTAATATACCAAACCGAAAAGTGCCTTGTCAAGTCCCATAAGTTTGAAAGCTACAAACTATTGAGTAACTTATAGCATATTCCTCTGGGAAAGTCAATACTACTTATAGTAGTTAAGGGACGGGTAAGAGTGTGTCTGGAGAAAATCAGGAAATAATTAATTATTGGTTTTAAGAGATTGGAGTTTGGTTTTAATTAGAAGAGTACGGTAAGAAGTTCGCGGATGGTGGGATAATCCTTTGCACTTACTGGTTTTAACCCTAACTTCCTTGCGTGGACTCGACGCTCCTCCTCCCCCCCAACCGCTTTGATCTCTCCGTTTAATCCCACCTCTCCAAAGGCGCAAAGATCCTTTGGCAGAGGTTTCTTAAGCTGCGAGGAGGCAATCGCCAGAGCAATCGCGAGGTCGGCAGCTGGTTCAAACACCCGAAGACCAAAGGAGCTTTTGACAAAGATATCCACTCTCCCAAGCTTGATCTCTCCGTACTTTTCTAAAGCGGCAATCGTCAAAAGCGTTCTCTTCCCTGCCAATCCTTGAGTCGTTCGGCGGGGATGCCGATAAGAGGTTGGTGAGGTTAAAGATTGAATCTCCAAAACCATCGGTCGACTTCCCTCAAGGGCAACGGTGAGAGCCGAACCCGGTGCTTTACTTCTTTGAGAAAGGAAGGCCGCTGAAGGATCAGAAATCTCAACCAACCCTTCTTTTTTCATCTCAAAGACCCCTACCTCGGAAGTGGAGCCGAAGCGATTCTTGATCGCCCGAAGAACCCGAAACTGGGAGAACCTTTCTCCCTCAAAAAAAAGAACAGCATCAACCACATGCTCCAGCGTTTTTGGACCTCCAATCGCATAGGTTTTGGTGATATGACCCGTCATCACCGCCGGAATATTTTTCTCCTTTGCAAACCGTGTGAGCCTCATCGCCACTTCTTTAACCTGCGAAGGGGAACCAGAAGCTCCATCAACCTCATCGGTGGTTAATGCTTGGACAGAATCCAAGATGATAAGAGATAATTTCTCCGTCTCCGCTAACTCTGATAAAGCAAGGTCAATATCGGTTTGGGAAAGAAAATAAAGATGATCGGAGGCGATACCCAGCCGCTCGGCTCGAGTCACGATCTGGGAATCCGACTCCTCACCGGAGACATAAACCACCGGCTTCCTCTTCCCCACCTTCCCAGCAACTTGGAGAAGAAGGGTGCTTTTACCAACCCCCGGAGCACCAGCTAAGAGGATCACACCTCCGGGGATAAACCCGCCGCCCAACACCCGATCAAACTCGATGATGTTTGTCGCCAACGGCTTAGCTTTTTCCGGTTGGATCTCAGAAAGCTTTCTGGCTTTCTTTTTCTCCCCACTGCCAACTACCGACTTCTGGCTACTGATCTCCTTTAAGGTGTTCCACTCCCCGCAAAATTGGCACTTTCCTTGCCAGCGCAGATGCTCCCCCCCACATTTTTCACAGACAAAAACAATCTTCGGCTTCGCCACAACAATAGTTTAGCAAAGCAAATAAAATAACGAAACAGCATAACTCCAAAACAGCTTTGCGACATTTCTATAGAACTGTTCCTACCGATATCAGAGAAATATGCGTATTGCCTGCCGGGCAGACTTGGAGATCTGGGGGTTAACGTAATAGAAAACTTGACCTTTTCTCCCCTCACTTTCTAAGATCCCAACTCTCTTTAGATTATTTAGATTGATTGAAGTCCATTTATAGGAGATTCCTAACGCCCGCTTG
>CAYPTJ010000010.1:0-3761 GCA_964413845.1 uncultured Candidatus Saccharibacteria bacterium | reverse complement strand
TGGAGCTGGTTCCCGACGACAACTGGGGCAATGCCGACGCTATAGCCCGTCTTTGGCCGCAGCTCTCGCAGGATAGTGAACGTGCCAGTGTGATCAACCACGGCCCGGTTTGCGGTGTATGGTCTGCCCGGCCACCAGGAGGCGGCGATGAGCTCATCCTGATTCGCCCCCTCAAGGACGAAGATATCGTAGGCCATAGAGTTTCTGGCGCTCAGGATGTACTGATCTGCCACTGGGACCGACTTGGTCACTGGCAGGCCGTTCTTGTGGGTGAAGGTAATGAACTCATCACCCGCCTGGACCACGACGATCATTTCCGGCGCCTCGATGGTCATAGTCATGTCCACCCGGGGCCCCGCAGCGGAAACGGTGAGCGGCACCAGCATCAACAGCACGAACGCAAGGATCAACATCTTTTTCATTCTTTGTCTCCTTTTTCTCCTTTTTGGTTTTTTTGGACTTTCTGCCCCCTATTCAAAAGGCTACCACCTTCATCGGTGAACTAGCCTTCTAAATCAATTTATAAAAATGCTTCTCTTGTTTTTAAGGTGCTTGTGTCATCTGATAGTGATTTTACTTAGTTTCTTTGAAAAAACCACAGACAGACCAGTCTCTCTATACTATCTTGAAAAGATTATGTCAATGGGCAGTTATTTATTCTTGTTAATGTCGTTTTTATCCTGAACGGCCCCGTGTTTTATAAGACTTAGACTAGTGCTAAAAAGCAGTCCTTTTTTTGGAAAAAAAGAAAGCTCCAAGTTTTGGTTTGGAGCTTTATGGTACTCTCACTGGTGACTGTGGGTTACCTCTTCTTCGATGACGTAAACCAGATACTCAAAAGAGAAACCAACTAGGTTCAGAAAGAAAAACCAGACAGCTGTCTCAAGCCACCAGCCAAAAAGATCAATTTGACGGTGCAGCAAACCGGCAAATTCGCCAACCATGAGACTTTCGATCAAGGCGAACACGGCTACCGCTTTTTTATCGTAAGGTCCACTTAGGTACCTCGTTTTTTGAAGCTGTAAGACCAGCCTACCAAGAATAAGACCAGATAAGAAGGGAATAAGAGTCCTGGTCCAGATTCTTGCCGCGAACAGAACTTGGGTTGGTGAAAATAATGGTTCTCCCACTAGACTTCCTGCATTCTTAAAACCCGGCAACACATTGATCAAGATAGCTAGGACGAACATCACCAAAAACCACTTTAGCCTTTTCATTTTGCTCTCTCCTTCTGCTTTTTGTTTTTTGCGATTATATGTTATTGAATGACATTTGACAAATCATTTTTAACCTATATTACGAGCAGACTAGTTGCTAGGCGACAAAAAGAAAAAAATCGAAAGGAGAGAGTCGTGGTACTGTTAATTTTGATTTCTTTAGGTTCAGCTTTGGTCGGATACATTTTGGCGGGAGATGGTAAGGATTTCCTAACTGACATTCCTTTTCGAGTTCTTGGGGCGCTTTTAGGTGCAGCCATGGGCTTCATCGCTTCTGTGATTTTAGCTCTATCTTTCGGTTATTTGTTGCCTTACGAGGAAACGTTTGTCGAGTACGACAAAGCAGAGATTCTTGCAATCAGAAACATCTCTGGTCTGGAAGGAAGCTTTACCTTTCTATCAGGAAGCGTTGGGAGTGACCCGTCATACGTTTTCTTTCAGAGGCTGCCGGACGGGGGAGCTCAGTTACGAAAACTACCAGCAGATGTGGTAGTCGTCTTTGAGGAGTCTCGAGAGGACGCTTACATCGCAAAGGTAGGGAGGAAAAGGAATCTGACATCCAGGCCGATCTTCAAAGTTTTATTCCTTCCGGGATTCCTTTTTCCGGAAAATGAAACCACGTTAGATCACTATGCTTTGCACGTGCCGACAGGGACTATCCGTGGCGGGATCGACTTTGATCTTGAGAATTTGCAGTAAGGTTCCTGTGAATAGTGAGGGAGGTTAGAGATGTTTGCCACTTCGAGAAAAGCACTGCTTCACTCGCTTTTCCAAAGTGGCCTTTTTTTGTTTAAAAAAGACTGGACAAACCCTATAAGGTGTGCTAGAATCCTGCCAATATATACTCGTCTGACTCGGGTTTGCCACGCTGAGCGTGGTTGCAACCCTCGTTAGCCGATTATGTATTCTCTACCGCTCGTCGCGTTGCGAACTCGCGTAAGAGAAGTATAATTCATTCGAAAAGGAGGGGCGCATGCCCAAGACAGGGTTTCACTATTTTCTCATTGGGTTATTAGTCGTTTCATTGTTGGCGGCGGGTATACGGGTTATTGTATGTTCAATCGCCCAGGAGCATGAAGGTTATCCAGCCGGTTGACCTCTTAGTGATAGATCTAGATGTTGTCAACGCTGTCACTGAACCGTTGATTCTGTCGGTCGATTCCGTTGCCAGTTTGGAGGGGGCAAGGATTGACACTTTCCTTAACGGGGATCCGGTTCAAGGGGTGGTCTTTTCCTATATGGGTAAGGGAAACTTTCAGGCGGGGGGATTGCCCGTTAGCGCCTTTCCCGAGGGACAAAGTGATTTAATCTTTCGCATCACTCTAGAAAACGGTAACAGCCGGAGCGCTAAGGTGGTTATTGAGAGGCGAAGGTTGAACCTTCTTGAGCAGGCGGTCGGCGGAGCCTTGTTTTCCGAGATGTACTTTGCCATCGCTGTTCTCGTCTTTGGTTTGGGGGCCTCTCTCGCAACGAAGAAAATGCCCTTTCTCTACGTATCAGCAGTTCTGTCAGGCCTATTCTACCTAGCCATCTACCGCTGGTTTGGGTGGGTGGCGGTGATCCTTGCGGTAGGCGCGGTTTGAGGGGTTTCTTTTGAATGTAATATTTTTGCTTTGAGTACAAAAGTTGTTCAATAAGTTTGAGGGGCGAGCGGGTCAGTTACTCTTTCCATACCACTTCCGTGCCGTTGGTTGAGGAATCTTTGATGATTACTTGGGTAACGTCTTCGTTTAGAGAGATCGTTAGATGTGCTTTAGTGACAATTGTTTCCCCACGCCCACCTATTTCTGTCATGAATCTTGTCACTCTAAGATCGTCGGTAAGATTTATACCCTCCTTGTTTTGTTGTGGTTTAGCCCCCCTACCTAAAAAAATGGTGGCTCCTAAGGGAATTCCCACATATCCTGCGTAATCCCTGTGATCTTTGGCGCTCCGATCTGCTAAAAGAAGAGTTTCGGCGGGATTTTTCTCGAGGTCTGTTGGACTTATTCTTGCAAGATCAATCAAACAGAGGTATTTAGGTCCTGCGCCGGTCCGGTAAAAGCTCTCTCGCATATCTACAAGTTTTAACCTTCTGCCGCCCTCGGCACCGTTAGGATCAAGTGTAATATCTACTGCCGGCATACCCATGGTTATCGGTGGGATTTCAATCTTAACTTCATCACCATGGAGCGTAACTTCTCTTGTTTTGGCAAATTTAGCCCCAACTCTTTGAGGTTTGCCTTCAAGATTACTAGGGTTAAAAGTTGGTTGTCGTTCCATAATTTTATTCTACATACGACTTCTTCTCTTGTCAACCCGAGTTTTTTATGTTATAGTATGGATACAAGATTATAAATCGAATGAGGAGGGGAGAGATGGTTGCCGAGGTTGTGGGGAATCTTTTGATCGTGGTGGTTTCTTGGGCGGTTATTTTCTTGATCGTTGCCTTGGCAGTTCGCAGAAAAGTCGAGATTTTCGATCAGCGGTTGATTCTCTGGAGGGCTTTTCCGCTAATCTTCATGAAAGGCTATGTTTGCCCTTTCGGTTCAGTAGGATCCAGGA
>CAYPTJ010000009.1:0-20767 GCA_964413845.1 uncultured Candidatus Saccharibacteria bacterium | reverse complement strand
AACTGGTAAGCCAGACAGAGTATGAAAAAGCCGAAAGACTCTTAAGTGAAGTAATCAAGATGCTCTATGTGATGGTCTATAAGAAGTAGCTGTTCCTTTCTCCTTCTCTTAACTATTCTCTATTCCTACTCTCTATTTCTACTCTCTTTGTGTTATTATTACCCGTAGGAAAATGCTAGAAAACATCGGTCCCGCAGAAGCAATTATTATTATTGCGGTTTTGGTAGCCATTTTCGGCAAAAAGAAGACAGGCGAAATTGCTCGCGATGCAGGCGAAGCAACTAAGGAGCTTAAGAAAGCGAGAAAGGAAGCTTTGGAAGTGTTTGAAGAACTTAAAAAAACAATTGACGAAACCACGCCGGCTGAGGAACCCAAAACGGAGGCCGCCCCAATAGTAAAGGAGGAGTCAAAAGAGGAGTCAAAGGTGAAGGGGGGTGAAGGAAGTGCCTAGCCAAGTCGGGCTTGCGGAATTAATCATCCTGTCCACGATGCTCACGGTGTTTTTTGGGACGAGGAAACTTCCTGAATTCATCAAAGGTGTAGCGGAAGGAGTTAAAGAATTTAAGAGAGCAGCTGGAGAAAAGGAGTAATTAGAGATTACCCGCGATGTCCCCAGAAACTGAAGGAACCGTTGACACTGGTTGGGAAGGAGCCGTTAATAAGTATTTTCCCTTCCTGGCGGAGATCAGAAAGCGCCTCCTGTTGATAATCTTTTCATTCTTGGCCTTTACCTTACTGGGATTTGCTTTCTACGAGCGGATCGTTACTTTCGGTCTAAAGATCTTTCGGCTGGAGGGGGTAAATTTCGCTTTCACCTCGCCCTTTCAGTTTATAAACTTGGCGGTGAGTTCCGGCCTCGCTGTGGGAATAATTGCCTCTCTGCCGTTGGCCATCTTTCAGGTTCTTTTTTTTCTGAGACCAGCCCTCAGCAAAAGGGAGTACCGTTTTATAATGACTCTGATACCGCTGGCGATTCTTTTTTTCGTCGTCGGATTTTTTTATGGAGTCGGCGTGATGAAATATGTCCTCAAACTGTTTTATCAGAACGCGCTTCGGCTTAATCTTACCAACCTTCTGGATGTTTCCTCTCTCCTTTCACAGATCATTATGACTTCTTCGCTCATGGGAATGGCATTTGAGTTTCCGATCATCCTGACGGTGCTGATGAAACTAAACGCAGTTAGTCATCATGCGCTATCTTCCCGGAGATCGGTTGTTTATCTTGTTTTGTTGGTATTTGCCATCTTGCTTCCTCCGACCGATCTGCTCTCGCTCGCTCTTCTTACATTGCCCCTTCTACTTCTTTTCGAATTAACGCTAATACTCAACAGGGTATTTCTAAAAAGATGAGTCGTCGGAAGCCGCGGCTGACGCGGCTTTGCGGGGCTTGTTTCGTCCGCCCTGGGTGGACAGCAATAGTGGTCCTCAGCTAACGCCTGCGGTTCCACTATTGACATCTTAGCAATCAATTTGGTAGTTTGATAACGGCGAGCCCCTTCCCCCAGACCCTATATCCTAACTATGGCTGAATTAACTGACCGTCAGATTAAGATTTTGAAAGCGCTTATTGAAGCTTTTATCTCTGGAGCAGCGCCGGTTGGTTCGGAGGAGCTTGTCCAAAGTGCAAAATTCGATTTTTCCCCGGCAACGGTAAGAAACGAAATGGTGGTTTTAGCTCATGAGGGCTATATTGAAAAGCCCCATACCTCCGCCGGTCGTGTCCCTACCGAGCTTGGTGTCCGCTTTTACATCACCTCTTTGATGGAAAAGCAACCTCTTCCGGTTCTTCAAGAAGTAGGGATGAAGCAGCGGCTCTTTCAGTACCGCCATTCGTTTGAGCGTTTGCTGCGCGAGGCGGTTCTCACCTTAGCAGAAGCCACAAATTACTTGGCAGCAGTCACTACCCACGACGGTCAGGTTTTTTACGCGGGATCAGTGAATCTTCTTGAACACCCCGAGTTCTATGACATTAATGCGACCCGGGCAATTTTACGCCTTTTGGATAACTGGGATCTTCTTCATGATTTTTTTAGTCGTGCTGTTGAAAGTGAGGAAGCAAGGGTTCTTGTGGGGCGGGAGATGGGGCTTGAGAATTTAGAGAAGGCGGGGGTGGTTTTTGCGCATTTTGGTAGTGAGAAGCGAGGTGGGGTAGTTGCCCTGATCGGTCCTTATCGGATGAACTATCAAGCGGTTATCCCTCAAGTGCAAGGTATCGCCACACTTTTAAATGAGCTCTCCCAAAATTGGTAAAAGATTTTCCTCCTGTCCCCTTGACTTTCTAACCTCTTTAATCCTATTATAAGAGGCGTGGATGGCGGGGTTTTTGCCCGCCAATTTTGTTGCAAGCGACAAGTTTCAAGTTACAAGTGACAACTAACAAGTTTCAAGAAAAAGCGTTCAGAAAACTTAATGTTTGGAAGAAGGCTGATGAGTTGGCTTTTACCGTTTATAAGGCAACAGCGGGGTTTCCAAGGGAAGAAATATACGGGCTTACTTCTCAGATGAGACGTGCGGCAGTTTCAGTGCCCGCGAATATTGCGGAAGGGTCAGCTAGTTTAAGCCGTGATGAACAGAGACGTTTCTATAGAATTGCGCGATCTTCACTTACCGAGTTGGAGTATTTTATTGATTTTTCTCATCGGTTGGGTTACCTAGCTGATCAAGAGTTCAACTCATTAGTGCAATTACGCGAAGAGATTGGTAGACTTTTAAGTGGGTTAGTTAGGTCAGTTTCAAGACCACTTGAAAAACTTGAGACTTGAAACCTGAAACTTGAAACCAATATGGCAGTTACCGAATTTAGTGCCGCGATAAATCAATTAGCAGCCGAGCGTGGAATCTCGGTAGAGGCGATTTTGGAAACAGTTCGCCAGGCGCTAGCCGCTGCCTATCGGAAAGATTTTGGGGGTGAGGAGGAGGAAATTGAGGTTCAACTTAATCCTGAAACAGGAGAGGCAAAGGTTATAAAAGAAGGACGTGATGTTACCCCACCTGGTTTTGGACGTATTGCTACCCAAACTGCGAAGCAGGTGATTCTTCAGCGAATTCGAGAGGAGGAGAAAGCAGCAATCAGGGAGGAGTTTACAAAGAAAGAGGGAACAATCGTTTCGGGGTACATTTTTCGAGTTGATGGGGGGGTGGTTTTTGTTGATTTAGCCAAAACCCAAGGAATCCTCCCCCCCTCTGAACAGATTCCGGGAGAAGAGTACCAGATGAACCAACGGATTAAAGTGTTAGTGAAGGGGGTTCAAGAAGGACTACGGGGGCCAGAGATCCTTCTTTCCAGAAGTGATCCGGAGTTTGTGAAGGAGCTTTTCGCGCTGGAGGTGCCGGAGATTTCAGCGGGGGTAGTGAAGATTGAGGTGATTGCTCGTGAGGCTGGCCATCGCACAAAAATTGCAGTTTCCTCAAGTGAGGAGAAAGTCGATCCTGTTGGTTCTTGCGTTGGGCAAAAGGGGGTGCGGGTTCAAGCAGTTACTCGAGAGCTTGGCGAGGAGAAGGTAGATATTATTCCTTTTTCGCATGACCCTTCTACTTTTATCGCTTCCGCCCTTTCCCCAGCAAAGGTTTTGAGCGTCAAGCTGAAAGAAAAATCCCACACTGCCGAGGTTGAAGTACCAGAAGACCAACTTTCGCTGGCAATTGGAAAAGAAGGCCAGAATGTGCGTCTTGCGGCAAAATTGACGGGTTGGCGAATCGATATCAAAGGGGCGGGAAAGGTTTTTGCAGAGGAGACACACCAATTGGGTAAAACCGCATCGCAGTTGTCAACATTAGGTTTATCTTCTCGGGCGGTAAATGCCCTTAGCTCGGCGGGAATTAATACGCTTGAGAACTTAAGAGGGAAAACCGAAGAGGAGCTTAAGAAAGTCAAAGGTTTGGGACCAAAAACAATTGAGGAAATCGTAAGCAAGATTAGCGAATTAGATTCTCAAAAAAGGACAGAAAAAGAAGAACAAAAGAAGGAAAATGAGCAAACACCTTAAGCAACCAATAGCGTAAAATGAGGAGGGGCAAACAATGGTTAAAAAGATTAAATCAAGTGAAATCCCAAAAGTTACTTACCGTCCTCCCGTTGTGGTGGTTCTCGGCCATATCGACCACGGTAAAACTACTCTTTTAGACTACATTCGGCGCACCAAAATCACGGTGAAGGAAGTAGGAGGGATTACCCAGAAGATTGGAGCTTATCAGGTGGAGGTTACAATCGGAAAAAGAGGAGAGAAAAGAAAGATTACGTTTATTGACACTCCGGGACATGAAGCGTTTGCAAAGATGCGCGGGCGCGGGGCTGCCGTAGCAGATATTGCAGTTTTGGTTGTGGCCGCTGATGATGGAGTGATGCCACAAACCAAAGAGTCAATTGCCCATGCGAGGGCGGCAAAGATCCCGATTGTTGTTGCGATCAACAAGATTGATTTAGAAAGCGCCAATCTCAAAAGAGTAAAAGGTCAGCTTGTCAAGGAGGGACTGATCCCGGAAGATCAAGGGGGTGACACTCCTGTGGTTCCCATTTCCGCCAAAACCGGTGAGGGGGTACCTGAGCTTCTGGAGATGATTGGACTGGTGGCTGATCTTCAAGAGGTTAAAAATGAACCGCAAGCGGTGTTGGAGGCGGTGGTAATTGAATCTTCTTTATCACCGCAACAGGGACCAGTAGCAACGATAATTGTTAAAAGAGGGACCCTTAGAGTGGGAGAGGAGATTCACGCGGAAGATGTTGGTGGAAAAGTTAAGGCGTTGATCGATGATCAAGGACGAAGAGTCAAGGAGGCAGTTCCAGGAATGCCGGTTGCGGTTTTGGGATTTTCAAAAGTCCCCTCCGTTGGTGCCGAAGTTGCTTCGGGAGAGAAAACACTACCAACTGTGAAACTTGAGGCAGAAAAACCAACGGTTGAACAGCCTCGTGTCCAAGCAACCGATCTAAACGTTGTTTTGCGCGCCGATAATCAAGGGAGTCTGGAAGCAATCACCTCAGCTATAGGGGGAATAAAAGTAGAGGACAAAGGAGTAAGTATATTGCTCAGTGGTGTTGGACAAATTGTTGACTCCGATATCTATCTTGCCCGGACGGGAGGGGGCGTAGTTTTAGGGTTTAATGTTGGTATCGCCCCCTCGGCCAAAATGCTTGCTGAGGATTTTGGAGTGGGAGTGCAAACATTCACGATTATTTACGAACTTTTGGAGGCGGTAGAAAAGCTCCTACACGGTGCTGAAGCTTTAAAGAAGGCGGAGATTAAAGGAGAAGGGGAAGTTATTAAAACCTTCGTTCTTCTCAGTGGAGATGTGGTTTTGGGGGTGAGGGTTGCCGCGGGGAAGATTAGATATCGCGATCGGGTGAAGGTACTGCGAGGGGAGGAAGAGGTCCATCAAGGGCGGGTGCGAGGGTTGAAGCGAGGTCCCAAAGAGATTCTTGAGGCGACCGAGGGACAGGAGGTAGGAGTTCTTATTAGACCACAGATTGAGTTTAAGGTGAAGGATAGGATTGCAGTGTGTTAAATTGAAGCAGATGGTGCAAAAGAAGAAGACAAAGAAGGTAGTAAAGAAAAAGGTTAAGAGGGCCAAATCTTTAAAAGAGAAGATAAAAGAACTACAACCAAAGAGCAAAGTAGAGCTGATAAAGATCGCCGCTTTAAAAAAAGGCGATACCGGTTCTCCAGAGGTTCAGATTGCTCTTCTCACCAAGCGGATTGAGGATTTAACAGAACATCTTAAAATTCACAAAAAAGATAAGCACTCTCGCCGCGGCCTTTTGGGGCTTGTCAACAAACGGCGGAAACTTTTAATGTATTTAAGGAAAAAAGACGAAGAACGATATCGCAGCATTACTGAGAAGTTAGGATTAAATAAATAGGCAGTTAGATAGTTAGGCATTAGGCAACGAAGAATTCCTTCAACCTATCGCTTAACCAGCCTACAAAATCTAAAATTAGTGATGAATAAGGTAATCAAAAAAGAGATTGAATTTGCGGGGAGAAACCTTTCTCTCGAATATGGAGAAGTAGCTTACCAGGCAAATGGCGCGGTTCTTGCCCGTCACGGGGAGACAGTTGTTCTGGCGACTGCTACCGCTTCCGAACCGCGGGAAGAAAGTGGTTTTTTCCCCTTGGTAGTTGATTATATTGAACGCCTTTACGCGGGAGGGAGGATCAAAGCTTCCCGCTTTGTTAAACGCGAAGGAAAACCCTCGGATGAAGCGGTTGTCGTGGGGCGGATGATTGATCGGGTTTTAAGACCTCTTTTCCCAAAGGAGCTCAAAAAAGAAGTTCAGGTGGTGATTACCGTTTTGTCGGTTGATCTTGAAAATGACCCAGGGCTTCTGGGGATGATTGGTGCCTCAGCCGCCCTTGTTTGCTCTGATATTCCCTGGAACGGACCAGCGGCTGCCGTTCGTGTGGGTTGGAACCCTCAAGATGACGGCGCAAGCTTTATCATAAACCCAACCGAAAGCGAACTTACCTTTTCCGACCTTGATCTCATCGTTGCCGGAACAAAAGAGGCAACAGTGATGGTTGAGGGAGGGGCAAAAGAGGTTCCAGAGGAGACGATTCTGGAAGCAGTTGAGTTTGGCCAAAAGGAGATGCAACCGGTTGTTCAGATAATCACCGATCTTGCGCAAGAAGTGGCGATTAAAAAGATGGAGATCGAGAAAGATCCCGAAGCCGAAAAGCTCATCGCGGATGTTAAAAAGTTTGCTTTAAAGAAAGTTAAGGAGATTGCGGCCTGTGCTTCACCTAAAGAGGAAATGCGGGAAAGCTTGGAGGAGCTCAAAGAAGATTTGTTTAAAGAGTACGAGGGAACCTACACGAAAGTGAAGATGTCAATTGCCCTTTCGGAATTAGTGGGAGAAGCGGTGCGAGAGCTGATCATCAAAGATGGAAAGCGACCCGATAGGCGAAAAATGGACGAGGTTCGTCCTGTCACTGCAAGGGTGGGGGTCTTGCCGCGCACTCATGGTTCGGCACTTTTTCAGCGGGGGGAAACCCAGGTTTTGACGATTGCTACCCTCGGCTCAACTTCCCTTGAGCAATTGATTGAAGGGCCAACAGGGGAGGAGACAAAGCGCTATATCCACCATTACTACTTTCCTCCTTTTTCAACTGGGGAAACGGGGAGGATTGGTGCTCCTAACCGACGGGAAATTGGACATTCCGCTTTGGCAGAGCGGGCACTTCTCCCCATGATTCCCTCTGAGGAGAAATTTCCTTATGCGATCCGTCTTGTTTCTGAGGTTCTCTCCTCCAACGGCTCAACCTCAATGGCCGCAACTTGCGGTTCAACCCTTTCTCTAATGGATGCCGGAGTGCCAATCAAAGCTCCCGTTTCTGGGGTGGCACTGGGACTTTTTAAGGAAGGGAAAACGGTACGGTTTCTTACTGATATCACTGGGTTGGAGGATCAATGTGGGGATATGGATCTTAAAGTAGCTGGAACAGAAAAGGGGATAACGGCGCTTCAGATGGATATTAAGACCAAAGGTCTAACGCAGGAGATGATGACAGAAGCGTTGGGGCAAGCGCGCAAATCCCGCCTTACTATCTTAAAGATGATGCTTAAGGTGATTGGTAAACCAAAGGAAGCGCTTTCCAAATACGCCCCCAAGGTTGCCACCTTGAAGATCCCCGTTGACAAGATCGGGGGGGTAATTGGGCCGGGAGGGAAAGTGATAAAGGGGATTATCGAAAAGACAGGAACAGCGATTGATGTTAAAGATGATGGAACAGTAAATATCTCCTCAATTGAGGAGGAGAAGGTGAGGGAGGCAAAAAGAATCATTGAAGATCTAACACGGGAGATAAAGGTGGGGGAGGTTTTGGAAGGGGAGGTTAAAAAACTTACCGATTTTGGTGCTTTTGTGGAGATCCTTCCTGGGAGGGAAGGGCTGGTTCACATCTCCGAGTTATCCCAAGGGTTTGTCAATAAAGTAAGCGACGTCGTTAAGGTGGGGGACAAAATTCGGGTGAAGGTGATTGGGATTAATGAGGAAGGGAAGATCAATCTTTCCAAAAAGGCATTGGAGGGAGATGGAAAAAGAGAGGAGGGAGGGGGAGAGAGAAGAGGACCGTTGGGCTATAGAACACCGGATTGGCGAAAAAGCCTGCCTGCCGGTAGGCGGGGGAGAAGGTAAAAAGACGATACCCGAATCTAGGCCTGCCGATGAAAGAGAAAAAAGAACTCCTTGCCCAGCTTGATAAAGTTGTCAAAGGTTGTCGT
This sequence comes from uncultured Candidatus Saccharibacteria bacterium, assembly GCA_964413845.1. Lineage (GTDB taxonomy): Bacteria > Patescibacteriota > WWE3 > 9FT-COMBO-53-11 > 9FT-COMBO-53-11 > CAYPTJ01. Next base: position 12,553 of record CAYPTJ010000009.1, on the reverse strand, counting down.
AACTGCCGCCTATGGCGAACAGCGACAAACGCTGTACCGGGTGAGGGAAGTGTAAAAGCAACAGTATTGTTTATCGGGGAGGCGCCGGGATTTCATGAGGACAAGCTTGCCCGCCCCTTTGTTGGCCGTGCCGGAGTCCTTTTGGAGGAGCAACTGGGGAAAGTGGGACTGCGCCGGGAGGAGGTTTATATCACAAATGTGGTCAAACATCGACCTCCTGATAATCGCGGTCCTAATAAAGATGAAATCCGCGCTTGTCTCCCGTATCTTCTTCGGCAAATTCAGATCATCAACCCTAAGATTATTGTTCCTTTAGGCCGCTTTGCTTTGGAAGTTTTTATCAAAGATCAGCCAATCAGCAAGATTCATGGTCAACCGTTTAAGGTAGGAGAACGGATCGTTCTTCCTCTTTATCATCCGGCAGCGGCGCTTCGATCTTCACTTGTCCTTCAGGATCTGAAACAAGATTTTATGAGGTTACCAAAAGCACTTGCCGGAGAGATCCATCCTCAGGTGTTGGAAGTTAAGAACAAAGACGAGAATCAACTCCAATTATTTAAGTGAGAAAAGAAAGTTCACAATTCTACCCAGTTAACAGTTTAAAGTTTATTCCCCTTGGCGGAATTGGGGAGGTGACCAAAAATATGTATCTTTATGAGACAAATGAGGATCTGGTTGTCGTTGATTGTGGGATTGGTTTTCCTGAGGAGGAAACCGAAAACAATGAGATTTTGATTCCCGACTTTTCGTATGTTTTTTCCCGAGCGAGGAAGGTGCGAGGATTGATCGTTACTCACGGCCACGAAGATCACTACGGAGCGATACCCTACCTTCTTAAGCGTTTAAAAATTCCCGTCTACGCCTCTCGTCTCACTGCCGGTCTTATCCGGGCAAAGATTAAAGAGCGCGGTCCGAAGCGTGCAGAAATTAAAGAGATTATGGAGGAAAAAGAGGTTAAGCTTGGCTCGCTTTCGTTTGAGTTTATTCGGATGACCCATTCTGTCCCTGATACGATGGCGGTTGTTTTAAAGACTCCTCTTGGGGTGGTGGTTCACACCGGAGATTTTAAGCTTGATCCAACCCCTCTGGATCGGAAGTTATCTCAGTTGGGAAGGATTAAACATTACGGGGAGCAAGGGGTGCTGCTTCTTGTTTCCGATAACCTTCGTGCCGATCGCGAGGGCAGTTGCCCTTCCGAGAGAATTGTGGGGGAGACGTTTTTTAGAGAGATGGGCAAAACCAAAGGTCGCGTCTTTATCACCCTTTTCTCCTCGGATATCTCCCGCATCCAGCAGGCGGTTGATGTTTCCGAGGCGCTTGGGAGAAAGATAACTTTTGCCGGCCTTTCGCTTGAGAAAACGGTTGAGGTTTCCCGCGCACTTGGCTATCTAAAAATTCCAAAGAAGACAGTCACCTCAAACGCTAAAGCAAAAAAGCTTCCTCAAGGAAAAATTACGATTATCGCCGCCGGGTCGCAGGGGCAACAAAATTCGGCTTTAGCGAAGATGACCCGTGAGGAGCACCGCTTTTTTAAAATTGGGCAGGGGGATCTTGTCCTTTTCTCCTCTGATCTTATCCCCGGAAACGAAGAGCGCGTTAAGGTGTTGATTGAGAGATTAAAAGAGAAGGGAGCAAAGGTCTTCTACCTTGAGGAGATGCCAGATATCCATGTTTCTGGTCATGGTTATGCAGAGGATTTAAGGCAGATTATCCTTTTGGCGAAAGCAGAGTATCTTGTTCCAATTGGGGGAACACCGGAATCAACAGAAGCTTATGCTAAGATGGCTCGCGGGTTAAATTATCATCAAGATCGGCTCTTTCCTCTTAAAAATGGGGAGATCTTAGAGTTCTTTCGAGGAAGAAGGGGAGTTTCCGCGCGGATTTCCGGGAAGATTCCTCTTCAAGAAATTCTCGTCCTCCAAGAATAATCACCAAAAATAGAAAGTCTTATAGTTGTTGACAGAAACGGAAATTTATGGTTTAATTAAGCTACACCTTTTATTAATCCTATCGGATTACTCAAGGATCGGCTTTTATCTTTGAGTTAAGGTAAACGCCGGTACTTGAGGTAGGGGTGCCGGTTCCTCGGAAACCCCGAAGAAGGCGTAAGCGTTCTTCGGGGCCAGGAATCTCTCTGCGAGAAGGTATCATATCATATTTTCGCAGGTAGATTTCTGGCTTAGCCAGAAAAAATCTAAGAAGGAGGAGAAAGATGGCCGAGAGCATGAAGTTCGAGGTTGGGGAGAGGATTGACGTGGACGGACATGAAGATGTCCTCATCATCGGCCTCTCCTGCCCGCTTTGTGTCGCGGAGGGAAAGGCGGAGCCTGTGGCAACTGCCGCGACGCAAGCTTGGCGTCCTAGCCTTGACCAGCTAAAGAGGGCTGTGGAGAAACAGCCTCCCCTCGGTAAGCTAATCGAGGAAACTGGCAAGGGAGAAAGGTCGAGGCTTGTGTGCGGGAAGCACGGGCTTGAGCTGCGCAAGGCCGGTATCTGGACACAGATGTTTCATCTGGTCTTGCAGCGAGCTCGGGAGCGCCGTCAGGAGCAGCGGCTAGGTTCTATCGCTGCTCGGCTTGGTGGCGAGCAGGTCGCCGAGATCCGGGCCGTGGTGGCGGAAAGCGAATCGCTCCCGACAGGGAACCCTCGCGGCAGAAAGGGCAAAGACAAGCGGCCTAAAGAGGGTGGTGGGCGCAAGTTCAGGACCACCAAAGGCCGCGATCGCGAGCTCCAGGAAGAGATTGAAGAGGGGCGCGCAAAAGCCAAGGGGGAGAATTAGTCCTCCTCCTAAGGGAATATAGGGAGAAGTTGGGCCCGATCAAGTTTACTTGAGCGGGCCCTTACTCATTTGAGGGATTTTAATTTATAATGGGGATGTTTATGGCGCGAAGATACCGGCGAAGGGGTTTAAAACTTAATCTTAAAAATGAGAGTTTCCAGTCAGCGGTTGGGGTTATCCTTCTTGTTTTTTCGGTTTTGGCAATCCTTTCTTTTTTTGGTCAGGCAGCCGGATTTGGTTCTGCCCTTCAAAATCTTCTTAATCGTCTTTTTGGTTGGGGAGTTTTTCTTGTTCCTTTAACAACTGCCGTTCTAGGACTTATCCTGCTGCGGCTTCGGGTGAAAATTCCTTTTGTAGAACTTCGCGTCTTTATAGGGTTGGCTATTTTTACTTTGGCGCTTCTTGGTTTTATTCATCTTTTCTTCCCTCCCGAGCGTGCTTACTTTGAAGCTTCAGTTTTGGGACAAGGCGGGGGACTTGTCGGTTACCACCTCCAGCTTATTCTTCGGAGGATTTTTTCCAGTATCGGGGCTTTTTTAATTCTTGCTTCCTCCCTTGTGGTTGGGATTCTTGTGGTTTTCAACGCTTCGGTTGATGAAGCCTTATTTTACATTTCACAGATCACCAAGAAATTAGGAGAGATAATCCAAAAATATCTTTGGCGCGGGAAACGATTTGGGAGGGAAGAAAGAAAAGGTGTTGAGGGATTGGAAGAAGAGTTGGAGAAGGAGGAGATGGGAGAGGAAGGCGCAATTGAAATCTCCACCCCTTATCTTGAACCAACCACAAAAGCGGGGGGAGTAAAGCCTCCGGCCAAATGGGAGTATCCGCCACTTTCCCTTCTTAACGATCCGCCGGAGGAGGGAGCGGAGCGTGGGGATATCGAGAAAAATGCCCAGATTATCGAGCAGACTTTGGCTTCTTTTGGCGTAAAAGCGCGGGTGGCGGACATCAATCTTGGCCCCGCCGTTACTCAGTATGCTTTGGAGACAGAACGAGGGATCAAACTTTCGGCAATCACCAACCTCTCTTCCGATTTAGCGATGGCGCTTGCCTCAAAGACAGGAACAATCAGGATCGAAGCGCCGATTCCGGGGAAGTCACAGGTTGGAGTAGAGGTTCCTAACCTGCGGCCACAGTTGGTAACCCTTAAGGAGATCTTAACCTCGGAGGAGATGACAAAAGAGGAATCAAAATTAGCAATCGCCTTAGGGCGCGATGTCTCAGGCAGGTCGATTGTGGATGATATCACCCGGATGCCGCATGTTCTTGTGGCGGGTGCCACTGGATCAGGAAAATCAATTCTTCTTCGCTCTTTTATCGCCACTATCCTTTTCCGTGCCTCACCTGCTGAAGTGCGTTTGATCCTTGTTGATCCTAAAAGAGTAGAGTTTTCCGGTTACAATGATATCCCCCATCTTTTGATGCCGGCCATTGTGGAGGCAGAGAAAACCCTCCCCGCTTTAAAGTGGGCCCTTTCGGAAATGAATCAGCGCTACCGCTTGTTTCAGGAAGTTGGGGCGCGGGACATTGGGGATTTTAACGCAAAGCAAAAAGAGGGGGAGCGACTTCCATACCTTGCGATCATTGTGGATGAGTTGGCGGATATCATGGTGATTGCTCCTGGGGAAGTTGAGAAAGCAATTACTCGGTTAGCCCAGATGTCGCGCGCCACTGGCTTGCATCTGCTTTTGACTACGCAACGCCCTTCAACCGATGTTTTAACCGGGCTAATCAAAGCCAATATTCCCTGCCGGATCGCTTTTAATGTCACCTCTCAGGTTGATTCCCGCGTGATCCTTGATATGCCAGGGGCGGAGAAGCTTTTGGGGAGGGGAGATATGCTTTATCTTCCCCCTGATCGCTCCAAGCCAATTCGGATCCAAGGTCCTTTTGTCTCAAACGAAGAGATGAATCGTCTGTTGGAATTCTTACGCAACACACCTTGGCGGCCGGAATTTGTGGTGCCGGAGGAGATAGAACGGTTTGAAAAAGCGGTGAAGGTTGGTGAGCCTGAAGATCCTCTTTTTGGGGAGGCCGTTCGGGTTGTTGTTGATTATGAGCGGGCTTCCGCCTCCCTTCTTCAACGGCGGCTTTCGATCGGCTACGCCCGCGCCGCCCGCCTTTTAGATGAGCTTGAGGCGCGGGGGATTGTTGGCCCGGGGCAGGGGAGCAAACCGCGAAGGGTTCTCATCCGTGATACCAGTCAAATCCTTTAAGCGGGTTTTGGGTCTCGGGTACCCTGTGACTCTTGTCCCACCTCTGTTAAATTTGCTATGGTGGAATTGATGACCGAGACTTTACTTGTTTTAATCATCGCTCTTCTTACGGCGAACCTCCTTTTTGTTGGAGTTTATATCGCTTTAGTTCTTAAAGAAGTTAGAAGTGCGGTTATCAAAATGAATGAGATTTTAGATAGCATCTCAGCAATCTCGGCAGCGGTTGCTACTCCAGTCGTGGGGGCGGCCGGAGCGGTGACAGCTTTTACCGAGGGGCTGAAAGCGTTTCATAAGTTGCAGACAATTCGTCAAAGAGGTAAAAATAGGCCAGACCTGCCTGCCGGCAAGGCAGGGGCCCATCCGCCTTTGGCGGAGAAAGAGGAGAAAGTTCCATGAGCGACAACAGCGGTTCAACGATCAATGCTTTTCTTCTTGGCTTGATTGCCGGTGGGGTTTTGGGGGTTCTTTTTGCCCCAGACAAAGGTGAGGAAACCCGCCAAAAACTTAAGAAAAATTATAAGGAGTGGTATAAAAAGGCGCTTGAGGTAGCGGAGGAGCTTCAAGCCGCCGAAGGCGAGCCTCGCCAAGGGCGGGAGGAGGTTGAGCCTAAGGTGGAACAAGCGGCGCAAATGATCACTCCAATTGGGCAGGAGGTAACCGCGGAAGCGAGAGAGATTACCCAACCCTACCTTGAAAAGGCACAGGAGGCGGTAGGGGAAGGTTTAACTTCTGCAAAACAAGAGCTTGATCGAGCCGTGAGCCAAGCTCGGGTCGAGCTTAAAAAGCGGGTCCAGCGTTCCCGTCCCCGATTCTTTAAAGGCGTTTAGCCAGTGGCGAAGAAAGTTTCCGAAAAGAAAGGTTTTTATTTCCGAGCCTCAGCGAGGAAACAGAATCTTCGGCGCAGACGAGGGTTCTCTTCTGAGCCCCGCGAAGAACAAAATCCCCGGACGAAACGGAAGGGGTTTTATTTCGTTTGTCCCAAACATGGTCGCATTCCTCGTGATGAGGTTGTCTTTCTCTGTAACACCTGCGGTCCTACCCAACTTCACTTCCAAAATGGGCTTTACCTTTGCCCCCAATGTCTCAAACCTGGGGATAACTTCCAGTGTTTCCTCTGCGGCTCCAAAAAAGTGGAGATGAAAAAATACGGCAAGTAACCCCACTATAAGACTTGATATTTAGGGAATTTGTGGTATTATAGAATTGTATTTTGAAGGAGAAGAGGCGTTTTCTTTATCATAAACCAGAGTCCTATAGCTCTTGACAAAAGGATATTTTAGTGTTATCATAAAGGTGTTCTTGAAAAATAGAAAGTTCTTATTCCGAGCGAAAGCGAGGAAGGAGGTTCCTGAGCGCGAGCGAAGGGCCTTAATCCCTACCTAAAGAACAGCCAGGTTTGAGGAAAATCTAACCCTATTTCCGATCTACTTTGGGTAGGGAGGAAAGAAGGTTCTTGCCGAAGGCAAGGTTCTTACGTAGATCTTCTTTAGGCCTGGCTGTTTTTGTTTAAAAATTTTTTGAGATTCGTTCACGAGAGGGACTAGGGACACCTGACCTCCCCGACACGCTCTTTTTACCTTGTTTTAGAGGAAGAAGGGAGAGGGCTTGCAATCCTACCCCGCCCCGTACCGAGCTTTGCTCTGGTACTGGGGCCTATCTCGTGGACGGCTCTCAGTCCTGTACCGAACTTGTTCTGGTACAGGGTTCTCAGGACCTTAACAACCGAATATTTTTCCTCCAAAGGTGGGGAGCAAAGACTCACTGCCTTTGGAGGCTTAGTCAGCTTTGTTGGCTAGGTCAAATAAGCGAGAAGGAGGACGGAATGATTCCTCAGGGGATTTTTGTTGATCCGGGGTTCAGGGGATATGGTTCGGCGGAGGTGCAAGTTCTTCGCCAAGAGCCCTTGGACCTGTCTGAGGTACAGCGGGTTCTTGACCGGGATGAGAATCATGTCACGGTCCTGACCTGCTGCGGCAAGCCCGTAGTCTTGCGGTTGGAAGAGGCAAAGAAGCTTGGCCTCTGAACCCGCAGAACAAAGATAAGGAGGAAGGAAATGGGGTTCCTAGAAGTTCTCCAAAACATCGTCCCTTTAGCCATCCCGGCGAACATCGCAGCGATCTTCGCGGTGCCGGTGCTAATAGGGATACTCGTGGCCCTTCCTGCCTATCTGAGTATTAGGCACTAAGGGCTCGGCAGTTAAGCGCTTCTGGGTTTACCCAAAAGCGCTTCTCCCAAGCCCATCTCAAAAGAGGTGGTTTTGGGAGACATCTTCTTCATCCATACCCACTAAGGTCTTAGAACCTGACGGGCAAGAAAGGAGGGAAGAAGATGCGGCGCCTGTTGTTGGTCCTCTATTTGGTTCTTTGCGTTGCCTTTGGGTTCGTTCTCGCTCCCGCTGTAGACTACAGCATTGCCCACCTTAAATATCATTACCACGGTGGGTGGGAGGGGATGGAGGTAAGGCATAGCCGCTCTATCCCCTGTGAGGAGGCCGAGACCTGGGCTAAGGTGACCCAGAGGATCTGGGGGGACATCCTCAAGGGGAATTCCCCACTTGAGGGTTACAGTTTCACCTTCAGCGTTGTGGAATACGGTGAGCTGGGACCCTTTGTGGATGGGGATTTCACTACAAAACGTTTCTGGTGGCGATCGGAAACGGCGGAAACGGTTTCGGTGGCGTTGCCATGGAGCAACGGCGAATCACTAGAGGAAGTTTCAATAGTGAAAACCATTGCCCATGAGCTTGCTCACCTTCGCCGGTACTTAGAGCAGGGTAGTCAAGAAGGTTGTTACCTTACCAGTACTAGTAGTTCTCAGTGGAACCTTGAGGACTACCTTGACAATCCGTGTGAACGCGCCGCGCGTGAATTTGCAGCGCGTTACATGGAGGAGCATCCTGAATTCCTTGAGGAGCTATTAGAAGACTCTGGCTGAGTGGATCTACCAAGCAGCCAGATTCTCCCAAGCCCATCTTTGAGGTTTACCTTGAGCGGAGCCGAAAGGTGGGTTTAGGAGGAGGCAGCGATCTGCTTGTCAGGTCCCAGGCTATGGTGGCTTGGGGGTAGGGATTCTCTTTAAAGGAGGGAAATTTATACCTGGCAAGCAGTTCGGTGCCAAAAGCACTAATCCTTTAAGAAAGGAGAAAGGGAATGTTGCGATTTGGAGGATGGTTTGGGCGTCTACTCTACCGGTTAGAGTGGGCCCTGAATCAAAGGCTTCTTATTCTCCCGAGCCACGCACTCTGCAGTCGGTGTCGGTGGGCGTTCCACCGGTCAGAGCTGACCGATGGGCTCTGTCCGGGTTGTGATGCTTGGTACGCGCACAAGCGTCACCTCGAAGAAGAGGAACGCCGGATCCAGGAAGAAACCGATGCGGCTTGGGCCGAGGAGAAGCGCCGTCGCCGGGAGGAGGACGAAAGAGCCTGGCGGGAAGTGCAAAACCGTCCTGGATGGCTCTAAAACAATGGGGCAGATGTCTATACGACGCCTGCCCCTAAGTTTTTTCTACAGCTTTTTGTTATCATAACCCTGATGGTTCATCAGGAGATTCGCCAGAAGTTTCTTGATTATTTTGTTGCCCATGGGCATACCGTTGTTCCTTCCTCATCCCTTGTTCCCTCTGGAGACGAATCGGTTCTCTTGACCACCGCCGGGATGCAGCAGTTTAAGCCCTATATGTTGGGTGAGGCGGATGCCCTGACGGACTTTGGTAACACGCGTTTAACCTCAATCCAAAAATGTTTTCGCACTTCCGATATCGACGCCGTTGGTGATGAACACCACCACACCTTTTTTGAGATGTTGGGGAACTTCTCCGTCGGTGATCCCAAAGATTCAGATGGGGTCGGTGCTGGCTACTTTAAAGAGGAGGCGATTCCTCTGGCTTGGAATTTTCTCACCGGAGAATTAGGGCTTGATCCAAAACGAATCCATGTTTCCATCTTCGCCGGAGGAGAGGGGATCCCCAAGGATTGGGAAGCGAAGAAGATCTGGGAGAGAGAGGCGCCAGGGATCAAGATCCAACAGTACGGTAAAGAGGATAACTTTTGGGGTCCTCCCGCCACGGCGGGTCCCTGCGGCCCTTGCAGCGAGATTATCTATACCCTTCCCTCCGGTCTAGAAACGGAGCTTTGGAACCTTGTTTTTATGGAGTATTACAAGGGTGAGAGAGGGAAGCCCGCCAAAAGCGAAGCAATTAGGCGGGCCCGCCATAATGCGAAAGCTTTGGGCGGGTACACGAAACTAAAACAGAAGAACATTGACACGGGGATGGGGTTGGAGCGATTGGCTTTAATTTTGCAGGAAAAAGAGACCGTTTTCGAAACAGACCTCTTCGCCCCGATCATCGCTGAGATCGACAAAATTGCCAAGGTGGATGGAAGAGGAGATCCGCGGTCCCTGCGGATCATTGCCGACCACATTCGGGGAGCAGTTTTTCTTATCGCTGATGGGGTCCAACCTTTAAATGTTGGTCGAGGTTATGTTCTTCGACGGATTCTTCGCCGGGCAATTCTTCATGGGAGGCTTTTGGATATTTCCGGTTACTTTCTTCTTGAACCCGCAAAAAAGGTGATCACGCTTTATCGCGAAGTTTATCCAGAGCTTGACAAAAAAGAGAAAGAGATTTTGGCGGTTGTCGAGGAGGAGGAGCAAAAGTTTGGAAAGACTTTGAATCAGGGATTGAAACAGTTAGAGAAGACCCTTCGAGGACCTCAGGGTAAATTAGTCGATGCTTTTGTCCTTTACGACACCTACGGCTTCCCTTTGGAGTTAACCAAAGAGATTGCCCAAGCACGCGGTTTAACGGTGAATGAGAAGGAGTTTGAAAGGAAGTTGGAGGAGCAGCGGGAACGAGCGCGATCCGCCCAAAAAGAGGCGAAAGCCGCGTCTGATGAGGAGATTGCTCCTCAGCACACCGCCGCCCATCTTTTGAACGCCGCCTTGAGAACCGTTTTGGGGCCCCAGGTTCATCAAGCAGGGCAACACTTAGAAGTGGGCCGTTTCCGTCACGACTTTACCTTCGGGCGGAAATTGACCGATGAGGAGCTTAAGAGGGCAGAAGCGTTGGTTAACAAAAAGATTAAGGAAGATCTTCCGGTAGTGAAAGCTGAAGTGAGCCTTGAGGAAGCAAAGAAGTTAGGAGCGGAAGCGGTTTTTACCGAAAAGTATCAAGGGCTGGAAAAGGTGACGCTTTATCATGTGGGAGACCCTTCGACAGGTTCAGGGCAAGTTTTCTCGAAAGAGTTGTGCGCCGGTCCGCATGTTGCGCAAACAAGTGAGTTGGGCAGATTTGAGATAATCAAAGAGGAGGCCGCTGGGGCGGGGATAAGAAGGATATACGCTCGGGCGATAACGTGATTAAACTACCGTTCAAAAAGCACGAAGTTTTTCCAGAGGAATTTCTCGCCCTTGATCTGGGAGGAAAACTTCTCAAAGCATTTCTCTTCAAGACTGAAGGTGATTATGTCCGCCTTTTGGGGGCGAGGAAAGCTCCCCGCGGAGAAGATCCGGAGGTAGCACTTAAAGAGATCATTGAAGACCTAAAGTCCGATTTCCCCGACCTGCCCAAAACGGCAGTGGTTGGTGTTTCCGGTCCCTTCACCTCGGCCTTCACAACAGTTGTCAGAAGCAGCCTTGCCAAAAATGCAGGTGAAATTACCACCCAGGCAAGAGAAGCCGCACGGCGGCAAGCACAGGAGGAGTTGCGTCTATCGTTAGGTGATCCCAAACTTTCTTTGGTGGAGCTTGAGGCGGAGGTTTTGGAGACTAAAGAGGTAGAGAAATTAGAGCTTTATCTTTTTACCTCTTTTGGAGAAAAGAGCTATCTTCGAAGGCTTGAGGAGTTGGTACGCGCGGCAAAACTTTCCCTTTGGGGATTCTCCTTCCTTCCTTTTAACCTTGTAGGAGCTCTTTCCTTGGAGGAAGAACTTAATGCCCTGATCTTTGATATCGGTGGGGAAAAGACAGAGGTGAGTCTTGCTTTTGGGGGGGAGTTAATGGATACAAAAAGCTTTTGGTGGGGGCTTTCGCAGGCGAAAGCAAACCCCACCCTCTTTTTAGACCTTTGGCTTAACGCGGTCTCAGATACTCTTGGAGCATTCGCCGAGGTAAAAACCTTTCCCGCAAAGATTCTTTTAACTGGTGGGGGAGCTTCTTTCCCTGATCTTTTAGAGCGTATCAAAGACTTTCCGTGGGGGCGAGACCATCCCTTTGATTCCACCCCTGAGGTTGGGGTGATCAGCAAAGATCAGTTGGGTGGGATCCACGCCGAGGGGACAGGGTTGGATCTGCCCGAGGATATTCTGCCGCTTTCTTTAGGACAAGTCGCTCTAAGAGTGAGAGAAGGATTGGAAGAGGGAGAGGAGCCCTCCTCCGCTGAAACTACGGAGGGTAAAGAAGAAAAATGAGTTTGTTTGAGCTTTTTGAGCAGATCGTAGCGGCTGAGGGGAAGGAGATTGAGCTTACCCTTCCTGAGGAAGGGATCAACCTTCTTACTCTTGAAATTCTTAAAAAAGAGGCAGGGCGTCGGGGAAAAACGCTTAAGCTTCGCTCCAGTGGGCCAAGGAGCAAGCGGTTGATTACCCTTTTAGAGGAGGGAGCGGAGCCGGAACCGATCCGGATTATCCGCGGTGGTCGGTTTGGGCTCCCCAAAATTCATCTTGATCTTGCCTTCATCAAGCGGGTTGGCTTGATCCCGCTTCTTCTTTTGGGGATTCTCCTTCTTTTGGGCGGGGGAGGTTGGTGGGGGCTGAACTATCTTCCCCGAGCGGAGGTGGTTCTTACCTTAAAACCGATCCCAATGGTTAAGGAAATTGCCGTTTCTGCGGATACGCAGGCAACGGAGATTGATGCCGAAAAAGGTCTAATCCCCGGGACAAAGTTAACTATTGAGGAAGAGGGACAGAAGTCAACCCCGGCGACGGGAACGGCAACGGTTGGGGAGAAAGCGAAAGGAACGGTAACCTTTATTAACTGCAATGACACAACCGATGTCACGTTTACTGCAGGGACGCAGATCAAACCGGTAGGCAAAAATTTGATTTATGTCATTGACTCAAATGTTGTCGGCGTTCCGAAAAGAGTAGGAGAAATCTGTGGGACAAAGGATGGTACGGTCACAGCGGAGAAGATTGGACCTTCCTACAACTTAGCAGATGCGACTAATTTTGATTTTGTAACCAACTACTCAAACAGCATTTATGATGCGGGGTCAGCTACCGGTGCTATATCTGGTGGTGAGTCTCATGAGGTAACGATTGTTGCCTCAGCTGACCAAGCGAAGGTTTTGGACGAATTAAAGAAGGAACTGCTAGATAAGGGGAAGACGGATCTGGCTGATCAGGCAGGTTTGGATCAAGTGGTGATTCAAGAAGTAATCAAGCAGGAGGTGGTTGAGGAGAAATTTGCCCAAGCGGTAGGGGAGCAGGCGGAGGAGGTTGGCTTAACGCTGAAGATGAAGTTTACCGTGATTGTCTATAAAGATGAGGATCTCAAGGGGCTAGTCTCCCAAGTTTTGGGCGGGCTTGTTCCGGAAAACTATGAACTTTTCCCAAGCG
>CAYPTJ010000008.1:0-43335 GCA_964413845.1 uncultured Candidatus Saccharibacteria bacterium | reverse complement strand
TTTGTCAATACTTTAGTTTTGCGCTAATCTATAGTTGATGCCCAAGCCAAATAGGACAAAGTCCTACCGTCCTTTGGACGAAAGGAGGAGAGATGTCAAGAAGGGAAGAGTTAGAAAAAGAGGGTTGGAGAAAAATGTTTGCGGGAGGAGGGGAGAGATTGAAAGAGTTCGTCGAACTATATAGAGAACTGGGATATGAGGTTCATTTAGAACCGATGTCGGAAGAAGACTTCCCTCCAGAGTGCAAAGGCTGCGCCGTATTGGCTAGTTGCGTAGAATACAAGGTGATTTTCATCCGCCCAAAGAAAGCGACTCGATAATCCGGGTCGCTTTTCTATTTTAAGAGGTATAATAATCCCAGTCTTTGGTTGAAATCGTTCCCGAACCGTGCTATAAGAAAGTTTGAAAGTTGGCACTCTAACGTTAAGGAGGGGAGATGCTCTCACAAGAGACGGCTGGACTTCTCCACCTGGTTAATATCTTGGTGTGGTGGTGGATTCTTCCTGGAGTGATGGTTATTCGTCTTCTCCGAATTCCTCATCGAGGTTAGGTGTATCCGGTAGAAAAGAGAAGGAGGGAGGAGAAAGAGAGATGAGGCTCTGTAAAGAGCAACTGGAAAAAGAGACTAAGAAGGTAAGGACACTAGTGGGTTTCGGTTTCATGGGAGGTGCTTTGGTGGGAACCCTCTTAGGTTGGTTTTCGGCCTTTTTGTACGTTCTCATCCATGGTGTTTTTCCATAACCTATGCCTTATCTGTTGCAGGGCAAGAGCCAGAAGCAGAAAAAGAGAGCCGTGGGAGACTGGAGACGAAATAAAGGGTTGAAAATACTTCAGCCCTTTTCTTTTTGGAACAATCTATACGAATCGGCAAACATTTTTATCTGCTAAACTAAGGCCGCTTATGATTATCTATTTCTGCCGACATGCTCAAGAAGCGGAATCGCCTTATGATCCTAAGGAGGCGATTACGGAGCTGGGTAAAGAACAGGCTCGAGCTCTGGGGCGATTTCTCTCCGATAAAAACATCGGAGTTCTTTACTCAAGTGATCTACCACGGGCGTCGCAGACGGCCGAAATTGTCGGCAAAATCCTTAATCTTAAACCTAAAGTTTCGGAGCAACTTCGCGAGATTTCTACTACCTCTCCTGAGGATTGGACTGATTACATCCAGAAACATCATCCCGATTTCGACTTTCTCGTTGGTGGGAGGGAATCGCTGAATATGGTGATGGAAAGAGCGCGCAAAGCTTGGGAGGAGATTCTTCGAGAGAACAAGGGCAAAAACACAGTGATCATCGGTCATGGGGTTTTCACCAAGGCCCTTTTATACTCCTTGGGTTACAAGGACTATCTGATAAGGAACGATCATGCTCCCAACACTGGGATAACCGTTTTAGAATGCACAAACGGCCAGCCTAAGCTGCTTAAATTTGCTAGCGCTGAGCACCTGTGATGATTCAAACTGTTGGGTGATAAACACACTGTTTGCCTGAAGATCTATTCTCAGTTACAATTCAGATGAAATGAAGTTTGAATACTCCTTTCTTAAAATATTTTCTGCTTCTGACTTAGCTGCCCGAAGACTCCCTTTGATGGAGGCAGAAAGCGGAAATCCTGGGCTGGTGGTTTGGCTTACCGCCTGTATTCACGGGGATGAAGTGGGGGGGATGGTGGTTGTTCAGGAGATCTTCAAAAGGTTGCGCAAGAACCCCCTTCTTAAAGGTTCTCTTAAAGCTTTTCCCCTTCTTAATCCCTTCGGTTTTGAAAGTACTTCCCGAGAGATTGCCCTCAGTGAGGAGGACCTTAACCGCTCTTTCCCCGGTAAAAAAGAAGGCTCACTCGCCGAGATGATCGCCCACAAGATCTTCACCAAAATTAAAGAGACAAAACCCAGCCTTATCCTTGATCTTCACAACGATCGGATTGACTCCATTCCTCATGCTCTACTTGACCCGGAATCTTCCGCTGCTAATCCTAAGGTTTATGGGGAAGCTTGTGAGATCAGTTTGAAAACAGGACTTTTGGTTGTTCGAGAGAGGGAAGAGGATTCTGTGGAGGAGAGGATGGAGAGGAGCCTTTCAAGCGTTTGTCTTCAGCAAGGGGTACCAGCCATGACGCTTGAGTTGGGAGAACCGTATGTTGTCAATGAGAAGGATATTGTGGATGGGGTGCGCGCCATCTGGAACGTTTTGGCGTTTTTTCAGATGGTTAATCCGATAAATGAGCCTTTCAATTATTCACCTCCTGAGGAGTTTAAAGGTAGGGTTCTCACGTATTACCATCAGCACGTGAGTTCAACTGCAGGAATCACTCGTTACCTTGCTAAACCAGGGGATGTTGTAAGGCGTGGACAGCCGATCGCCAGGGTTTACAACGTTTTTGGGAAGCATCAAGAGACAATCGTCGCAAAGTATGACGGGATCGTGTTAGACCACACGGAGTCATCCGCTGCTTTGCCAGGAGTACCAATGATGGCCTTTGGGGTTGAAACAGGGGGAGACCGGATGATGGGAGGTGAGGGCAGGTGAGAACCAATTTTACCGCCGAGGAGGCAAAAACGATCGGTGAGGAGTTGGGGATTGATTGGAGCAAGTTTGATGTGGAGCAGTTTCGGATGGGGATGGATGTAGAGCTCGAGCATGGGACACGCGATCCCAAAACCAATGTCACCAGCGATGATCCCTTAATGACGGGGAAAATCGCCCTTGCCCACCTCAATGAATTTCCTGACTATTACACCCGCTTGGCGAAGATGGAGAAAGAGGGAGAGGATTACTGGAGCAAGAAATAAAAAAGCCGAGAGGCAAAGTGCCAATCGGCTCATTTTCTTGACTGTGGAATGTGATATACCGTATGCGTATAAAACGTATAAAGCATTCCCGCAGTGAAAGAGAATACCAAAGCCGCAAAAATAATCTCGAAAAGAACATTGCTTTTATCAACCACAAAATCAGGTGGGAGCTGAAGTGAGGTACCCTGCTCACTAACCAAGAACGTTGCCTTTGATAAACCCTCAACCGTCTTGATCCCAAGCCTCGTGGGGGAGATCTTCAAGGTCTTCGGGGTTTTATCTACATTAAAAGATATCTCATACCAATTAAGATATGGGCTGGAAAGCTTGGTTACCTCGGAGACTGGATATTCACCGGGCGGTGGAAGTGGTGAATCGTGCGAATTTACCCATACCGAACAAGAGACAACTAAGAAAAAGACGAGAAAAAGCGGAGTCCAAACAACAAGAAACCGTCTTAGCTCTTTCACCTTCCCTCCTTAGATGGTTTATTAATTTGCTTGGGTTAAGATTAGCACATTGCAAAAAAACGTCCGCAAGTTATTTGCGGACGTGACTTTCCTCATTTAGGCCAGGCGAGATTTTGGAGAGCTTTCTGGAGCCGTTTTCGGGCAAGAGAAAACTTCCTCTCTCTAACCCATCTTTGGGCGGATCTTAAACTCCTTTGTGCTCTTTTTCTTCGAGTAACTAGCGGACGTTCTACAATCTCTTCAAGCTCACAGATAAGATTGTCAAGATAGTGAACGATTCCTTTAAGCTCCCAGTCTGGTATCGGCATCTCTGGGATCCCCAGGCGACCAAGAAGGGGGACAAGCTGCAATACACGAATCCTCTGTAGTTGCTTTGCTCTTTGCTTCCCAAGACCCGCTGCTACTTCCCTTCGTCTAACGATAAAGGGCTTAATCCTAAGATCGAAGGCCTGAGTACGCACGCCGTCAAAAAGGATATGCTCCTGTTGCCGGTAAAGGTGGGATAGATCCTCTACTTGCTGATAGATAAGGAGATAGAGGACGTCCCTTCTCTTGATAATCCCTTTTGCTTCAAGCTCCTTTGTGGAAAGGCGCAAAAACTTTTCCAGTTCATATTTCGGAGCCGGAATCCAGCGGGGAACAAGAAAGATCCCTTGGCTAATTGTTGTTCGGTACTTGGGAGTGAGACGGACTCGCGTTCTCTTTTGAACAACAAGAATCGGTGTTTCCCTAAGTGGTTCTGCTTCAAGAATTCCTTTCTTCTGCCACCGCCATACCTGATAACCCCGAAGCGCCGGATGGCGCGGGTCTCTCTTTGCCACCTTTCCTCCCTTGTTTTAAGAGTGCTGTCTTGATTATCGGCTGCTCTGCTTAAGGTGTCAAGATACTTTATAATGGATCCGCAGTGAAAGTTCTTTTTGTCTATCCCGATTTTCTTGCGACCAGGACAAAGCCAGGAAGCAACCAGTTTGAGATCACCAAAGGCGGTTGGTACTCGGAGGGTTTAGCTTCCATTTCCGCGGTATTAAAAGAGGAGGACCAACAAACCTCTTTGCTACATCTTACGGAACCAGCAGGTAAGGAAGACTTTAGGCAGAGGTTAGCGGAGGAAAAGCCAGATATTATCGCCTTTACGGTTAGAACCAGCGCTTTTCCGTATGTAAGAGAGTATCTAAAGTGGGCGAGAGAGTTTGACCCCTCACTTTTGGCGGTTTTGGGAGGGGTTCATGCGACAATTGCTCCTTGGGACTGTATTGAGGCGGAAGGGGCAGATATTGTTTGCGTTGGGGAAGGGGAGGGGCCGATGGTTGATCTTTGTGAGGCTTTAGCGAAGAAACGAAAGTTTGGCAGGATCCCAAATTTCTTGGTGAAGGAAGGGAGACGGGTGGTTGCTAATCCACCTCGAAAGCTGATCTATCCCTTGGATAGTTTGCCACTTCCTGACTTTGAATTGTTTGATTTCTCGCAGTTAGTGGCTTCCCAGACAAAAACGGCGGTGGTGATTGTTTCCCGTGGCTGTCCCTACAGCTGTGGTTACTGCTGCAACCACAAGATCAGGGAGGTTTATCCTGATCCCGAACATTACACCCGCTTTCGAAGTCCCAAAAATACGATGCTTTATCTTAAAAAACTGCTCAAGTTCTATCCTTGGGTCTCTTATGTCCGTTTTATTGACAATATCCTGGGGATTGAGAAAGGGTGGTTGGCACAGTTTACCAAGCTTTACCAAAAGGAGGTTAACCTTCCTTTTGCCTGTGATCACCGAGCAGACCTTGCCACCCCAGAGTTTCTAAAACTCTTAAAGGATGCTGGTTGCAATTTTATCTATTTTGGGGTGGAAAGTGGAGATGAGAATCTGAGAAAGAGTGTCCTCTCCCGCTTTATGACCGATCGAGAGATTAAAAGAGCGTTTAGGGAGTGTCGGCAGCTGGGGATTAAAACCCTCGCTTTTAACATCGTCGGCTTGCCATTTGAGACTCCAGCGAAGGTGCTCAAAACGGTCAAACTGAATGCACAGATTAATCCCAACCGGATGGTGCCTAATATCTTTACTCCTTATCCTTACACTAAAATGTACGAGATCTCCCTTAAAGAGGGGTTTATCTCCGGGCCAATCGCTGATTATCGAGATGAGGTTTTTCTTGATCAGCCTCAATTTTCAAAGAAAGAGGTGTTGTTTTTTGCCTATTTTTTCCAGCTTCTGGTGCGGTTATATCAGCGGATGGCAAGATATCCTAAGTTTGAGAGAACGTTAGATAGAATTGTTCTTTCACCTCTTCTTCCTCGAACCTTTTTGACAACTTTGATGAAGTTTTGGCTTAAGTTTGTAGGGGAGAGTAAGGTGGTTGTTCGTAAACGGTTACCATCTTTTTACCTCTTTTTGCGAGACCGGATCTTCTCTCGTGTTTGAAGTCCGCCTCGGGCGGATAAAAGAAAAAGGCCGCTTCCTCTGGAAAGCGACCTTAATTAGGGGTCAAAGGATATAATGTATCCAGCAACGGGAGCAGGTTACGAATCCTTCAAGCCCATGCAGATAATCAACGTAGTATTTCCTGCAATGGGAACACCAGAAGAGATAGAAGGGAAGATAACCTGTCCATCCCGGTTGGGTCCGTTTACCAAGGTAGTGTTTTCTTCCCAATCTGATAAGCAACTTTTGAAACAGATTAAGCTTCCGGAGCTCCTTTTGTGCCTCTTCCTCAGCTTTCTGAGCCTTCTTCAGGTTCAAAGCTTTAAACCCTTCTAAAAACCCTTGCTTCACGTCCTCCCTCCTTATGCCCAAATGTTAAATCTTCTTTATTATATTATAGGATGTAAAAGCAAGAAGTCAAGAAAAACGCCTGGTAGTGAAGCGGTAGAGGATGATCTTCTCTTGGTGAGGGTCAATTCCCCCTTTTTGGCAGGTGATTGCGATCTGCTCTTCAACGGTGGAAACTCCCGTAAGTCCTGGGAGAAGGAGCCCTGATTTATAAGAACCCTGTGCTACGCTCAGGAACCTTGTTACTTTGTAATAAGGGAGATGGCCGTCAAAAACAACATCTGTGCCACTTGGAGCACTGATAGGTGCAGTCCTGACAATTATCCCGTATTTCTGAGGATCAAGTTCGGCAAGATCCCCAACAAGCTCGGGCTCCCCTAAAAGATAAACCGTGTAAGAGAGAGAAGGTAGCTTATCCTCTTGAATAGGAGGGAAACGATAATCTTTGGTGGCCGCGGCTACCGCATTGGCGATAATCTCCTCAGCGATCATCCTTCTTAAAGGAAGATAAGTACCGATGCAGCCGCGAAGTTCACCTTTCCTTTCGATAGTGACAAAGGTTCCTGACCTTTCTCTTAGAAGCTTTGGGGGTAGCTTCACTCCTTGTTGGGAAAGTAACTTCGTTGCCTCTTCTACAGAAAGAAGATGATGCTGGCTGATCGCGGCCTCAACTGCCGCTTTAGCAAGCAAAGCGTGGGGACTCATCTTTTTCCAAGGATAAAATCAGCAACAAGATAACCGACTCCAAAGGGTCCTTCGTAGGAGAGGATTTTTGGTTGCCAATTGATTTTTTGTGCTTCAAGTATTCCTAAGAGGAAGGAGAAAGAGCGCAAGCCACATTCACCAGCCTCGGGAAACTCCTCATCCAACCGTAAGAAACCATTGATATCTTTTTTCTTTAGACATTCGATTAGCTGTTGGTCAAACTTTGGCCCATCGGGGTGAAAGCCGTAAGGTCCATCTTCTTTAAGGCAGTGGGAAAGGTCGCCGGAGGCGATTAAGGCGCTCGTCTTTCCTTTCGCAAGGTGAAAGCCTTTTTCAGAGCAAAAACTCTTTCCTTCTTCGAAGTAGAAGGCCGGCGGTTCAGGTCCGGTGACTAAGCGCTCTATCTTTCCTTTAAAATCCGGCGCAAGAAAGTATAAGGGGA
This sequence comes from uncultured Candidatus Saccharibacteria bacterium, assembly GCA_964413845.1. Taxonomy (GTDB): domain Bacteria; phylum Patescibacteriota; class WWE3; order 9FT-COMBO-53-11; family 9FT-COMBO-53-11; genus CAYPTJ01. The sequence continues at coordinate 36,169 of CAYPTJ010000008.1, read as the reverse complement.
CGTTGAAGCCCCAATCGGAGTGGGGAGCGGAGATAATAATCTGATCGGGATTCGCTTTTTTAAGCTTTTTACCAAGCTGTTTTAAACTCACAATCGTCTTTTTGACCTTTGTTCGGTCTTCTTCGGATCCGATTGTGGGTAGAAGTAGCGGTGGATGAGGAGAGAAGCAAGCAAAAACAATATTATTAGTCATTAGACATTAGGCATTAGTCACTAGCTAATCGAGAATTAGATCTAAGTCCTGTCCGCACCTGGCACATTTACCGTTTTTGTCATAGCGCGTAATTTGGTATCCCATTCGGTCAATCATCTTTACCCTGCATTTCGGGCAGAAGGTATCCTCAGAATCCAAGCCAGGGACGTTTCCGGTATAGACATACTTTAAACCCGCTTCTTTCCCAATGTGGTAAGCTTTTTCCAGAGTTTCAACCGGTGTATCGGGAAGATGTTGGAGCTTCCAGGAGATCTCTCCTGAGAATTGGGTGATGTGCCAAGGAGTTTCTGGTCCAAGCTCATTTTTGATAAAGTTTGCGATTCCTCTGAAAGTATCTTCGGTATCGTTGAGGGTGGGGATTACCAAGGTAGTGACCTCAACCCAAATCTTCTTCGCTTTCATTCTTTTTAAGGTCTCCAATACCGGTTTAAGCCGTCCGCCGCAGTTTTCCTGGTAAAACTCTTCAGTAAATCCTTTTAGGTCTACATTAGCCGCATCTAAGTAAGGAGCAACTGACTCAAAAGCTTCTTTTGACAAGAATCCGTTGGTGACCCAGTTGTTCTTTAATCCTTCTTTTTTGGCAAGCTTCATCGTTTCCAGAGCATACTCGAGAAAGATCGTCGGTTCGGTATAGGTGTAGGAGATGCTTGGTAAGTTGTTCTCCTTAGCGCGTCTTACAATCTCCTTTGGGGAAAGATTCTCACCGGCGATTGTTCCATTTAACTTTGGGCTTTGGGAGATATCCCAGTTTTGGCAGTTGCGGCAGGCAAAATTGCAGCCGACGGTAGCGATTGAGAGAGAATAAGTTCCCGGAAGAAAGTGGAAAAACGGTTTTTTCTCAATGGGATCGATATGACAGGCGACAGCTTTACCATAAACCAAGGAGTAAAACTTCCCATCTTGATTCTCACGAACTCCACAGATTCCTCGTTTTCCTGGAAGGCCCGCCTTGACTCGCCCAAGGCGAGGCAGGATGGTACAATAGTGGGCACAGTTTTGGCATTGGACTGCTCTGTTTTTTAGTTTTTTGTATAACAGTGCTTCCTTCACCCCCTTTATTATATACACTTAACGCGGATCTTTCGCTGGGTTGGGGTTTCGTGTATTATTTACGAAGATGGCAGAGGAAATCGCAAAAGAAACTAAAGAAAAAGAGGCGCTGGCGATTCCCGAGTTTAGACCAGGAGATATGGTTATGGTTTCCTATCGGATACATGAAGAGGGAAAAGAGCGAATTCAGCCCTTTGAGGGGATAGTGATTGCGATTAAAGGGGCTGGTACCTCCAAGACATTTACCGTAAGAAAGCTTGCCTCTCAAGGGATTGGAGTGGAGCGGATTTTTCCCTTCTATTCCCCTAATATCCAGAAGATCAAGGTCGTTAAGCGAGGAAAAGTGCGGCGAGCGAAGCTTTATTATTTGAGAGAAAAAGCGGGGAAGAAGGAGACGCGAATCAAAGGTGCGAAAGAACGCTAATTTCCACTATGAAAGAAAGCTTTGGCGGGATGGTTTAGGATTTGTTGCCGGGGTGGATGAGGTCGGTCGTGGGGCATGGGCGGGACCGCTTTACGCTGCAGCAGTAATCTTTCCTCCGAAAGTAAAGTTGGACTTTCCTCTGGCTGACTCTAAACTTCTTGCTCCTAAAAAACGGCTTGAATTAGCAGAAGAAATAAAATCACAAGCGCTTGCCTTTGCCGTTGCTCAGGCGGAGAGCTCTCTTATCGAGCGTTGTGGTATCTCCTTTGCGACCGAGTATGCGATGCTTAAAGCTCTGGAAGAGTTAGGCTTAACACCCGATTTTGTCTTAATAGACTTCTTTCGAATCCGCTCTTTCCCAAGGTGGAGGCAAGAAGCGATTAAGGCAGGAGACCGGCTTTCCGCCACAATTGCTGCGGCCTCGATCCTTGCCAAGGTAGAAAGGGATAAAAAAATGAGACAGCTGGCAACCCAATATCCAGAATATGGGTTTGAAAACCATGTAGGCTACGGAACAAAGCGACACCAGCAGATGATTAAAAAGCACGGCCCCTGCAAGATCCATCGCCTCAGCTTTATTCCTGAAAGGTTGTTAGAACAATGAATATTGGGCAGCAAGGAGAAGATCTGGCAAGAAAATTTTTAGAGAGGAAGGGGTTCGTCTTTATCGCGAAAAACTTTAAAACTCCGCGTTGGGGGGAGATTGATCTTATTATGCGCGATGGGGATACAACCGTATTTGTGGAGGTTAAAGCACGAAGTGGTAAAAGCCAACTGTTTGGTGGACCACTGGGAGCGATCAACTACCACAAACTTAAGGCGCTTCAGCGCGCGGCACAGTACTATTTGACTTCTCAAGGATTTGATCGGGAGGCAGCAAGGATTGATGCGGTGGCGGTTATCCTATCTGAGGGTGGTCCTCCTGAGATTAAGCACTATACCGATATCACTTCGTCTCTAGCTTAGCTTGGTGGCCCCGACGGGATGGTTCGACAGCTCGACAAGCTCGCTGCTTCGCAGGCTCACCATATAGTACCCGCCGCAAGATCCTTCACCAAGCTCAGGATTTAGATTTACTTAGTTCTCTAAGCTTCTCCCTATCCCCACCAATCAAAGCCTTTTTCTTTGCTTTCGACCAACCCTTGATCTGCTTCTCTCTCCTCTCTGCCTGGGAGCGTTTAGGATATCGCTCACTATGCACAAGTTCGATCTCACTAAATCTACGGGTGTATGGGCTATAGCCCGAGGTATGATCTTGTAAACGCTCCTCAAGATTATCACTTAAACCAACGTAGAAAAAGTCTTTATCACAAAGGAGAATATAGACGAAGTACATTTTCAATCCTGAGCCTGGGCTTCGACTGAGCTCAGCCGAACGTCTCGAAGGATGGTGGCCCCGACGGGAGTTGAACCCGTATTTCTGCCTTGAAGGGGCAGTGTCCGAACCGCTAGACGACAGGGCCCTTCGACTCGCTTCGCTCGCTCAGGATAAACCTCGTTTACACCGAACGAAGTGAGGTGGTAGGCCTACCGAGAATCGAACTCGGGTCAACGGCTTAAAAGGCCGCTGCTTTACCACTAAGCTACAGGCCCAAAAGTACCTTTATCATTTTACCATCTCCAAAACCAATTGCATAGCCTCCTTCTCCCGTGATACCATTTTTCTGATGGTTCAACTTCGCTCACCATCGCGTAAAACGCGAGTAGCGATCTCTGATCGCGTCCAAGTGGAGCTGGAAAATGCACACGCGCAATCTGTCGAGAGGGTCTTCGCCACTGTTGGGTCCTCAGAGAAAGGTCTTACCCCTAAAGAGGCAGAGCGACGCTTAAGTCGATATGGTCCAAATATTCTGGTTGAAGAGAAACGCTTTAAAACCTTACGACTGCTCGCTGCCCAATTTAAAAACTTCTTTGTGATTCTTCTTCTTCTTGCTTCCATTCTTTCTTTTATCTTTGAGTCATCAACAAACGGCTTGGTGCTTCTTGCCGTTGTTGCCCTTAACGTGGCGGTTTCCTTTTTCCAGGAGAGAAAAGCGGAAAAGACATTAGAGGCCTTGCGCCAGATCCATCCGGCAAAGGCAGAGGTAATTCGTGCTGGGGAAGTGGTAGATGTGCCGGTTGAAGGGTTAACTATCGGGGATGTGGTTGTTCTTCGAGAAGGAGGGGTGGTACCGGCGGATCTTCGGCTTTTTGAAGTTAGGGATTTAAAGATTGATGAGGCAGTCCTTACGGGAGAATCAATTCCCTCAGATAAAACTACCGAGAGGTTCCCGGAGGCAACTTCTCTTGCTGATCGAGAAAATATGGCCTACAGTGGAACGCATGTGGTTACCGGTACTGGAAAGGGAGTGGTTACCCAAGCTGGGTCGGAAACAGAGTTTGGGCGAATTGCCACCTTCGTCCAAGAGCAGGAAGAACAAAGCCTTCTTTTGGAGAGGATTACCCATCTTGGGGTTTGGCTCACTGGCTTTGCGGTTTTTCTCTCTGGTCTGATTTTTGTCTTGGGGTTTTTACGCGCGCATGAGTTTATCCATATGCTTAACCTTGCCATTGCTGTTTTTGTCTCTGCCGTTCCTGAAAGTTTACCCACTGTGACTACCCTTGCTTTGGCAACAACTGCCCTTCGGCTCTCACGGGAAAAAGTTTTGGTGAGGCACCTTCCCACTGTTGAGGCACTTTCAGGAATTAATCTTTTTGCCTTTGATAAAACGGGAACTTTAACCCGAAACGAGATGACGGTAGCAAAGATTGCTCTTCCCGACCGAATCCTGGAGGTAACTGGAGCAGGTTTCTCCTCGGAAGGGATGGTTTTTGAGTATGGAAAACCACTTGATGTTCCCCCCGATGAGCCGCTTAAAAAGTTTGTGGAAGTAGGAGCTCTGGCAGGTGCCGCTTCAATTTCTTCTCTTGATGGAACCGGGGAGAAACGTTGGGCGGTTCGTGGTGATCCCACTGAGGGGGCTTTCCTTATTCTTGCCGAAAAAACCAGATTGTCAGTTGGAAAGCAAGATGCACTTAAGGAGTTCGCTTTCACTTCGGAGCGACGGATGCGCACCAAGATATTCTTTAAGGACCTACAATTACGGGTTTATAGTATGGGAGCACCCGAGGTGATCCTTCCTCTTTGCCGCCAATATTTTGCGGAAGGGAGGGAAGTGGAGCTTTCTTTAGCTCGAAGAGTGCAGCTTGAAAATCAGGCAGGAAAATTAGCATCCGGGGGATATCGGGTGATCGCTCTGGCAACCAAAGAACGCAAAACCCGCTCGATCGCCAGCCGCGAGGTTGAAAAAGAGCTTACTTTTGTTGGATTTGCGGGGCTTTTGGATAAGCCGAAGGAGAGGGTTGATGAAACATTTGCCACTTTGATTGAAGCCGGGATTAAACCCGTAATTATCACCGGCGATCATCCCGGAACTGCCCTTGCGGTGGCACGTGAATTAGGGTTAAAGGTTGCTTCCAAAAATATTCTTTCCGGTTCTGGAATGGATAACTTAAGTGATGAGGAGTTGTTAAAAATTATCCCCCAAACTACAATCTATGCCCGGATTACTCCCACCCAAAAATACCGTCTGGTTAAAGCCTTTAAGCAATTGGGGATGCGGGTGGCGGTCTCCGGTGATGGTGTTAACGATGCTCCTGCCTTGAAAAAAGCGGATGTGGGGGTGGTGATGGGGGAGAAGGGAGCGGATGTTTCAAAGGAAGCCGCGGATTTGGTGATTCTTGATGACAAGATTGAGACTGTCCTTCCGGCGATAATTGAAGCCCGAACTCTTTACGACAACATCCGCAAATTCTTTATCTTTCTTCTCTCCGGAAACTTCGAAGAACTTCTAATTATTGCCGCCGCCCTCTTGGCGGGTTTACCGCAACCGCTAACTACTCTCCAGATACTTTGGATCAATTTTGTTACTGATGGATTCCCTGCCCTTGCTCTTGCTTATGAGCCACCTACTACAGATGTTTTACGCGAGCCACCACGTGATCTTGGCCCAAAGATGGTTCGTCCAATCTTTACCTACGCCCTTTTCTTGGGTTTTATCTCTTTAATTGGTGAGGCGTTGATCTTTCTTGCTTATCTTCCGGATGTCGTTAAGGCACGAACGATGCTTTTTACTGCGGCGGTTCTCTTTGAGCTTTTTATTGTTTTTACAATCCGAAGTAAAGCTCCGTTTTGGCACAGGCTCTTCTCCAATCGTTACCTTGTTATTGCCTTCCTTGGTTCATTCTTGCTTCAGCTTCTTGCACTTTACGCCGCTCCTCTTCAGGCAATTATGGGAGTTACTTCTTTGGGATTCATCGATTGGGGAGTAATCCTGGCTTTTATTGCTATGGCACTAGTTCTAGCCGAAGGTGCTAAATGGCTATGGAGAAAGCGCGGTTAGTCTTAAAGATTCACGGTTTGGTTCAGGGAGTCTTTTTCCGAGCAGAGACAAGGCAGCAAGCTCAAAAGCTTGGTGTAACTGGTTGGGTAAGAAATATCTCTGGTGGAACAGTAGAGGTAGTCGCTGAGGGAGAGAAAGATGCCCTTAATAAGCTTTATCAATGGTGCCAAAAAGGTCCCTTGCTTTCCAAGGTAAAAGAGGTTGATGCCAAATGGGAGTCATATGAGGGCACATTCAGCGATTTTGAGATAGGAGGCTGATGGGGAAAATCTTTATCGGGACATCAGGTTGGGTCTATCCACATTGGAAAAGCCTGTTTTATCCAGAAGATCTTCCTGAGAAAGAGTGGCTCAGGTTTTATGCTGACCACTTCTCAACGGTTGAGTTGAACAGTTCTTTTTACCACCTTCCCAAGGAAAAAACCTTCAAGGGGTGGTATGATCGGACCCCGGATGATTTCGTCTTTGCCGTCAAAGGCTCGCGGTTTATCACCCATGTTAAGAAGCTGAAGAATTGCCGAGAACCACTTGAAAACTTACTCCAAGCGGCGGCAAATCTTAGGGAGAAGTTGGGACCGGTCTTCTTTCAACTCCCTTCTTCCTTTGAAGCGAATCCTGAACGGCTGAGAGCTTTCATCAAGCTGCTGCCTGACAAGGAACAACCTTGTCAGGCGAACCCGAAGGGTTTGTTTTTCAAATCCCCAACCCTTCGGGTTAAACGGGACTGGAGGTTCGCCTTTGAATTTCGCCATTCCTCTTGGTTTACGGATGAGATCTACGCGATCTTAAGGAAAGCAAACTGTGCACTTATCGCTTCCGACACGCCCTCCTACCCCTACGCAGAGGTGTCAACGGCCAATTTTATGTACTTGAGACTTCATGGACATGAACAACTTTATACCTCAAATTACTCCCAGAAACAGCTTAAAGAATATGTGGAAAAAATAAAGGAATGGCGGAAGGTGGGTGATGTGTTTGTTTTTTTCGATAACGACTTTGAGGCTAATGCGGTAAAAAATGCCAAAGAACTAAACGAATTGTTAAGATAAACTGTTGAACAGATGGCTGACGCTTTTATTTTCCGAAAAGAAGAGTTAAAGCTCAATCCTTATATCTTCCGGATGAACGATATTCGGGGGATCTACGAGAAGGATTTTAATGAGGAGGACAGTGAGCTTATCGGAAGGGCTTACGGTACTTGGATGTTAGAGAAGGGGAAAGAGAGTGTTGCTTTGGGGATGGATAACCGTCTTTCTTCCCTGGTGATAACTGCTGCCGCCCTTGAGGGTCTCCTTTCCACTGGAATTAAGGTGGTTGATATTGGGTTAACAACCACCCCTACTTCTTATTTAGCCCCCTTGCTTATCAAAGTAGGAGGTTCGATGATGGTCACTGCCTCTCACCAACCTGCAGAATGGAACGGTTTTAAACTCTCGTTTGAAGATCGCACCATCTTTGGAGATGAGATTCAAGAGATAAGAAAGATCGCGGAGCGAAGGCAATTTACCACAGGAAAGGGGACGATGGAGAAGGTAGAAATAAATCTATTGTATGAAAAGACTCTTAAAGAAAAGATCGAAAAGTTTGAACAGGTTCTTGGAGGAGAAAGAAAAAGAACCCTTAAGGTGGTGGTGGACTCTTCAAACGGAATGGCAGGACTCTTTGCTCCAAAACTGCTCAAAGGTTTAGGGTGCAAGGTGTTTGAGCTTCATTCCCGGTTAGATGGGACCTTTCCTAACCATGGTCCTGATCCTACAGTAGGCTCTAACATTTTAGAAGCGGTTAATGCGGTCAAGCGGGAGAAAGCTGATCTGGGAATGATCTTTGACCCTGATGTCGATCGGGTTAATGTTTGTGACGAGAGGGGATTTGTTCTTTGGGGGGATGGGATTTTAATGCTTTTTGCCCGCGATATCTTAACGCGCGATCCGCGGTTGGAGATTCTTTACAATACCCAATGCTCACCGGCGGTTGAGGAGGATATTGTGGTGCACAAAGGAATTCCGGTGATGGTCCCTACCGGGCATTCCCTTGTCTTAAACGAGCTACGGTTTTACGAAGGGGCTTTTGCGGGGGAATACAAATGTCATTTTTACTTCCATGATCATTACTACGGATTTGATGATGCCTTATATGCGGCGATGCGCTTAGTTAAACTCTTAGAGCGGAGGGAGGAACCACTTTCACACGCGATGTCGGACGTTCCGTTCTACCACGCAACGGGGGAGATTGAGATTCCGATGGGTGATGAGCGCAAATTTATCGTTGCCGAGAAGGTTAAAAATTCACTTCGGAAGCGTTACTTTGTGAACGAGATGGATGGTGCCCGGGTTAAATTTCGAGGGATGGAGGATACTTGGGGTTTGGTACGTGCTTCTCACACCACCCCAAAGTTAGAGGTGTTTGCTTGGGCGCGCACCGCCGAGAATATGGTTGCGGCGAGGGATACTCTTATGGAGGAGATACGGAAGTATAGTTAACCCGCCTTCGCCAGGCCTGCCTGCCGGCGAGGTAGGGCTTCGGTGGGCAAGTAGTTTGTAGATGGAGACAACATTATCGATCAGGAAAATTGACGAGATGCGGGAGGTACTAATGGATTCTACCGCTTCCGCACCAGAGCAACTCTACTTTGTCATTCATCAACCAGGGAAAAACATCACTATTCTCCCTCACTATCACTTGGGAAAAGAATATCCCAAAACCTATGGTCATTTCCACAAACCGGAGGCAGAAGAGACATATACCGTATTAATAGGAGAGGTAGGGATTCTCATCCAGAAAGGTGTTGACCTTGTTGAGGAGATTAGACTGATAAAACTAAAAAAGGGCGAGTCATTTACCGTGCCCAAGGGCTACGCACACAGTTTAATCAATTTTGGTAAAGGACCGGCGGTGACTTTAGATGACCACGATCCAGCAAAGTTTGAGAATGATTACGAGCTAATTAGACAACGGCGCGGTTTTGCTTACTATCTTGCCGAGGAAGAAGGGGAACTTAAAGCTATTCCGAATCCTAATTATACCAAAGTTCCTCCTCTTACTTGATGAACCGCTCAACCGATAGTATACTAGAAGTAGAAGATTGCGAGGAGGTTAGAGATGGGAAGAAGTAACGATTATCCTGAGCTTCCTTCGAAAGAGAGGGAGCGAATAAGGCGACGCGAAAAAAAGCGGCAGCCGGAAATGACCGAGGACGGGCGTGGTGTTTTCACTCTTGCCCGAATCATTCAGGAGAAGGCGAAGGGATTAAGACCCGTCACTGGCAAGAGAAAGAAGCGCAAGAAGCGCCGCAAAAAGAAGTGATCCCGCACCCTTTGGCAAACCGAAGGATGCGGGATCTGTTTTAAACTTCTATCTTTTTCTATCTTTATCTCAAAATCTCAAATAGATGTCCAACGAAGCTGCCTCCCCATAACTAAAATGTCCCGATATAATTCAGATCTTCTTCGGTTTCCTCAATTGGATGGCCAGTCCCAGCTAAATGGAAGCTTCGAAGTTCAGTTGGATTTTCTGGATTTACAAGTGCCCAAATTTGGGGTTCGTCATCCTGCACTTGTACTGTCAGGATTTTTGCTCCCCGAGGTAACTCGAGAGAAAAATAATCCTCCCCTGGTACAGCATACTTGTAGATCCTTTTTGACATGTCTCCTCCTTCTTATTGAATTTGTTACGATTGTAACATAAAGACCTGTAATAATCAATACGGGGAGTTTCTCTTACATCATTATTGAATCTTCCTGTTCTCCTCTGCTAACCTAATAGAGATGAACGCTATCTTTACTTTAGAGGAGATTGGACTTCGTGATGCGCCCTGGGTTGGTGAGGAAGCCGCCAGTCTCGGGGAGATCTTGAAGTTTGGTGCTCCTGTCCTCCCTGCCTTTATCATCCCCGTGGCATCTTATGCGGAATATCTTAATTTTCCTTCAATAAAAACCATCTTGACCGAAAGCAATCTTTCTGATCCAGAAGAGTTAAAAAGACAGCTTTTAGTAATCTCCCTTCCCCCTATTTTTGAAAGATCACTTCGTGCCTCCTACCGTACTCTCTCCGGACCTCAGGATACCTTTGTTGCTATAAGAGCCAAAACTAACAGTCAAAAGGCTTTGGGTGAGGAGGAAGTGGTTGAGGCCGTCAAGAAACTTTGGATAGAGCATCTCACCCAGCTCTGGGTTTTTAAAGAAAACTTTTCTCAAAACCCACTTCCGCTTCTTGTACAACAGATAGAATGGAGTGAGCGAGGAGGAAAACTCTTCACCTCAGATCCCTTCAACAGCGATCCCGCTACCGTTGTTGTTGAGGTTGAACATAAAGATGGGAAGGAAAGAATTTTCTTAGAAAAGGGAACCACCCGACTGCAGAAGCGGATTGTGACTGGAGCAGTTGAGGAGGAAACTCCTTTAGAATTTGTCACCTCCTTATCTTCGTGGGCAACAAAGATTGAGAGGTTGCTTAACCACCCCCAGGAGCTTGGATGGAGTGCTTATCGGAAGGACTTTTCCTTCTCAAGTATCAGACCCCTTTATCTTTTACGGAAAACCCCGGCAACGGCAAAGCTTTGGGTTCAGATCCATCATAAAGATGAGGTGATTCCAAGCGAAGCGGCAGGATTAATCGTTCCTGATGCTTCCAACGCAACCTTTTTAGCACGAGAATTTCCCACCAAACCAGTACTTTTAGCACTGAATACGGTTAATGCCAATGAGCTGGCAATTGTGAGAGAAGCAAAGCACAGGGAAAAGCAAAACAACCTTCACCTTATTCTTCCACCCGTGAGGACGGTTAATGGTTTATCAGGGCTAAAGCGAGCGCTTGCTGGTGAGGGGCTTCCTCGTGGTTCTCAGCTCAAATATTATTTCCGAATCTCATTTCCTGCAAATGCGGTTTTAATCAGCCGCTTTCTTGAGGTAGGAATCGACGGAGCTGTTTTTGACACAAAAAACCTTATTCGGGGTTTCTTGGGGACTGAGGAAATAGTAACGGCGGATGATTCGCTTCTTTGGGCGATAAATGAGGTTCAGCGCAGTTGCAAAGATGCTGGAGTAAATCTTCTTTATCTGGCTGATCCGATTCATGAAGAGCTTCTTGCATATCTTCTTAAGGGAGGGCTCACCCACTTTATTGTTGATGTATCCAAAAAGAAGGATCTTCTTACAACTCTCGCCGCCCTTGAGGAGAAGATTTGGAAAGAATCGGCTCATGTTTGACGTTGTTGTGACGTCCTCGCGGCGCTTGGATCGTCCAGACTATGATGTAGTCTGTATTGGCGCGGCGACCGAGGACATCTTCTTTCTCTCTGATCGTTACAGGGTTGAGGATCAAAATCTTTGTTTCCCTTGGAGGGAAAAATTTACGGTGGAGAAGTTAGAGCGCCACTTAGGAGGTGGGGCATTTAACGCCTCCGTTGCTTATTGCCGCCTAGGATTAGAAGTTGCTTTTTGGGGGCAGGTAGGGAATGATCCTTCTGGGAGGATGGTTAAAGAAGCTCTTGAACGTGAGGGGATCTCCACCACACTTTTAGTTGTTAATCCGAAGACCAAAACCTCAACCTCTGCTCTTCTTTCATCAGGTGGAGAAAGGACAATCGTGATGTACCGAGGAGCGAATGACGATCTGCTCAACACGAACCCTCGATGGGACAAGATTTTAGACTGCCGATGGATCTTTTTTGCCGATCTTGTGGGAACAAGTAATGACCTTCTTTTTGAGGTTGTAGGAAAAATAAAAGAAGGAGGGATAAAACTCTCTTATGTTCCTGGGCAAAATGAGCTACTGTTAGGAAAAGAGAAGCTTGCTCCAGTTCTGGCAGCGGCAAAGATTTTAATTCTCAATTTTCATGAAGCACAATCAATTTTAGGGGGAGGCTACTCCATTAAAGAGATGCTGGTGGAGTTCAAAAAACTTGGGGTGGGGATTCCTGTGATCACCCAGGATGTAGAAGGTTCCTTTGCCTACGATGGAAAGGACTTTTACCACCAGGAAGCAACTCCTGAAGTTGAGGTGGTAGACCGTACTGGAGCAGGAGATGCCTTTGCTGCCACCCTTACCGCAGGAATTATCTTAGGGAAAGGCATCCCCGAATCCCTTCTTTTGGCCGCAAAAAATGCTAGTTCCGAAATTACTAAGATTGGGGGAACTGATGGGCTGTTGAATCTTTCTCAACTGGAAAGTTATCAATGATTGATGCGCTTCTCTCTTTTGCCCAAGAGCTTGTTACTAAGGCTGGTTACCCCGGAATTGTCTTTGTCGCGGCGCTGGAAAACTTCTTTCCTCCGCTTCCATCGGAGGTGATTTTCCCGTTTGTTGGCTTTATCGCCGGCAAAGGGGTTTTGAGCCTTCTTTTGGTCACAATTGCTGGGGTCAGCGGTGCTTTTATCGGGGCGCTGTTTTGGTATGCCGCAGGTTACCTTCTGGGTGCAACCGATCTTAAATTCCTTATCGCTCGTTATGGAAAGCCGTTGGGAATCAAATTAGAAGATGTTGAAAAGGCAGAGGATTGGTTTGCGAAATACAAAACACAGGTGATCTTTTTTGGGCGGCTAATTCCATTGGTTAGAACCTTTATCTCCATTCCCGCCGGCTTTGTAAAGATGAATCTTTTCTCCTTCTCCTTTTTAACCATTGCCGGAAGTGCCATTTGGATTGGGGGGCTTACCTTCGCTGGTTCTCTTTTGGGGGAGAGGTGGGAAACTGTTGTCCCTTATCTTGAAAATTATGAAATTGGGGTTACGATTGTTATTGCTGTTTTAGTTTTACTTTTTCTCGTAAGGAAACTTACACAAACCCACCACGTTTAAAGGAGGACTCTAACCAGAAAACGAGCAAGGAGCCCGAAGAGGATAATTGTGCCACCAGCTGCCACAAGGTAAAGTGGAGAAAGGGGAAGATAAAGAGGGTTGATGGTAGTTTCTCCACTGGCAGCACTGGTTACCTTTTCTCCAGAAAATCCAAAAGCAGCAAGCCCTACTTCCAACTGTTGCTTCCCTTTTGTTCGAAAACTTTGGGGGACAAGACGGACTTTTACTTCCTTGGTGCCTAAAGGAGGAATTGTTCCTAAATCAAGGAGGCCTTCCCCATCAATTTCAAGAAGATCACTCGCAACTGTAATTTGAGTGTTAAAAGCGGAAACAACAGAGTCATTTCTCACTTTAATTGTTGCGGATGTTGAAAAAGGTGCCACCGAAAGAAGAGGATAGACAACCTCAATCGCAAATCGAGGAAGCTCAGTGGTCATTGTTACCTCTTTTGAAAAAGCCACCCGCACATCACGCTGTCCTTGAGTAGCTTTGTAGCTACCGGCAGGAAGAGGATATTCTGAGGAGGCCCCTTTAATCACAAACGCAATATGCGAAAGGTCAAAAACCGAGAAATAATCGGCTCCGGAGGTAGAGCTCCAGGTAGGATCAACCATTACCCAACCTTCCTCCGGAAGATAAACCTCCGGCCAGGCGTGAAGAACATCTCCTCCTTGAAATCGAAGTGATAGGGGGCGATGCGAGTCATCGGAGGTGTAGGCAAAACCGTTTACCTCGCGTGCGGGGATCCCCGCGGCTCGAGCAAGAGCGATAAAAAGATCGGTATATTCCATGCAAACTGCCTGATTATTCTTTTGCAGCGCTGTTGCCGCTCCCAACCGACTCCAAAACTCTTCTGCCGTAAACCTTGGGTAATCATAAGAAAGATGCTTGACAACAAAATCAAAAATCCTTTTCGCATTCTCCGCAGCCGAAAGGTTGGGATCAATTAGTTTTTGCGCCTGCGCCACGATTGCGGCATCCTCTACTTCCCAATATTTTGCCGCAGTGGTATAGGTGTCTACTAGAGTCTGAGGAATCACCTCAATCTTACTTTTGCTAAAGTCTCTTGGATGGTAGTACAAAGCAATAAAACCTTCCCAGACAATCTCCTTCTTCTCCCATGGGCCAAGATTGTAGCGGGCAAGATAATTACCATCCTCATCAAGGCGGACGCTCACCGGTTTTGGAGAAAGGTTTTTTACAACGATCTGTTGTTGATTGGGGATATCGGGAGGCAAGGCGATCTCAGTGTATCCAAGTGCGAAGGAAGAATTCTCCAAATGATAATTGAGGTGAAGTTCATAGAGTTGGAATTTCCCAAAAGCGAGTCGTGGTGGCCCTTTTAGTAATTCAGACTTCGTGTATAGGATTAGTCGCCGTATATCGTTTTCAGCAATTGCTTTTGGTTGGGGATAGCTATAAAGAAGGGGACCAAAATTTTTGGGGACCGAAAGGTGGAGGTTGTAGTGTACAATCCCACTTAATCCTGTAATTCGAAGAAGGCTCACCTCCCACAAAAGGCCGTTTTTAGAGGCAAGACCAGGGAAATCATAAGAGATTCCAAACTTTAGCTTCCTCCCTTTTCCAAAGACACGGGCGCGGAAGTTAAGGGTGATCACTGTTTCTTCACCTTTCGTTTCAATTTGCGGTGTTAATGTTCCTGTTGGATCCCAGGCTTTGATGTTTCGAATATCTTCACTTCCAATAGTAAAACTGTATTTGGAAACAAAAAACTGGCTTGTCAGATTGGTGATTGTCACTTCTTGTTTCACCGTAGTTAATCCAGACTCCACGACGGTGTAGCTCACATCGTATTCACTTGTGAAATTTTCTGCGGCGAAAACATTGGAGGAACTCAAAGGAAAAAAGGCGATAAAAAGAGTTAAGATTAAAAGCCCTTTTGCTATTTTTTCTGCGACCCTCATCCTATTTATCTTAGCAGTTTGATTGCAAATGTGAGCTTTAGTATGTTACTTTTTCTCAGGATGAAAGATATTCTAAAGTCTTTTTTCTTCAGTCTGATCGCCTTGTTTGGAGCCTCTCGGATGGTTAAAGGATTTTCGTATGGTGGTGACCCTGCAGTTCTTGCAATTGCGGCCCTTGCTTTTGGAATTATAAACTCTTACCTTAAACCAATCCTTAAGCTGGTCACCCTTCCTTTGAACTTCCTTACCTTAGGTTTTTCTTCATTTTTAATAAATACGGGTCTTCTTTACCTCACAATTAAGATCGTTCCTGAGCTAACAGTTGTTGGGTTTCGCATTCCTGGTTTGGCAGTTGAGACTCAATATATTAAGCTTGCTGTCCCTGTACTTGACATCCCAGCTTTCGGTACGCTTCTTCTTGCTTCGATGGTGATCTCACTTCTTATTGTAATTTTAGGGCTTGTTTTGAAGGTTGAATGATACCTCTTCTTCAGATACTTCAAATCGTTGCTGCAGTTTTCCTCATCATCTCTATCCTTCTTCAGGGAGGAGGAGCGGGACTCTCCAGCACTTTTGGTGGCAGTGGAGAAACATTTCGAACAAGAAGAGGGGTCGAAAAAATCTTGTTTTACACAACGACTATCATCGCGGTGATTTTTATCCTTACTTTGCTTGTAAATCTGCTCAAATAGAAAATGGTGGTGCGGTATCTTCTCGTTGCGGTTATCCTTGGTGTTGCCGTTGGGCTTTCTTTTTTGAGATATACCCCTCAAGCTACATTTACGGAAGGTATGGTGGGCCAACCAACCGATCTTAATCCCACATCAGGACCAAAAAATGAGGTCGATGAGATGTTAGAAAATCTTCTTTTTCGATCCTTGTTTAAATATGACCTTGCTGGAAACTTAACCAATGATCTAGTTGAAGGTTATGAGGTTAAAGAAGGAGGAAAAGTTTATGAGATTACACTTAAAAATGGAATTTTCTGGCACGATGGTTACCCCGTTGTTGCCGAGGATGTCCGATTTACCCTCAATCAAGATCCAACGTTTTCCAAGGCAGTAATTGAAGTGGTTGACGGGAAGAAAATCCGTTTCAGATTGGAAGATCCACTTGGCTCTTTCCCCTCACTTCTCACTAAACTAATTGCTCCCTCACACTTGGTGCGCACCTCACCCTTAACAGTTGTAGGAGATGGGAGTTTTTATATCAATCATATTGAACAGGATGGAGAAGTGAAAGAGATCACGCTCCAAAACCAGGGTACGGGGAAGATAAGAAGTTTGGTCTTTAAATTCTTCAAAACGCAGACCGATTTGCAGGAGGCAGCCAAACGAGGAGAGGTCGATGCCTTTGTGGCAGATAATTTTAACCACCCTTCCTTCACGCGTTATCAATCCCCGCTTTATGGACGGTACTTTGCAATTTTCTTTAACTTGGAATCAAAAAACCGAATGGTTAAAAGTCCCACTTTTCGCCGTGCAGCCGCACGCAAAACACCTATCCCCATCTTACTTGATGATCCACTAAAGGATGGAGGAGTACCTGTTCATGGTCCTTTGAGCGGAACGTTTGCTGAAGCAAACCTTCCTTTCCCGAAATTTTCACTCACGATTAAAGCGCAGTTTAAGGGAGGGTTGACTCTTACTGTACCCAATATTGGGAAGTTACCGGAGGTAGCAAAGGTAATCACCCAACATTGGCAGATGTTGGGGATCAAGGTCAATATCGAAACTGTTTCCACAACCATGATTGAGGAGATTATCGCCAACAAGGATTTTGAGGCGATTATCCTAGGACAAGAAGTCTCCAGAGACCCAGATCGTTACAGTCTGTGGCACTCAACCCAGAAAGTATACCCTGGACTAAATATCACTTCCTACTCTGATCCGCGTGCTGATCGAGCGCTGGAGGAGGGAAGAAAAACGATCCAACAATCCAAACGGAAAGAGCACTACCTTAACTTCCAACGGCTTTTTCTTGAGGATAATCCTGCAATCTTCCTTTATCACCCCAACCTCAATTATTTTGTGAGTAGAAGATTCAGTGGAATTAACCTTTCCTCCCTTTTCGTACCTTCCGAGCGTTTCCGCAATATCCAAGAGTGGGTTCAACTACCGTATTAGAACGCCGCAAGAAGCTCCTCTGTTACCTTAGCTGGTTGTGAAGCGGTAATGATTGCGGAGGAGACAACGGCCCCTACCGATCCAAACTTAAGCGCGGCTTGAATATCTTCGCCTTTGTGGATGCCTGCACCAACAAGAAGGGGAATGGGGTTTGCTACGGAAACTGCCTCTGGAATAATCTCCTTTCCTGCGGAGGTAACTGATACCTCCCCCCCAATCAACTCTGGCGGCTCATAAGTGATGTAATCAGGATTCAGCTTTTTGACCTCAGAAACTGCCTCAAGGGTAGCTGCAAAGATTAAGGTTGAAAGCCCTAACTTTTTTGTGGTAGTGACAGTTTCTGCTAAGAGTTTGGGATCCAGAGGATGTTCGCTATGGTTTAGAAAAGTCCCTACAGCACCGATCTTTACCAAGGCCTCTGCTGGTAGAAAACCGGTACAAGCTCCCAGCGAACTAGGATCAAGATGCTGTACCCAAAGAGGAACTTTAACTGTCTCCCTCACCTTCGAGAAAAGTAAAGAAGGTGGGGCAAAAGCAGTTAAAACTTTTGAGGAATATTTCCAAGCACTTTCCTCTAAATCTTGATAGAGCTGAGGAAACAGGTTAAACGCTTGGGGATAGTTCTTAAAGTTAATAAAAAGGAGCTCAACCATCAGCTACTCAATCCTTTTGTGATCATTCCCGATATCCCTTCCCTTGCTCCAACCGCTCCATAAACCAACGGACATTATCCGCCCAGGGATATCCGTTTTGGATGGAAACCGGGGCATATTTAGTCATTATAAGCTCAATGGTGGTTAATCCTTGATCAATAAAGTCTTCTTTTAAGCTTCTTGCTACTCGTTCAATCCCTTCTTCCCAAGAGCCAAACCGCACTGTTCCTTGGGAATGAACTCCCCAGCCCCAGGCGTTGTAGGAGTTGTAGGGAATAACTCGACCAAAAAGAGATTCGTTCCCAGCAATGGCAGTTAAGAGACGCCAATCAAGATTGTATTTTTCGGAAACCTCAAGAAGGTGGTTGGCGTAAGGAGCTAAAGGAGAATTATAGCTTTCAAGAAATCTTTTTAAAATAAGCGGCCTTGCCTCTTTTGAAATATAACTTTCTCCCAACATTACCGGAGTGGGAGGTTGACTACTAAAGGCCGAATAGTTAGTTGTTGCACCTAAAAGCTTTGGGGTCTGCAAAGGGTGGGTAAGAAGATAGGTAGCGGAGAAAAGAACAACCAGGCTGACAGAAAAAAGAAAGACAAAAGGCAACCCAAAAAGCAAAATGAGCGGTTTTTTTGGCAGGGGCTCGCTTCCCATCTTCTACCCCAACCTATCAAAATGTCATAACAGCTGTCAAGGACAGAAAAGCTTTAGTCCTATAAGAGTAAAATTGGAGCGGCGGACCGGATTTGAACCGGCGACCTTCTCGTTGGCAACGAGACGTTCTACCCCTGAACTACCGCCGCCTGCCCCACTTCGCCAAGCCTGCCTGCCGGCGAGGCAGGGCTTCGAGGGGCATCCTTCCGAAGCTTTAGCGAAGGAGGATGGTGCCGAGGGTGGGAATCGAACCCACATCCCACGCTCTTCAGGCGTGTGCCGTGACCACGTTGGCTACCTCGGCGAAGTTTAATGGTGGGCGATGGAGGATTTGAACCCCCAACCTCTTCGATGGACGCGACGAGGTCTGGTGGGCCTGCCTGGATTCGAACCAGGGACCTTTCGGATGTAAGCCGAACGCTCTTGCCGCTGAGCTACAGACCCTCGTCGCTACTCCCGCACTAAGCTTTGCTTCGGTGTGGGATAAACGAAGCGCTCTTACCGTTGAGCTAATCGCCCATGGTGGGCGGAGAGGGACTTGAACCCTCAAGCCCCTTTCGGAGCATAGGTCCTCAACCTATCGCGTATACCAATTCCGCCATCCGCCCCCATTCGCTACGCTCAGGGCAAGCTAGGAGTTTACACCGAGCGTTAGCGAGGTGGTGGGCGAGAGAGGATTTGAACCTCCACCCCCGTTTTGCAGGGACAGCCTTCTGAAGACTGCGTGTCTACCATTCCACCACTCGCCCAAAATGTTTAATATTATTTTACCATACCCTAAAGCACATCATTTTGTTAAACTTATGCTTAAATGGAAGATAAAATCCTGTCCCCAATTCTTCTTAAAAACAAGCTCGTTAGTGAAAAACAGCTTTCCGAGTTGGCGAAAGAAGCCCAAAGTAGAAAAACAACCCTCTACCGACTAATTTTGGAAAAAAATCTCACCTCTGATGAAAAACTAGGTGCTCTTGTCGCCAAGCATTTTGGCACACCATTTGTCCAGCTTAGAAAAATCACCATCTCCAAGGAGATTCTCAACATTATTCCAGAGATGACCGCGCGCAGTCGGATGGCGATTGCTTTTTCTCGCGGAAAGGAGGGGTTAAAAGTTGCTCTTGCCAATCCAGAAAACTTGGAAACGATTGAGTTTATCAGGAAGAAAACTGGCGATGAGGTAATTCCTCACTACGCAACCCCCAAGGATATTAAAGGGGTTTTTCGCCGCTATCAGAAAGATATCCAGAAAGAGTTTGCCAAGCTCATCGAAGAAAGCGCTTTTTTAACAAAAGGCCAACCAGCTGAGGTTCCAATCATAAAGATTGTGGATTTGATGCTTTCTTATGGTGACCAAAATCGCGCTTCCGATGTTCATATCGAGCCCAAAGAAGAAGAATCGCTTATTAGATATCGGATTGATGGAATTCTCCATGATGTCGCCACTCTTCCTAAAGAGATCCATCCGGAGATTATCACCCGCATCAAGGTGATGGCGAACCTTCGCACCGATGAGCACCAAGCTGCTCAGGATGGAAAGTTAATCTTTCGCACGGGAGTGGGTTTGCCAAAAGAGCAGCAAACAAAACTTGATGTTCGCGTCTCAGTAATGCCTACAACCCATGGGGAAAAAGTAGTCTTGCGACTTCTTTCCGCCCGAGTGCGGCAACTTTCATTTGAGGACATGGGTTTTGAGGAGGGAGATCTAAAGAAGATAAGGTGGGCTTACGACAAGCCCTACGGAATGATTCTGGCAACTGGACCAACGGGATCTGGGAAAACAACCACAATGTATGCGGTTTTAAAGGTCTTAAACAAAAGAGATGTAAACATCACCACGATTGAAGATCCAGTGGAATATGATATGGAGGAGGTTAACCAAATTCAAGTTAATCCCAAAACAAACCTTACTTTCGCCCAGGGGTTGCGCTCAATTGTGCGACAAGACCCGGACATTATTCTTGTTGGAGAAATCCGAGACCCAGAGACAGCAAATATTGCGGTGAATGCCGCAATGACTGGACATCTCCTTCTTTCCACCATGCACGCGAATGATGCTGCAACCTCTATCATCCGACTTCTAGATATGGGAGTTGAACCATTCTTGGTCGCCTCAACTGTAAATGTGATTATCGCCCAGCGGCTGGTGAGGATGCTTTGTCAAAACTGCCGAAAGAAAGAGCAAGTGCCAGCGGCAAACATAAAAGAACACCTTCCTAAAGATGCGGTTGAAAGATATCTTGGTAAGGGGGAAAAGGTTACAATCTGGACTGCCCAGGGATGTCCTTTGTGCCAGCAAACTGGATACGCCGATCGGATTGGAATTCACGAGGTTCTCCTTGTAGATGATGATATTAGGCAGGCAATTATTGAACGGAAAGATGCCGAGGCAGTTCAGAGAATGGCGGTTGAAAAAGGGATGACAACAATGTTGGAGAATGGATTAAAAAAGGTGGTAAAAGGAACCACGACCATTGAAGAAATCTTAAGAGCAACAAAAGAATAGTGAGTAAGCAGAGCTTGTTCTCTCACAAGCTCGAGAATAAGCAGAGCTTGTTTTTTCGCAAGCTCAAAAATAAAATGTTTGATCGAATTTCTTTCAGCGAGAAGATGTTTTTTACGAAGCATCTAGCGGTGATGCTTAAAAGCGGAGTCCCAATTGCCGATGTCCTAGAGACACTTACTGTTCAAGCCAAAAGCCATGCATTTAAGAGGATTCTTCAGGAGGTATATGAGGATATCTCAAAAGGTCAGAGTCTGGAGAAGGCTTTCTCCAAACACCCCAAGATCTTCGATCTCTTCTACCTTAGCCTTGTTAGAGTTGGGGAAGAGTCCGGAACACTTGAGGGGAGCTTAGAATACCTGACGGAGCAGCTGGAGAAGGAGAATGATCTTCGAAAGACGGTCCAATCGGCGATGCTTTATCCGTCCTTGATTCTAACGGTCACAGGGGTGATTGGGTTTGCCTTAGCTTTCTTTGTTCTCCCCCAGATCACTGAACTGTTTGAGGGCTTAGACATTGCCCTTCCACCAACAACAAAGCTGCTTATTTTTTTCTCAAAAGTTCTTCGGAATCAAGGATACATTGCTATTCCAGGACTAGGTCTCCTTCTTGCCACTTTCGTCTTTATCCTTCGTTCACGCCTGATTAAGCCTTGGCGTGACAGCCTTCTTCTTAAACTTCCTATCTTTGGTTATTTTTTCAGATGCGTCGCCATAGCCACCTTAAGCCGGAATTTAGGGATAATGCTTCGCAGTGGGCTGCCGATCACCGCCGCCTTAGCAACCGCAGCTGTAACCGAAGGAAACACCGTTTACAAGCATGATCTTGAGAAGATCGCCAATGAGGTCAGGAAAGGTAAAAGCATTGAGAAGGCTCTCCGGGACGGAAATTACCCCGAATTTCCCCCCTTTGTTTCAAGAATGATTGGGGTGGGAGAGAAAAGTGGAAACCTTGAGGAGAATCTGGTCTATTTAGGCGAGTATTTCGAGGCGGAGGTTGAAAGCACTACTAAAAACATGACCACTCTCTTAGAACCGCTTCTCCTTCTTTTCATCGGCGGCGTTGTTGCTTTTATCGCTCTTTCCATCATCACCCCCATTTACCAGATTACGGGGAGCATACGGTGAAATGCCTAATGTCTAATTTCTAATGACTAATAAACAAGGTTTCACACTAATTGAACTTCTGATCGTGATTGGGATTATTGGGATTATCGGTGCCACATCAACTCCCTACTTAAGTCAATTTTTAGCCGGAGGGTACCTAACAACTACCAACGACAAGATAGTGAGGACCTTGCGGAAAGCCCAAGCCTACAGTCTTAACGGGAAGGAGAATTCTGTTTGGGGAGTACACTGTGAACCTGAGCTTTTAGTTCTTTTTAAAGGAGGAAGTTACGTTACTCGTGATTCTTCCTTTGACGAAAAATTCAATCTCCCTCAAATGGTAAACATAAACGGTTTTGCCGATGTTTCTTTCCAAAAAGGGCGCGGAGAACCTTCAGGGACACTGACGATTACTCTTTCCTCCCTCGGTGAGCAAAAAACAGTTACCATCAATACGGAAGGTGCAATCGATGTTCAATAAGAACCTTTCGCTACGCTCAAGAACCTTGTTTTCTCGCAGGCTCAAAAATAAAAGAGGTTTTTCTGTACTGGAAATAGTTTTGGCGATGGGGCTTTTCACGATTATTGCTGGAGGAGCAGCGGGGGTGGTGATCCAAGCGTTTTCCTCAACAAGGTTAGGGGAGGAGGAAACAAAAGCAACTTTTTTAGCAAGTGAGGGATTGGAGGCAGTAAGAGCAATCCAAGAGAGAGACTTTTGGGCTTTGGTAGCAGGGACGCATGGCTTAGATAGTTCAACTGGAAAGTGGGAGCTTTCTGGTACCCAAAACACCTTTGGGAAATACACTCGAAAGATCGTCATCTCCAACATTTACCGTGACGCAAGCGGCAATATTGTTACAAGCGGCGGGATCTTGGATCTTTATACTAAAAGGGTTGAGGCAGTGGTAACCTGGGATTTTACCCCCACCCGCCATAATACTGTTCGACTCCCGACCTACTTTACCTACTGGGAATCAGCGCTTTGTGTTTGGGATTCGGGACAAGTGGTGGCCACCCTCGATCTTCCCGGTACAGGTGATGGGACAGCTGTTTTGGTGGTTGAAGACCGCGCTTACGTTACCACAATGCGCAACGCAGTTACCTCAGGCGAGTTCTTCATTCTTGATATCACCAACCCTCTTTCCCCCACTGTTTTGGGGAAACTCAGGATAGGTGATCATGTCAACGATCTGGCTGTTTCTGGAAATTATGCCTTCCTCACCACCTCTAAGGTGGATGAGGAGTTGATTGTTGTTAATGTCAGCAACCCCTCCTCCCCCACTAAAGTTTCTTCTTTTGATATTCCAGAGACTAGCCAGGCGAACGATGTTTCCGTGGAAGGAAATTACGCCTATGTCGTTACCCAAGCAGCAACCAACGGTCCTGAACTCTACATCTTTGATATAAGCAATCCTCCTTCTCCAGCATTGGTTGGAAGTTTGGAGGTTGGCAACCATGTCTACGGCATTACCGTCAAGGATCAACGTGCCTACCTTGCCAACGCTAGGTCTGATAAGGAGTTGATTATCGTTGATGCCTCAAATCCTCAAGCACCGCAAGAGCTTGGTGCTTACAATATTCCTAGCGCTGGAGCACCTGGACAGGCGGTAGATATCATAAGAGCGGGTGTAGCTTATCTTGTTACCAGGGATAATGTTGGTGCTATCCCGGAGTTTTATCTTCTTGCCGTTGCTGATCCGGCAAATATCAGTCTTATTGGATCGTATGATGTGAGTGATCGGGCAAACAATGTTGGAGCAGGAGTAGGGTTTGCCCTTTTGGCAACTCAAAAAGACGATGAAGAATTTATGATTCTTGACCTCTCTAATCCGTCAAGCCCCAGCAAGGTCTTTTCTGCTGACCTGAACGGTGATGCTGGCGGGGTTTCCCTGCTGGAAGATAAGTGTGTGGCGTTTTTTGTCACCGCTGATGACGACGCCGAGTTTCAAGTTGTTCAACCATGAAATTGGTTAACGGTTATTCGGTTATTCGGTTATTTGGTTATACTAAACAACCAAACGGCTTCATCCGCCAGAGGCGGACAAAGTTCCTGAGCGGAGCGAAGGGCTTTACATTAATCGAACTTCTCCTCTATATGGGATTAGTTGCCATTTTTTTGACAGCGACGGTTTATTTCGCCTGGGATGTGGTTTTGGGCAATGTTAAGGCGGGGGTTCATCAGGAGGTTCAAGAAAACCTTCGTTTCGCGAGCCATAAGGTCCAAGTTGAGGTTAGAAACGCAGTAAATATTAATACAGCTGAGTCAAACTTTGGAATTAATTTAGCCCCCAATCCAGGGGCAAAGCTCTCGCTTGCCGGGCCTGCCCCTTACTATCCAGCGGAATTCCGAATAGACCAAGGAGCTTTACAACTTAAGCGAGGGGTGGGAAGTTGGATCGCCCTAACAGGCCGCTTGGTTGAGGTAACTAACCTCACTTTCACTAACCTTACCGATGAAAACTCCGAAGTGGTGCAGTTTATCCTCACTGTTCGCCACCGGAATCCGTCAGGAAGATCAGAATGGGCGAAGGAGGCAAGTTTTGAAACAAGTGTGCAAATTAGAAAGTAACTAGTAATTAAGTAAGTAGTAATTAGGATTTAGGAGTAAAAAATGCGAAGTGTAAGTTACTCAATAACTCAATTACTCAATAGCTCAATTACTCCCGCGAAGCGGGGGTATATCGCCCTTGTTAGTTTTCTGATTATTTCGGCGGTGGTTTTAGTTATCGGTGTTACCCTTGCGATTCTGGGAGTCTCCGAAGCCCAGATGGGGCTTGCCGAAAAGCGTGGGCACTTCGCCCTTGCCCTTGCTGAGGGTTGTGCCGAGGATGCCCTTCTTTCCTCATACTATGATGGAAGCTACACGGGAGGAACAGAAAATTATCCGGAGGGCTCTTGTGTAGTTGGGGTGGCGAAAGATGGCAATAACTGGACAATAACCACAACCGCTACCGCTTCTGGACATACGAAGAAGATTGAAGTTAAAATAAACCGTGGAAATGAAATCAGCATTCTTAGTTGGAAAGAGGTGGAGTAGTTGTCTGGTGGTTTAGTGGTTCGGTTATTCGGTGATCTAGTGATTCGGTCTTCAATAACCAAACAACCAGACAACCGAACAACCAAAAAACCAAATGCTTTTCTTCGATATCTCCGATACATCAATTGAGGCGATTCGCCTCTCCAAGAGTTTTCTTACTGGAGAGGCGGTGACAGCTTTCAACCGTAGCGAATTTAAAAATGGCCCAATAGAGGAAGGGGAGATTAAAGACAAAAATGCCCTAAAAAAGATCGTCGTTGATCTTCTAAAAAACGCAAAACCCAAGCCAATGAAAGATAGGGAATGTGCCTTTACCCTCCCTGACAAACGCGTTTACACCCACCGCTTTGCGCTTTCTCAAAAGCACGACAGCCAAACTGTTTTTAGTCTGATTAAATCTCAAGCAGAGAAACTAATTCCCCAGCCAATAGAAGAATTAACTTACAACTATCTTATTCTTGGTCAAAAGAAGGAAGGAAAAGAAGAAGGAGAGATTCTTCTAGCGGCGGTCCCAACTGTGATCATCAACGGTTATATAGAGCTTTTCAACGATCTTGGCCTTGAGCCCAAACTTGCCGTTCCGGAATCGGTTGCCGCCTATAGCTTTCTTAGTCCTTTGATAAAAGCAGGGGGAGCTGTTCTTTACCTTGATGTGGGAGAAAAGATTACTACCGCGACCTTAATGGATCAGCAAGGGGTTGTGGAAACCTTTTCCGAGCCAGTCCAAACTGATAAACTTTTCGCCCAAATAGAAAATCTGTTTGCCTTTGCCTGCACGCAGATAGGAGGATGTATCAAACAGGTGATTCTCGGTGGAGGGGGGAGTTTGACCGCTAAACCTGCTGAATTTGAATCTAAATTAAAGGTAAGTGTAATTTCAGCAGAAGAAGTGTTTAAAACCTTCAAACTTCCAATTAAAGTTAATTTTGGAGATTTA
The DNA here is from genome assembly GCA_964413845.1 of uncultured Candidatus Saccharibacteria bacterium. Lineage (GTDB taxonomy): Bacteria > Patescibacteriota > WWE3 > 9FT-COMBO-53-11 > 9FT-COMBO-53-11 > CAYPTJ01. Next base: position 10,373 of record CAYPTJ010000008.1, on the reverse strand, counting down.
TCAAAAGTAACCTTTGTTAATGTTTTGGGATTAGCACTTTTGAGCGGGCAGGAGCAACCGCTCAATCTGATCAAGACTTGACTCCCGATCTAATATTTTGCTCAAATAAGAATGTTCTCTAATCCGAAAGGGGGTGAAAGAATTTGCGAAAAGGATTTACTTTAATTGAGCTTCTCGTTGTTATCGTGATCATCGCCATTTTGGCGGCGGTTATTTTTGTCGCTCTTGATCCAGTGACAAGGTTTGCCCAAGCGCGAAACGCTCGGCGTTGGAACGACGTCAACAGCGTCCGGACCGCAATTAATGAATACATTGTTGATAACGGTGGGGCTCTTCCGACCGGTCTTAGCTCTGGGATGTCGGAGACGCAACTTGGTACCGCAGCAAGCGGATGCGACGATTGCGGAACAGTAGCGGCTTGTGCTGATCTTTCAACACCGTTGGCTAAGTACCTTGCTTCCATCCCCCAAGATCCATCAACCGGAAGTGCTGCCGAAACCAGGTACAGCGTAAAAATTGGCTCAAACAACAGTCCTATTATCAAAGCGTGCGGCGCGGAACTTGGCGAATCTATCGAAGTCAAATAGAGAAACGTTGAATTAGTGTAAACCTAAGTTCCGATGTACGTCTTTCCTGTATACTAAGGAGGGCGTTTGTTGCTTCTTTTTTTTCCTGATATTATTGTTTTAAGGCGTTGCCGGGTCGTCTAACGGTCCGCCCTTCGGGCGAGATCTCGCCCGCCTAAAGGCGGGGCGGATAGGACAGCGTATGTATCACGTTTATGTATTAAAAAGTGTTCGGGCCAGAAAATCTTACGTTGGGGTAACAGATGATATTAAACGAAGACTGAAAGAGCATAATTCTGGAAAGATGCGCTTCACGAAAAGATATAAACCTTGGGAGTTGTTGCATTCGGAGGAATATCAAACTCTTAAGGAAGCGGGGCGTCGGGAACATTATTTGAAATCTGGAGTGGGAAGGAGATTCCTAAAGAAATTATTCAAAGATAAAATTTAGCTTTAATGGGGGGTGGTGTAACGGTAGCACGCCAGAATTTGGATCTGGAAATCTTGGTTCGAATCCAAGCCTCCCAGCCACTAAACTTTCAGTTTATCTTTGAAGGTCGCAAGACGGGAGGTAAATCGGTTAAGATATTTCACGAAATACTCCTTAAGGAATTTTCGCATCCGTTTATTGCGAATCTCATTGATCCTTTTTTGCAACGGACTAAAATCTATGATTTCATCAGGAGGAATATCAATTTCCGTCTCGATAAGCTTTTCCAGAAGCCTAAGATCTTGCCAGCGGGCTTTCTCTTGTCTCCCAATCTCCTGAGCAATCTCCACCCCCTCTTTGATGTATTCCCGAACTGCCTCACGAAGGGAAAACTTCTCAAATTTTGAGACTTGGCAAAGATTAGGCAAAACCACCCCTGCTACATCTTTAAAGTGATTGTTAAAGAAGACCTCAACCCCAAATCTTAGCTTCTCCAACCGGTTAAGATAAGGAAGGAGATCCTTCCTTAAAAATGCACGCTCGCCGGTTAAGCTTTGGGAAACAAGATAGGGGAACTTGTGGCCGATTTGGAAAGTGAAGGCGCTGCCAAACATTGAAATTTTAAGATCTTTGATCCTTTCAACGGGAGTATCCTTATTGGAATAACCCAACGTCACTCTTGCTTGTTTGCGAATGAGGGGTTTTATAAGATCTCCGACATGCCCAGGAGTAAGCGTTACAAGATCAGCATCAAAGAAGGCGACAATCTCCCCTTTGGCAGCCCTTACCCCCTCTGCTAGCGCCGCTCCCTTCCCTCTATTTTTCTCAAAATTGAGAAGTTTTATTTTTCTCCCAAACTTTTTGAGGATTTGATAGCTTTTGTCGGTTGAGGCGTCATTGATACAAATCACCTCCCCAATCAAAGGAGATCGCAAAAGTGTCTCCATCACTTTAGCAACTGTCTTCTCTTCGTTGAAAACAGGAATAATCGCCGAAACCTTAACAAACACAGAAGTTATCCTAACACACCTGATAGACTTAAAAGGATGGTAAACCGAATCGTTGCCCACCTTGATATGGATGCTTTTTATGCGGCAATTGAAGAGCGGGACAATCCTCAGTTTTCAGGAAAACCGATTGTGGTTGGAGCCGATCCTAAGGTGAGGGCCGCCCCCGAAGGGGGCGAGCTTCGCCCTACCGGGCGAGGAGTGGTCTCAACTGCCAATTATGAGGCAAGAAAATTTGGGATAAAAAGTGCAATGCCAATCTCCCAAGCTTATCACCTTGCTCCTCAGGCGATCTTTCTTCAACCGGATATCGAAAAATATCATCGTGTTTCACAGGAGATTCTTAGCCTCCTTCATTTGGAGGTTCCTTTAGTTGAGCAAGCAAGTACTGATGAGTTCTTCCTAGACCTCTCCCATCTGGGATCCTACCGCAAAGCCGCTGATCTGGCAGTTAAGCTAAAAAAACTAATTAGAGAAAAACAGAAACTCACCGCAACAGTTGGTATTGGACCCAATAAGCTTGTCGCTAAAATCGCCTCTGGGCAAAGCAAACCGGATGGATTAACTGTAGTTGTCCCTGGTGTGGTTCTTGCCTTTTTAGCTCCTTTGGATATCCAAGAGATTCCTGGAATTGGACCAAAGACAGCTCAACGCTTCTATACTAAAAAGATAAAAACAGTTTCTGATCTGCGGAGGTTAACAAAAGAAGAATTAAGAGAGATTATTGGGTCGTTTGGTAGTATCCTTTCTGACCTCGCACGCGGCAAGGATGATACCCCAGTTGGAGAGATACAACCGATAAAATCAGTTGGAAAACAGATCACTTTCGAAAAAGACACTGCCGATCCCAACCTTATCGCCAAAGCTCTTCTTGATCTTTCTTCTGAGGTGTGGGAGGAGGTTATTGCCAGTAAATTAAGGTTTGAGACGGTTACCGTCACCGTCCGTTACCAAAACTTTGAAACTCACACCAAAGCCGAAACAGCGAAGGGGGGAATAACAGAGCTTGCACAGTTTAAAAAGATTGCCCTCAAGCTCCTTCTTCCATTTCTCAACCGCAAAAGAGAGGTTCGACTTGTTGGCGTTCGTCTTTCACGTTAGATTTCTCTGTGATAAAATATAAAGGAGGAATAAAAATGAGACGGCTGATCCTGGTAGCCATCCTTCTTGCGCTGGTTTTGGCACCGCTGGAGATGACAGGGGTGATTAAAAAGGGTACGGCACAGCTTGGCGAGGTGGTTTCAAGCAAGGAGGTGCAGGCGCTGGTTGTGAAAATCAAAACAGAACTCCCTAGCTTAGGAGCAAGGATCACAAAAGCACTGCGGGGATTGTTTCCGCAATTTGAGATAAAGGTCAAGGAAGTGAGATAGATTTGCTGGAGCGTTGGATCCGCGGGCGGGTGGTGAAATGGCAGACACGCGAGACTTAAGATCTCGTGCTTGTTGAAAGCGTGAGGGTTCGAATCCCTCTCCGCCCACCATGGATTCGGCAGGCTCACCATGGCTGGGAGGGATGAGAAGTTTATCCTGAGCGTGGTCGAAGGAAATCCCTCTCCGCCCACCATCCTCCTTCGCTAAAGCTTCGGAAGGATGCCCCTCGAAGCTTTGGCGCAGTGGGGCAAACGGGGATTAGCTCAGTTTCCACCAGACCTGCCTGCCGGCAAGGCAGGGGCGATCCGCCTTTGGCGGAGGCTAAGAGCAGTCCTATAACAATTCCGGGGTGGACGGCTCGCCTAGCGGCGAACCTAGCATCCCGCCTCACTAACGTTCGTCGGGGTGTAGTTCATCGGTAGAACGCTCGGTTTGGGACCGAGAAGTAGTGGGTTCAATTCCCTCCACCCCGACCAAAATTTAGTCGGAAGGTCCGCGGTTTCCACCAAAGGTGGATCTGCCTTTGGCATGACAAGTCCGCGATCCCCGACCAGATATAACCTCCATTCCTTTTGAGCTTTAGTGTAGATTAAGAGTGAAAAAGTGCTAAGGGAAATTAAGCCACTCTGGTCGTTGTCAGAAAAAGAAGTCCTTAAGCATCTCTCTACTAGACCATCAGGTCTGTCAAGTGTTGAGGCGCAGGAACGATTGCGACAGCACGGGCCAAATAAGGTCTTAGGCAAAGAACAAAGATCTGTTCTTTCAGTCCTCATCTTCCAGTTTCAAAATTGGCTAATTATTACCCTTCTTTTGGCCACGGCTATTTCTTATTTGCTAGGAGAAAGGCTTGATGCGGCGGTGATCTTCTCCCTCGTTATCCTGAGTGTCTTTCTTGGATTTTTCCAAGAATATCGAGCCGAAAAAGCCTTGGCAAAGTTAAAAAAATACATCACCCACAAAGCACATGCCCTAAGAGATGGGCGTTGGATCAGACTTAATAGTCAGGATTTGGTAGGCGGGGATATAGTGTCCCTTCAACTCGGCAATCGCGTTCCGGCAGATATTCGGCTGCTCTCCTGTAATGGCTTAATGATAGATGAGGCAGTATTAACGGGTGAATCATTTCCAGTTCTTAAGAAAAGTGGGAGTGTTAGCAAGGAGTATACCCAACCACAGAAGCTATCCAATATGGCTTTCATGGGTACCTTTGTCAGTGCGGGAATTGGGCAAGGGGTAGTGACTGCTATAGGAGATCAAACCTTTTTGGGAAAGACAGTAAAAATATTAGAAGAAAAAGCTCCTCCCTCTGACTTCCAAAAGGAAACAAGGAAATTTAGCGCCTTCCTGTTCCGAGTGACTCTTATTATGGCGTTATTTGTTTTTTCCTCAAACGCAATTTTGGGGAAAGGGATTCTTACCTCGCTTTTGTTTGCTTTAGCTTTAGCTGTGGGGATTACCCCAGAGCTTTTACCAGTGATCACAACGGTTACTTTGTCACAAGGAGCCCTGCGGATGGCGAAAAGAAAGGTGGTCGTAAAGCGCTTGATATCAATTGAGGATCTTGGAAACATTGATACGCTGTGTACCGACAAAACCGGGGTTCTAACAGAGGGAATTTTTTCTTTGGTTGACAGTTTAGATCTAGATGGCAAAAGTAACCAAGAAATTCTCCTTGATGCTCTTCTTTGTTCAAGCTGGTTTGAGGATAGAGTAAGGGGTGCGGCATCAAGCCCCATCGATATAGCGATCTGGGAGAGCAGAAAAGCCACGAAGTTAAAAGAAAAGGTAAGGGAATGCCACTTTGTGGCACGAAACGAATTTGACTCTGTGCGAAAAAGAAATAGTGTGGTTGTGAGAAGCAAGGAGGATACGTGGATGATCGTTAAGGGAGCAACAGAGAGTGTTCTGGACGCTAGCACTCAAGTTATGAGGAAAGGGAGGAGAGTAAGAATTGATAACTTCACCAGAGAAAGCATTCTTCATGAAGTTAGGAAGATGGAGGAATCAGGTTACCGTGTTATGGCCTTAGCGAAAAGGAAACTTCAGCCAGCAGAGTCCACCCCTCAAGAAGAAAACTTAATCTTTGAAGGTTACTTACTTTTTAGTGATCCAGTTAAAAAGACGGCAATGGAGTCCCTACAGTTTCTCGAGAGACTAGGTGTGGGGATTAAGGTCATAAGTGGGGATAGTCCCACCGTAGTAAAGAAGGTAGCAAAAGAAACTGGTCTGCTAGCGAGTGGTTCGGAAGTGATCACAGGCGATATTTTGGCAAAGTTAAAAAGGGGAGAATTTGAGGAAGTTGTTAAAAGATACAACTTATTTGGCCGCGTTACTCCAGATCAAAAGCACCAAATTGTGGTTAGCCTCACCAAAGAGGGCCACATCGTTGGGTTCTTGGGGGACGGGGTAAATGACGCTCCTGCCCTAAAGGCGGCTGATGTAGGAATTGCAGTTGATACAGGTACAGAGATCGCTAAAGAAGCCGCGGACATTGTCCTTCTTAAGAAAGATTTGACAGTTTTGGCCAAAGGGATTGAGACAGGAAGGAAAACATTTGGAAACATTACCAAATACATTCTCAATACCATTAGCGCCAATTACGGGAATATGTTTACTGTAATGCTTTCCTCTTTGTTTTTACGCTTTATCCCCTTGCTACCCTCTCAAATTTTACTTAACAACTTCATTAGCGATATTCCCTTATTGACCATTGTAACCGACAATGTTGATCGGGGGTTTATTAGAAAGCCGGGGCGTTGGGATATTCAGATGATTGCACGGTTTATGGTTTACTTTGGACTTCTTAGCTCCTTTTTTGATTTATCTTTGATCCTTCCCCTTCTTGTCCTCTGGAAACTTGACCCTTCTGTCTTTCGTACTGCTTGGTTTGTTGAATCTGCACTTTCTGAAATGATCGTAACTTTTGCGATTCGGACACGCCTTCCGTTTTACAGAAGTGCTCCCAGCAGGTGGCTCCTTGCCGCGAGCGTGTTTTCCAGTCTTGCAGTTGTGGGATTACCGTTTTTGAAAATTGGCCACTCCTTATTTGCGTTTACCCTCTTACCCCCTTTGGTATGGGTTTGGATTGTTTGCGTGCTTACCTCATACTTTGGAGCAATAGAGTTTGTTAAGAAAAGGTTTTTTGCCGAGTCGGAGGTTCAAGTCCGCGGTTCAAGTCCGCGATCCCCGACTATCATTTCAAACTGATGCCACAAGTAAGAAAGATCCCTGGTAGTAATCTTCCAACCGACTTCCGCAATCAGAACCTCCTATTTATTGACCTAGAAACAACAGGGCTTGATCCAACTCGCCATGAAATTATTGAGATAGGAGCCATCCTTGTAAGCGGAAAAACCTTAAAGATTGAAAAAGAATACCAAACAAGAGTTAAGCCGGAGCATCCCGAAACGGCAGATAAAAAAGCGCTAAAACTTTCTGGTCTTTCTCCTACCTCTTGGAAGAAAGCAAAGCCACTAATTCAGGTTCTTAAAGAGTTAAATAAGCTTGCACCCGGAGCAATGCTGGTTGGCCACAACATCACCTTCGACTGGACTTTCTTGGAGATTGCTTACCGAAACGCCGGTATCTCTTGGACCTTTGATTACCATCGACTTGATGTTTTATCCATCGCTTATGCCTATGCCCTAAACGATCCCAAGATCAAAAGACTACGACTTCAAGCTCTGGCCGAGCATTTTAGTATTAAAGGAGGAAAGAAACACCGTGCCCTGGGTGATGCCCGAACGGCATATAAAATTTTCCTTAAGCTTGTCCATCCATAACTCTTGCACAACTCAAGCACCTTTTCTTTCCCAAATAATTGAGATAAAATAGAGGCGAGCGGGATTAGTTGAGTGGCTCAACGTCAGCTTTCCAAGCTGAAGAGACGGGTTCGACTCCCGTATCCCGCTCCACCTCTCCGCCTCGGGCGGATCGGTGTAAACTCCTAACCCGTTGCCGCTAAAAGATTGGGTAAAGAGATAATCCCCTCCTTAACCTTTTCCAATCCGTCTTCGAACATAGAGGTGTAACCTTCTTTTCTGGCTTGATCAACAATCTTGCTCACAGGAGCGTTAGCCAAGATGAGTTCCTTTATGGGCTCCGAGACCTTAAACACCTCAAAGATACCTACCCTTCCCTTGTGCCCCGACCCTTGGCAAGCCTCACAACCCCTCCCCTCGTAAACCTTTAGCTTGCTTATATCAATGCCGTATTCTGCTTTAACCAGAGCGACATCTTCACGGTGGGGCTCCGTTTTGGTTCTGCAATTTGGGCAGATCCTTCGTACCAATCTCTTACCGACAACAACACTTAAAGTGGCAGCGATAAGGTATGGCCTGCTTCCCAGATCCCTCAATCTTGTAATTGTTTCGGGGGCGCTGTTGGCATGGACAGAAGAAAGGAGGAGCTGACCAGTTAAGGCAGCGTCAACGGCGATTGCAACCGTCTCCCTATCGCGAATTTCGCCAACAAAGATGATATTGGGGTCATGGCGGAGAATCGCCTTTAAACCAAGGGCAAAATCTAATCCCGCAGCGTAATCAACTTGCATCTGCCTCACCCCGGGAATAACATATTCAATCGGATCTTCAATGGTACAGATGTTAACCTCTTCCTTGTTTATCTGCTCGATCATAAGATAGAGGGTGGTTGTTTTTCCCGAGCTGGTTGGACCTGAGACTAAGATCATCCCATGAGGTTGTTTGAGCGCTCTTTCGATAACCTCTAAATCCCGCTTTCGTAGCTCCAGATCTCTTAAGGACTTTGGCCGGGCGATGTCAGCTAAAAGTCTTAGAGTTGCATCCTCCCCAAGACGGGTTGGCATTACCGAAACACGAATCACAACATCTTGGCCTTGGTATTTAACGTCAAACCTTCCATCTTGGGGGAGGGGACTGCCAAGCCGCATATGGGTAATGTATTTAAGCCTTGAGATAAGGCCATCAGAGATGTTTGGAGGCAACTCAACCACCAACCTTAATACTCCATCGATTCGAAACTTCACAACTGCTCTTAGCTCGCCAAGATTTTGGAAATGAATATCTGAAGCATTGAAGGAAAGCGCCGTATCAATTAATGACTCAAGAAGTACAGCCGTTTCTTTCTCTGCGCTTCCCAAAGGTTTGCCACCACGAAAAGCGTTCTTGGTTGCTGTTTGCAGCTCTAAAGTAAAATAAGGTGAAGCCTGATCTTCCAACCTCCACTCCATTGACAAGAGCAGTTTAACATTTCACGAGCCAGGCGAGCGAAATGGAAGATGCTGCGGGCCTCGTCCGCAGGAATTCACAAATTACCAAAACTGCGTTAAAATAAGCATAGAGCTTGTTTTCTCGCAGAGCTCGAAAATAGATGAGGATGCCCCTGTAGCTTAATGGATACCTGCCTGCCGGCAGGCAGGGAGCAGCTCCCTTCGACGCGATATCTGTTAGGCCTCCGTAGCTCAACGGATAGAGCAGCGCCCTTCTAAGGCGAAGATTGCAGGTTCAAATCCTGCCGGAGGCACCAGATATCACTATCCGCCAGAGGCGGACAAGGTTGTGAGCGAAGCGAACGCCTTATTTCCGAAGGAAACGGGTGTGAGCGAAGCGAACGCCTTATTTCCGAAGGAAACGGGTGTGAGCGAAGCGAACGCCTTACTCCCGCCAAAGGCGGGATAAGGAGAAGATTGTAGGTTCGAATCCTGCCAGGGGCACCACCGCTTCTTGACTTCCAAACCGATTTATCCTATAATAGCAAATAGTATCGGAATCGTAGTACTCTGATAACCCTACCACGAGGGACTCGTGGTTATTTGAACCCTGAAAGGAGGGAACGAAAATGTCGACTTGCAAAAAGTGCAATGACACCGGGGTAATCGAGACTGGGAACAACGACCTTCCGTGTGATTGCCCTGCAGGAGCGAAAGCCCTATTCAATATAGCGGGCGTAGAAGGTCCGGTAACAGGCGAAGAGTTCCGGCGTCATTTCATGAACAATTGTCCAGAGCCTATAGGGTGGCCATGGCGCGGCACTAGACCAGCCTTGAGCTTACCAGGCAGAAAGAAGTGATCATTAGATCATTCGTTTCTAGCCACCGATTTTCTCACAGGAGCGGTGGCTTTTCTTTTTAATTTCAAAGAATTTACCGACAAAGGCAGCGAAATTTGAATCATCCTCGCACTTAAACTAAAATATCCCTGCAAATGAGCATTAAAGAAGAAACACTCCAAATTGACGGAATCCCCTTAACCTATACCTGCTTAGGTGAAGGCGAAAAGCCTCTGATTATCATCCAGGGTTGGAAAAACTGGTGGGAGACGTTTACCAAAGAGATCCTTCTTAATGAAATTAAACAGGCTAACCTTCAGGTTTTTGCCTTTGACACACCTCAATGGGATACAAGCAAAGGTTATTTCAACACCTTGGAAAAATTCTGTGCTCTTATTGCCGGGGCTCTCGATCGTTTGGATCTTCCTAAAGTAAGTATCTGTGGGCAGTCTCGGGGGGCAGTTCTTGCTCCTCTTTTTGCAGCGAGGTATCCGGATAGGGTAGAAAAGATTGTCCTCGCCTCACCTCCGGTTACGCTCTTAAGGAGAAAACGAGGAAGAACTTTAGCAAGACATCTTGTTGCGTTTACTCGTGGGACCCCACCCCTTTTCTGGTTAGTTAATACCGCACAAAAGAATTACTGGTACAACCTGTGGGGAGCAAAATTAATCGCCCTTTACAAATTTGACAGAAATCTATTCGAAAGCCATATCTATCCCGCCTCACTCCAGTGTAACCTCCGGCTTAGTCTTCTTAATGATGAAAGTACCCTTGATGTAGATTGGGAAAATGTTTTGTCTAAGGTTTCGGCTGAATCAGCGATTATCACCGGGGAGCTTGACCCTACCTCCAGAGTCTCTGATTGCAAAGCGTTACAGAGTCTCTTACCTAACGCCAAGCTTTTTGTCATCCCCAAAACACGCCACGGGATAATGATGGAAAAACCTCGCGAATTTGCTAAACTTATAGTGGA
>CAYPTJ010000007.1:0-23495 GCA_964413845.1 uncultured Candidatus Saccharibacteria bacterium | reverse complement strand
TACGAGTAGAGATTGGCCAAAGGAATACCTCTTTGATTTAACAGCCCAACTTAGACGTGCGGCGCTTTCGGTAATGTTGAATATTGCTGAAGGAAGCGGTAGAAGTAAAAAAGAGTTCAGTCATTATCTTGATATCGCAAGGGGGTCTTGCAACGAGTCTGTAGCACTGATTGACCTAGCTTCTCAGTTGGGGTTGTTTTCGCGGAACCAAACTGACAGTTTTCTATCTGAGCTATCAGAGATTGCCAGGATGCTTAGTGGGTTAAAAAGGTCCCTTCGATAAATGTTACTAATGACTAATGTCTAATGACTAATGTCTAATGACTAATGACTAATTATGGCTGATTTTGTGGGATTGGATATCGGTTCCACCGTTCTTAAAGCGGCACAGGTTAAGGGGAGGATGCTTTACGCCTATGCGCATTCCCCCACTCCCGTTGGCGTAACCCTTGCCACGGAGGATGAGGAAAGTTTGGCGAAACTTTCCGTCGCTCTTGCAGATCTTATCTTAAGGGGCAATTTTGGAAGTCCTGATGTGGTGGTTGCTCTTCCTGAATCTCAGATCTTCACCCGGGTGATTTCTTTCCCCCAGATGGAAGAGAAAGAGATTGCGGGAGCGGTGCAAAACGAAGCCCAGCAGTACATCCCCCTCCCCCTGGAGCAAATGACCTTGGATTATGAGATTTTGGGTCCCTCTGAAATGAGAGCTGGGGAGATTGATATTCTTTTGGTTGCCGCTCCCAAAACGCTGACGCAGCGGTATCTTAAGGTTCTTCGCCGCGCCGGGCTCAATCCCCTCTCTTTGGAGACAGAAACGATGGCCCTTTCGCGCTCGGTGGTTGGGGATACGAGAAAACACCCAGTGATGGTTGCCTCAATTGGAGCAAGGACGACTGACCTTTCAATCTTCTCCGGCAACACCCTCCGCTTCACCCGCTCGATTTCAACGGGAGGAGAAGCCTTGATTAGAGCACTTTCTCAAAGCCTCGGATTTGAGATGGAGCAGGCGCAGGAGTATTTCAAAAGCTATGGTCTTCTGGAAAAAGGTTCCAAAGCCGAGGGTAAGGTGATGGCCGCGATTCGGCCGATCTTTGATATAATCGTTGAGGAGATAAGAAGAGCGCTGACTTTCTATACCACACATCATAAGAAACAGGTCAGACGGGTGGTGGTTGTCGGTGGAGTGGCCAATCTTCCGGGGATTGTGGTTTATTTGGCTGAGGCGTTGGGAGTTGAGGTAGAGCGCGGTGATCCGTGGGAGGCGATCAGGATTCCGGATGTTTTTCCAAGGAAAGAGCTTGTTGAGTTGGCACCTACTTTTGCGATTGCCGTCGGGTTAGCGCTGAAAGAGTTATGAGTTCACAGCTCACAGTTTACAGTTAACTGTATACTGTCGACTGTTGACTAACCATGGTTGAAAGACGCGAAATTGAGCTAATTCCAAGAGAACTTGAGGAAGCGCGGAAGCAAGAAAAGCTTCTTGGTACTGCGCGTTTGGTTGGTTTTGGTTTTCTTGCCCTATCGATTCTTGTTATTTTCCTGATTCTTTCAATAGTGGGGGCGCAAACAGTGATGATCAACAACTTGCGCCGTCAGGTTGGCGAAAAAGGAGCGCGGATTGGGGAGTTATCAACAGTTGAGGAGAAGGTTGTTGGCTTATCCAATAAAAATATCGCTCTAACCCAGATCTTTGGTGCGCGAAGTTACCATTCGATTCTTCTTCAAGCCCTGAAAAAGAGCATCCCTGCAAGAATCAGGCTCAATGGACTTTCCGCAAGTAAAACTGAAGCAACGGTTGGGATTTCTGGAGAAACGCAAAGTTACACCGAGTTGGCAACCTTTCTGAAAAATTTAGTTGATCCAGAAAAAGGTGGTTCGCTTTTTACTCAAGCAGGCCTAACCTCTGTTTCCTTTGACCCCACAAAAGGGACGGCGCAGTTTGTCGCGGAGGTTGTAATTATCGAGGGAGGGCTGAAAAAAGGTTGGGAGGAATTGCTGAAATGAAGGTGAAAGTAACACTGCCAGCAAAACTCCAAAAGATTTTTGATCAACCGTTGATCAAGGGTTTTGGGCTTCCCGTTTTATTGATTATTCTTTCCTTTATTCTGCTTCTTTTCGCCGTCCGCCCGGCGGTTGGCAAAGTAAAGTCGCTTCGAAGGGAGCAAGTGGTGGTTCAACAATCACTTTCCGCTCTAACTGCAAAAGTAGAGCAGCTGGAGAGCTTTGCCTCCCAAGCGGAGGCTCTGGATGGAGAGTTTAAACGGTTTGATCAGGCAGTCCCCTCCGAAAGTAATGTCCCTACACTTTTGACCCAAACTCAAGCAATTGCAACCACCTCGGGAGTAAGCATCACTGCAATGCAGTTTGGCGGAGAGGGGGGGGTGGCAGCGGGTACGGTAGAAACAGGACAGTTGTGGTCTTCTGAGGTAAGGGTTAAGCTTGTTGTTGAAGGTTCTTTCGACAATGTCGTTAAACTTTTGCAGACCCTTGAGAGCGCCTCCCGTCTGATTGATGTTGAGACACTAAGCTACAGTACCCAAACGGGTGCGGAGGGGGGAGGCGCAGTGTTGGCAGCAGAGCTGACTCTTGTCTCGTATTACACAGCAAAGCCAGTACTTTTGCCGGAAACACCACTTACTTTTAGCTTTACCGATCCCTCTTTTGAACGAAATTCACAAGTGCTCTTGCGCCTTACCCCTTACGAAACGCAAATACCATAGTTAGTCATTAGACATTAGTCATTAGCAAATCCGGTCTTCTCCTCTTAGTTTTTTTCAGTGCTTCCTTCAGCCTCCACTCTTTTATCTTTTGATGGTTGCCGGAAAGAAGTACTTTGGGAACTCTCATTCTCGCAAACTCCTCGGGGCGGGTGTACTGCGGGGGCTCAAGGAGGGTATAGGGTTTAGCGTTTAGGGTATAGGTGGAAAACGACTCCTTCTGGGTTGCTTCTTTCTCAAGCACCCCGGGGATGAGCCTTGCCACGGCATCCAGAATTACCATTGCCGCTATCTCTCCACCAGTAAGGATATAATCTCCAACGGAGATCTCCTCATCCACCAGCTGGTGCACTCTCTCATCAACTCCTTCGTAGTGGCCACAGATCAGAATGAGATGTTTTTCCCTTGCTAACTTTCGCGCGATTTTTTGGTTAAAGGTTTTTCCTTGGGGAGTGAGAAGAACTGTTTTTGTTTTCCGTTTCTTGTTTTTTACTTTTTCTAACGCCTTGGCTATCACGTCCACTTTAAGGATCATTCCTACTCCCCCGCCATAAGGGCGATCGTCCACTTGTTTATAAGAACCCCGCTTCGGCAGTCGCTGAAATCGAGAACCTTCTTTCCTCGCTCTCGCTCGGAAATGGGGACCAATTCCAAAATCACGCAGATTGCTAAGGTTAACTCGGAGCTTCCCCCTTTTTTGGGCTTTGGCAAGGATTGAGGATTCAAGGAAAGGCTTAAAAACTTCTGGAAAAAGAGTAATGATGGAAACTAGCATATTTGGGGTTATTTCTCTTCTCTCTCCTCAAGCTCTAAAAACACCTTCTTTCCTGCCTTGACGGCGGCGGTTTTTACGAGAGAACGGATTGCAGTAATCGTCTTTCCATCTTTGCCAATCACTGTTCCCATATCCTCTGGAGCAACCGAGAGTGTAAGGTGGACAGTTCCGTCCTCCTCTTGTGATTCAGTGATCTTTACTTCCTTCGGTTTTGAGACTAATTCTTTAACCAGATATTTAAGCAATTCTTTCATGATTGTTTATCAGCAGTTTCTTGAGCAGTTCCTCCTTGTGGTTCTTCCTTTTCAGTTTTTTCTTTAGGCTTGTGGCTTTCAGCCTCCTGCTGGGGGCGGTAAGGTTTGAATTTATACTTTCCTTCAATCAATTTTTTGACTGCTTCCGTCAGTTGCGCTCCTTCTTTAAGCCAATAGTTCAGCCGCTCCTTATTTAGAGAAAAAGCTGGTGGCGTAACTCTCGGGTTGAAGGAACCCAAAATCTCAAGTGCCCTCCCATCGCGAGGACGTGCCTTTGGTGTTACGACAATCCTGTAAGATGGTGTACCCTTTTTGCCTATTTTGGAAAGTCGGATCTTGAGCATACGTGAGGTAGTTTAACATAGTTTTCCGATTTGGATAATGCTTTTGGAGGGTTCCTCAAAGGTATCTACCCTACGCCTATTATCCGCAGAGCCTCGTTTGCTGCCTCCTCCTCCGCTATCTGCTTGCTTCTTCCTTCTCCTTCAGCCATCTTTTGTTTTCCAAGAAATACTCCAATGCGGAAGTGTTTATCATGGTCTGGTCCCCATTCTGCCAAAGTTCTATACGCTGGTGTAATTGAGTACTTTTCTTGTGCAATTTCTTGGAAAAGGCTCTTAGCATCTTTGAGTCCTGTTCTGCATAACTCTTTGGCTTTATAAAGAAGTTCTTTCTTTAGAAAGTTTTTTGCGGCTTGGAGTCCTTGATCAAGAAAGATAGCACCAACAAGGGCTTCAAAGGTGTTGGCAAGAAGATAGGGATTACCTCGTCCTCCCCCCGCCTCCTCCCCTTTTGAAAGCAACAGATAATCTCCGAGTTTAAGTCTTCCTGATTCGGCGGCAAGAGATTCAGTTTTCACTAACGCTGCCCGAAGCGCCGTTAACTCTCCTTCCGTAAGGGTTAGATAGTTCTTAAAGAGATGGTGGGAGACAGTGAGTTCCAATACAGCATCTCCCAGAAATTCTAATCGCTCGTTGGAGGGGAGGTTAAAGGTTGGATTCTCATTAAGATACGAGCGGTGGACAAAAGCATTTCTTAAGAGATTGGAATCTTTAAAAGTGATGCCAATCTGCTTTTCGGCTTCTTCTACTGGAAATAAGTTGGTTTTATCCTTCGATCTCATCAAGGTAATCTTTGATAAAGGCAATTAACTCCCCTACAGTACTAAACTCTTGCTCCCCCCCTATTCCAAATTCCTCAAATACTTTGCCGATTGCTTCCTTTAACTCTATTGGTCCGATGTTAAGATCGTTAGCGAAAGAGGCGTTTTCTGCAAGTTCTTCTTTGGTAACGCCTAAAGATCGGCTTAAGATCTGTTTTATCGTTTCCTCAGTCTTGTTCGCCATCTGAGTCGGTTTTACCTACCTCGCCCTCCTTTTCGGCGGGTAAACCGGCAGGCAGGCCCTCAAGATATCTCTTCACCACAGTTCCTAAAACCCCATTGACAAAGGCTCCTGAGGAGGCCCCTCCAAACTCTTTGGCAAGTTCGATTGCCTCATCAATCGCTACTTTTGGGGGGACATTCTTCGCCACTACCAGTTCAAAGACGGCAATTCGAAGGGCAATCAGGTCAATCTTTGTGATCTGATCCGGTGGCCAAGCAGGGGCAGTTTCAGCAATGATTTTATCAAGAGCTTCGGTGTTGGCAACAACTCCTTGAAGGATGAGGTTAAGGAGGTCCCGATCAACTTCCCCCTCATCATAGACCTCCAACACGCGTCTGGTGCTTGATTCCTGATCGATCGAGTGAAACGAGCGCTCAAAGAGAGCTGCTAAAGCAACCCGCCGCGCTTCATGTCTTGGATCATATTCTTTAGACATTTTCAATACTTTCCACAATCTAGGCAGAGACGATGGGCAATCTTTTGTGCTCCACAGTGGCGACACTTCACCGTTTGCGGCCGTCTTGGCTTTTTATGTTGCAGTTTTCTTCTTTTTCTCCCGTATGACAATTTTCGTTTTGGTACTGGCATATTTAGCAATTAGTAATTAGTCATTAGTAATTAGGAATTTTTAACCATGGACGTTACTTTCGTCAGAAAGGACGCATTATGATTCTTTAATCAGAAACGTCACTTTTGTCCCTCCGTAGATTCTTCGGTCAACGATTTTTAGCCCCCCAACTTTGGGAGCATCGGTAGTTTTTGCATGCTCATAAACAACCAAAGCTCCCTTCTTCAAGTGAGGGACCAACTTATAAAAGACTGGTTCAATTTTACCTAAAGTGTAAGGTGGGTCAAGAAACACAAGCCCAAGATCGCGATCAGGCAACTCAGTAAGGAATCGATCAACACTACGGCAGATCACCTTCCCACTACCTTCAAGCTTTGTGTGTTTTAGATTTTCGGCAATTATTTTGCAGGCACCGCGGTGGGATTCGACAAAGAAGCAACTTTGAGCTCCTCGGGAAAGTGCTTCGATCCCGAGTGCGCCTGAGCCCGCGTAAAGATCGGCAGATTTTCTCCCTTCAATCATTTCGGCAAGGATATCAAAAATCGCCTTTCGAACCGCATCTTGTGTCGGGCGAAGATCGAGAATTTTTGGGACCTTAAGGATATGTCCTTTGGCTGCTCCAGTGATTACTCTCATCAGACTAAGTGTATCAAAAGACTACTGGCTAATGGCTAATCGCTAATGGCTAATTTTAGTTTGGTTCCACCGAGCTGGTGGCGAAACGCCTTAACTCTTGTTGAAGTCTTGGAGTAAGCTTTTTTCCCATCATCTTAAAGGCATAATCGCGGGCGGTTTTAAGGAGTTTGGTATCGAAAAGATCAGCAACCTTAAGTTCAAGTAGCCCATGCTGTTTGGTACCATAAAGTTCACCAGGGCCACGAAGTTTAAGATCAAGCTCCGCTAATTCAAATCCGGATGCGGTGCTCTCTAAGGCTTTTAGCCGCCGATAGGCATCACCGCTGGCTTTCTCAGTGAAAAGAAAGCAGTAGGATTCTTTATCGCTTCTTCCTACCCTTCCCCGAAGTTGGTGAAGGGAGGCAAGCCCAAAGCGCTCTGCTGCCTCAATCACCATGATTGTGGCGTTGGGGATATCAATCCCTACCTCAACAACAGGGGTGGAAACTAAGATCTGATGCTTCCCATCCCGAAACTTACGGATCACCTCATCTTTATCTTTTGATTTCAATTTCCCGTGCAGAAGTCCTAGGGAAAGATCCGGGAAAACCTTATTTTTAAGCTTCTCATATTCAGTGGTTGCCGCTTTCACCTGTTGCATTGTCTCTTTTTCGGATTCTTCAATTAAAGGGCAGATAATGAAGGCTTGATCTCCCATCTTGATTCTTTTATGTATCCAATGGTAACCAGCTTCTCTTTTTCCCTCGGGAACGGCAAAAGTTTTGATCCGTTTTCTTCCTGGAGGAAGTTCATCAAGGACAGAGAGGTCAAGGTCGCCATAGGTTGTTAAGGCCAAGCTTCTTGGAATGGGAGTTGCCGTAAGGGTAAGGACATGGGGAGTGCTTTGGGTCTTCTTGACAAGTTTTCCCCGCTGGATAACCCCGAAGCGATGTTGCTCATCAATTACTACCAATCCTACTTTCTCGAAACTTCCTTGCTTGTAAAAAAGAGCATGGGTTCCAACCCAAAGGTCGTAATCGGCAGTACATTTGTCAGGTTTTTTACTTCCGGTGTGAAGGGCGATCTTTATCCCTTGTGGTTCAAGCAAGGATTTAAGGGTTTGGAAATGTTGATCGGCAAGGATTTCGGTAGGAGCCATCAAAATGGTTTTTGCCCCTGATAGAAAACAGGCATAAGCGGTGATAGCGGCAACAACGGTTTTTCCAGAGCCAACATCTCCCTCCAGAAGCCGATTCATCGGGGTTGGCTTAGAAAAATCTTCCAATACCTCAGTTACTACTCTCTGCTGTGCCTCTGTGAGCTTGAAAGGGAGATTGTTGATAAACTGCTCTATCTTCTCTTTATTTTCGGAAACAGCAATCTTTTGAGTTAGCCTCCTTGTCTGCCAGCTTTTTCTTCTTTCAAGAGAACGGAGGTTTAATAAAAACAGCTCTTCAAAAGCAAATCGTCTTTTTGCTTCCTGAGCTTTTTCTTCTTTCGGTGGGAAGTGAATCGTGTTTAACGCCTCACCCCAACGGGGAAAGCGTTCATTTTGCAGAATCTCATCAGGAAGGAATTCAAATTCAGGATTCTCAAGGGGGATTGCTCGAAGAATATCTTTGATCCTGGTGCGCAACCACTTGGAGCTTACCCCCCCAGTTTCAGGGTAGATGGGAACTAATCCTTGTGTGTGAACCAAAGCTTTCCCTTCTTTTATTAGCTCAAATTCGGGACTTACAAAGGTAAGTCTTCCTCCGAAAGATTCGACTTTCCCGGCAAGATGGATCTCTCTCCCCTCCTTGATAGTTTTGGCAAGATAAGGTTGGTTAAACCAAATCACTTCAACTGCACCTGTTTCATCGGCAATCACGGCTTTAGTCAAAAGTTTTCCTGTTTTTGCACGTACAACCTCAACTTTGATTACTCTTCCGGAGATAGCGGTTTCATCGTAGGCGAAAAGATCACGGATCTTCTTAACTTGGCTGAAGTCTTGATAGCGAAAAGGGAAATGGTAGAGGAGGTCTCTTACTGTTTTGATTCCCAACCGTTTAAGCCGGTTGGCGTAAGTTTCCCCCACATACGGAAGTTTAGTTACCGGATCGGAAAGTTTAAGGTTCATCGAAAGATGAACGGAAGAAACGAAGAAAGTACAAGACTGATTGAGGCGATAATCACAATTATCGTCCAAAGCTTTTGTTTTTTGTAGAAGAACCTCATTCCTTCCCCTTCTTTATCGCTTTAATTTTCTTGTAGCCGCGTTTACCAATTCTTACTATCCTATCTTTGTCCAGCTTTACTTCCTTTCTAGGCTCAGTATATCTGACGTTGTCTATTTCGACTCCTCCCTGATTTATAAGCCTTGTGACAGCAGAGGTACTCATTTCGGGGTCCGCAGCCTTTGTAATATCAAACACCGTTGGTAGGGACCCATATCTAATGGTAATGTCCTTAGGCTGTATAAGCGGGATTCTCTTAGGTTGTTCCCTTTTTTGAACCACGCGTTCAAACTCTCTTTGGGCCTCGGTCGCCTTCTTTTCGCCATGGTACATCTTTGTAATCTCATGCGCCAGGCGTTTCTTTACTCCCATTGGATCTTTCTTAGCTTCCCCCGCCAACTCCCTAATCTCTTTTATGGGTAAGTCAGTGCAAAGCTTGAAGTACTCCGTTATCAGTTCATCTTTGAGGGACATAAGCTTCCCGTACATCTCATTAGGTGGATCGGTGAGATTAACTGTATTTCCGTAGGTTTTGCTCATCTTTCTCCCATCAAGGCCAAGTAGCAGTGGAGTAGTCAAGACAAACTTTTCTTTATTGTTATAGATTTTTTGCAATTTCCTTCCAACCAGCATATTAAACGTCTGATCGGTAGCACCGATCTCAAGGTCAACATTCATCGCCACAGAATCGTAGCCTTGCATTAGGGGGTAGAGAAATTCGCTAATCCAGATCTCCTTTCCTTTTTTCACCCGTTCCTGAAACATATCTCGCTCTAGAAGTTGGGGAACGGTAAAGTGGGAAGCTAATTCTGCAAGATCTTCGAAGCTTAGGTTAGCCAACCAATCCCCGTTGTATTTAATCTTCGCCTTCTTGAAATCAAGAATTTTTGATGCCTGCTTTCTGTAAGTGGCCATGTTCTTTGTGATCTGGGCTGAGGTTAGAGCTTTTCGTTTCTCAGTCCGTGCGGAGGGATCGCCAATTTGGGCGGTGAAGGTTCCAAACAAGAGGATTACTTCATGGCCTAGGTCTTGAAACTCCCTGAGTTTGCGAAGTGGAATGGTATGGCCAAGATGAATGTCGGGACTAGTGGGGTCGATTCCCAGGTAAAGCCTGATTTTCCTTTTCCGCATCAAGTCCGCTAGGCCTTTTTTGCTTGGTAGAATCTGTTCCACTCCCCTAGATAGAACCTTGTTAATAGTTTCAGGCATCTCCTTTATATGATACACAATACGCCATCCGTGGTAAAATATCTCTGAAATGAACCGAAAAAGGCGATACCTGCCAACTGGTGCCCGCTCATGGCGGAAGGAAAGAGGTGGGATTTTAATGCGGATCTTATCAGCGGGAGGACGAACCGTTGTTAGTATTCTTCGTCATGGTGTTTTGGGAGTGTTTGAGTTTGCAATTTGGCTACTCTCTCGCCTCCCCTATTTTAGAAAACTACGCGAAAGAGGCAAAAGAAGCCGACTTTACTGGGCGAATCTGGCAGTGAGTTTTTGTCTTTTTACTATGATCGCTACTACCCTTTTTGTTGGAGGTGTTTTTATCGTCTTCTCCAAAGATCTCCCCTCCCCCGACCGGTTGATTGATCGAGAGATTTCCCTCTCTACAAAGATTTACGACCGTCGTGGTGAGCTCCTTTACGATATCTACGGGGATGTAAACCGAACATTGGTGACCATTGATCAGGTTCCGGAGGTGGTGAGGCAGGCAACGATCGCGATTGAGGACAAGAGTTTTTATCATCATCGAGGCTTTGACCCCCGGGGAATTGCCCGGGCGATTTATCAGATTGCAGTTCATCACAACCTCCAAGGAGGATCAACAATTACCCAGCAGTTGGTCAAAAACGCCCTTCTCTCCAAGGAGCGCACCCTCCCCCGCAAGATCAAAGAGTTTGTCTTGGCACTTCAGATCGAAGCCCGTTACAGCAAAGATGAGATACTCCAGATGTATCTCAACGAGACACCTTACGGAGGCCAAGCGATTGGGATTGAAGCCGCGGCCCGCTCTTACTTTGGGAAATCTGTATCTAAGCTTAGCTTAGCGGAAGCGACGATGCTCGCAGGATTACCTGCTGCTCCCTCACACTTTTCCCCCCGACGTGATCCTGAGCTCGCAAAATGGCGGCAGGCGCAGGTTCTGCGGCGAATGGTTGAGGATGGTTATATCACCCAGGAGGAGGCGGATAAGGCGAAGGAGGAGGAGTTGAAGTATGTCTCTGAGGGTGCATCGATCAAAGCCCCCCATTTCGTAATGTACGTCAGAGAGCTTCTCGCCGATCGGTACGGAGAGGCAATGGTCGAGCATGGGGGGTTGCAGGTGACAACCACCCTTGATCTTAAACTCCATAATAAATTCCAGAAGATTGTCACTGAGGAGATCAAACAAGATCGCATTTACCAGGTTACAAACGGTGCTTTGGTTGCTCTAAACCCCAAAACAGGGGAAATCCTCTCAATGGTGGGATCGATTGATTACTTTAACAAGAAGATTAAAGGGCAGTATAACGTTGTTTTGGCAGAGCGCCAACCAGGATCAGCGATCAAACCGATTACTTATGTTGCTGCTTTCAAGCAGGGTTACTCCCCAGCAACTACTTTAATTGATATCCCCACCACTTTTGATATTGGCTACGGCCGAACTTACCGCCCCGCTGATTTTGCCAACCGCTACCACGGGATCTTACCGGTACGGAAAGCCTTGGGGAGTTCAAAAAATGTCGCGGCAGTAAAGATGCTTTCTCTTGTTGGGATTGAGAATATGATCGCTACCGCTCATGAGATGGGGATCACCACTTTAAATGATCCTTCTCGTTACGGCCTTTCTGTGACTTTAGGCGGAGGTGAGGTGAAGCTTTTGGATCTGATGGCCGCTTTTACTTGTTTCTCAACCGGTGGAATTAGACGTGATCCGGTGGCAATCCTTAAGGTTACCGACTATCGTGGTAATGTCCTTGAGGAATTCAAACCCGGGGGTGGCATTCGCGTTTTGACCGAGCAGCAGGCGTATCTTATAAACAACATCCTTTCTGATAGTAACGCCAGGACTCTTACTTTTGGTGGAGGGACGCAGATGGGACTTAATATCCCTGGCCACACGGTAGCAGTTAAAACTGGGACGACCCATGATAACCGTGATAACTGGGCACTCGGTTATACCCCGGCACATGAGAATTCGCCAGTTGCCGTTGCCATTGGAGCCTGGATTGGGAATAACGATAACTCCCCAATGAACCCAAACTTCTTTGCCGGTTCCGCCCGAATTTGGAACAAAGCAATGATCACATTTCTAGGCAATAAACCAGATGTGAAGTTTGTGCGACCAAAAGGGATCGTCGGGGGGATGGTTGATGGTTTATCAGGAAAAGCTCTTGGTCCTTTCTCCACCACAAGGCGCTCAGATATCTTTATTGCGGGAGCAGTTCCGACCGAACCTGATGACTGGCATCAGGAGTTGGAGATCTGCACCCCTGATGGCAAGCTTGCTTCGGATGCTTGCCGGCGAGTAGGAAAGACGGTAAAGAAACTTTACATCAAAATCACTGCAGAGCGGCCGGAATGGCAAGATGATGTGGATGCTTGGGTAAGGAAAGCTTATCCCAAAAGCAAATACCCTCAGTATTATCCCCCAACCGAAATTTCCAATCTTTGTTTTGATAGTTCTGGAAATAAGGTTGGGGATCTGGAATGCAAGCCGATTGTGGATATTACCGAACCAGCCGAAGGAGCAACCATTGGTCAGAGCTTTACCGTTAAAGCCACAGTTACGGTAGCAGAAGATCGGGATGATTATGTAGAAGTTAAGTTCTATCTTGATCAAACAACTCTTTGGCACACAACAAGAAACGCCGATCCTGCCTGTGGAAAACGATGCTATAGCTTTGAGTTTTCAGACGTGGACCCTGGATCTCACAGGATTGGTGTCTGTGCTGCGGATGCCAAAGGTGGAACAAACGAGGGTCCTCCTGGTACTTGCGCTGGGGCCGAAATTGGCGTAACGGTTAGCAGCCCCTAACCCCTTAGTTCTCCTCCGGACTTCTTGATCAACCCAGTGATCTTTCTCCGTACTGGTTTAAGATCTTTTGAAGAAAGCTCCCTAATGCTGGACTGAAAAGTTAATCGGAGGGTAACTGATCGCTTCCCCTCTCGCTCGAAAAGATCTGCCAGCTCTACTCCTCTGATAACCTCATTGAGAGTCTTGATTTTCTGGACAAGAGGGCCAAGCTGCTTTCCGTAAGGGAAGAAGAAGGAAAAGTCTTCGTAAACTTCGGGGTAAGGAGGGATGAGGGTGAAGATTCCCCACCGCCGGGCGTATTTTGCAAGGCTCTCTAAATTCAACTCAAAAAGCGCTGTATCCGTTAGACTGTAACTTTTAGCAAGGTGGGGATGGACTTCCCCAATGATCCCCACATTCTTGTTGTTGACAATAATTTTTGCCGTCCGGCCGGGGTGAAGAAGGTTGTCTTTTGCTGGGGCAAAGTCACAGTTGAGGTGCGTTTTAGTAAGAAGTGCTTCCAGCACTCCCTTCAACGTACGGTAAGGTTCCGCTATCCCCCACAAAAGTGCGGTTAAGGCAAAGTACTCTCCCTCTTTGGGATAGACTTTTTCCAACTCAAATAACCTCCCTTCTTTGCAGCGAGGAGTATTCACACGAGCAGCATTAAGAATGTTTAAAAGATCACTATCTTTAAGATATTCCGCCTCCGAAGAGACTGGATTTCTAAGTTTCAGCAATCCTCCACTCCCTTTATGTACCAAAGCTTCTGTAGTTAAAAACGGATAAGTTTTCACTTCGTTAAATCCCATTCCTGCAAGAAGTTTAGAGAGGTTGTTACGAAGATACTCAAAAATATTTTCAGGAGTATCAGTGGCGATCGTGCAAGGCGCAGTGGCAGGAAGATCATCATAACCATGTAGCCTTGCAACCTCCTCGATCAAATCTTCTTCATGTTTGATATCACCACGGAAGTGAGGTGGCCAAGCGATCAACCCCTTGGTGGATGACATCACTTTAAATCTAAGACGGGTTAAATGCTGACGAGCTTCGGTGATAGTAATTTCTGTTCCAAGAAGAGAATTTAGTTTTGTTGCGTCAAGATTGACTGGTTCAGGGGTGGTTTTGGTTTTACCGATCTGACCAAAGCCCCCTACTTCCCCACTTCCATGAAGATGGTAAAGTTTAATCGCCCGGTTTAAAGCTTTTAACAAGTTTTCTGGACTTAAGTAATGCTCAAAGCGTATGCTGGCTTCGGAGCGAAGGCCTAAGCGCCGAGAGGTTCTCCGAATAGCGATAGGATTAAAGATTGCGGCCTCAAGAAGTACCTCTTTGGTTCCCACCTCAACCTCAGTGTCTTTTCCGCCCATTACCCCCCCGATTGCGATTGGACCTTTTCGATCAGCGATGACAGTGTCGGAAGGTTCAAGAATACGGGTTAATCCATCGAGGGTTTTGATTACCTCACCCCGTTTTGCATTTCTGACTTCAATGGACATGGAGGGGTCACGCTTCTTTATTTTTTCCGCGTCAAAGGCGTGCAGTGGTTGGCCGTATTCCAACATCACATAGTTGGTGATATCTGCCAAAAGGTTAACGGGGCGCATACCAGTGTATCTCAGGCGTTTTTTTATCTCATTTGGTGTTTCTTGGCAAGAAAACCCTTTTATAAGAACAAGAGTGTAAAGACTGCAGAGATCTTTATCGCTTTTAATAACCAAGTTTTGAGTATTTGCAGGAGGCTTAAACTCCTCTTCCTCTTTTTGCAAATTAAGGTTGTAGAGTGCCGCTAATTCGCGGGCGACTCCAAGGATCGAAAGGAGATCCCCTCGGTTATAAGTCACTTCTAAATTTAGTATCGCCTCTCCACCTTCTCTTCTTACTTCCTCAACTCCGATGGTAGCTAGGGAAAGTTCTTCTCCAACTACCTCCGCAGAAGCTTTTAATTTGACAAACTCTTTAAGCCAAGCGTAAGGAATAAGCATCGCTTAAAACTGTTTTAGAAACCTCAAATCTCCTTCGTAAAACAACCTGATATCATCTATTCCCAATTTAATCATTAGCATTCGATCTGGTCCAAAACCCCAAGCAAGTCCTGAGTAAATTTTTGGATCAATACCACCGTTCTTAAGGACCTCAGGATGAACCATTCCTGCCCCAGCAATTTCAAACCATCCCGCGTATCCGCAGATTCGGCATCCCTTTCCTTTGCAGAAAGGGCAAAGGGCATCTACTCCAACACCTGGCTCAACGAAGGGATAGTATTTGGGACGAAAGCGCGTTCTTGTCTCCTCCCCAAAAACCTGTTTTAAGAAGTAATCTGAAAGCCATTTTAGATGAGCGATACTTACTCCTTTATCGATATAAAGAAGATCAAACTGGGTAAACGTATGGCTGTGATGGGGGTCAAGCGCTTCAAAGCGAAAACAGCGATCAAACGACATTACCTTTATTGGGGGTTTCCGTTTTCTCATTTCTCTTACCTCAATATTGGAGGTGTGAGACCTAAGGAGTTTTCTGTCAGTAAGGTAAAGAGTGTCCCAAAGGTCACGGGCGGGATGATCAGGCGGCATGTTAAGCAACCCAAAGTTATAATCATCGGTCTCGATATGAGGAGCGTAAACCTCCTCAAAGCCCAGCCGTTCAAATGTTTCTCTTACGAAATTTCGAAACTGAGTTAGCGGATGGAGGGAGCCAACTGCAAACTTTTTGCCGGGTTCGGTGGAATCAAACTTGATCTTTCCAAGTTTTTCCTGCTCTTTATTTTTTAATTCTTGGTCTTTAAACCTTAGGGCAGTTTCAATCCCCTCTTTGGCAGTGTTGATTACTATTCCTGCACTCTTGCGATCTTCAAAATTAGGAAGTTCAGGGATTTCCGCAAGAAGCTGGGTTAGTTGGCCCTTCCGACCAAGATATTTAAGGTGAAGTACCTCAAGTCTTTCGGGGGTGTCAGCTTCTCCAATTTCAGAAAGGGCGTGCTTTTTTATCTCCTCAACATTCATTTTTCTTTTGATTCTTTCTCCACATTTGAGCGAGGCGAAGAATGCGGAGATCCGCGGAGTGAAGCTTGTACAATCTTCTTGGAATGCGAAGATTCGCGAAGCGAAGCTTGTACAATCTTCTTAAAGGTTTCTGGATCCTCAAGAGCAAGTTGGGCAAGGATCTTTCGATCTAGTTCGATTTTTGCATCTTTCAAGAGTTTCATAAAGCGCGAATAGGAAAGATCAAATTCGGCAAGGGAAGCATTAATCCGCTGGATCCATAGGCGCCGCATGTCCCGTTTCCTCAACCGCCGGCCAATGTAGGCATGTATTCCCGCCCTTAAATATGCCTCGTGGGCCCGTTTATAAAGCTTCCTCCGTGTTCCACGATATCCTTTAGTGGCAAAGATAATCTTTTTATGTCTGGCCCTTGCTCTTGGCCCACCTTTTACTCTTACCATAAGCTTTTCAAATATTACCTAAGACCTAGCAATCTTCTAACTTTTTTCTCCTCTTCCTTCGTAAGCTGCTTTTCTCGATGCCTTCGCGATTTTGCTGCGCTTTGCTCCTTTGAGGTATGATGCGAGATCGCAGCTCGTTTATGGAAGATCTTGCCACGTTTTGTAATTCGGAAGCGTTTTTTAGCTGTACTTTTAGTCTTTTTCTTGGGCATTTCTTTTTCTTGGAACCAAGAAAGCTTCTACTGTTTTCCCGCGACGGGTTGGGCCTTCCACTATCTTTGCAACTTCTTTTAGCAGTTCTACCATCTTGTTAATTTTATTCAAGCCAACTTCAAGATGAGCAGCTTCTCTCCCGCGATAAACAACTGTTAATTTTACTCGATCCCTCTTTTTAAGAAACTCTTCAGCACGTTTGACGCGAACATTTAGATCAGCTTCACCAATATTGGGATTAAACCGTAACTCCTTAAGTTCCGTTTTTGCACTTCTTTTTTGTGCGATCCTCTCCTCCTTCTTTTGTTCAGCGAGAAAGCGCTTAAAATCAAGAAGTTTTGCTACCGGTGGCTTTGCTGAAGGAGCGACCTCGACCAGGTCTAGGCCTTCTTTTTTAGCAGTCTCCAGTGCTTTGGCGGTCTTTACCACTCCTACCTGCTTGCCTTTCTGATTGATCAGGCGGATTTCAGGTGCTTTAATATTCTGATTGATGCGGTAGGAAATCCTTACCATTTTACCTATTTTCAGCCGAGGCTCTTATTTTCGATCTCCTTTTTGATATTTGAAATGAACTTATCTAGATCTATCTGACCATAATCCCTGCCTGACCTTCCACGTTCTGAAACTGTTCCCGCCTTTCTCTCCTTCTCTCCTACAATGAGCATATAGGGAACCTTTTGCAGTTGGGCATCTCTAATCTTAGCTTGCATGGTTTCCGAGCGACTATCAAGTTCTACCCGAAGTCCAATTTCCTTAAGTTTCTTCTCTACCTTCATTCCGTATTGGTTATCGTCTTTGGTGATCGGGATGATCATCACTTGCAGAGGGGCAAGCCAGACAGGTAAAGCGCCGGCGAAGTGTTCAACCAAAATCGGGAAGAAACGCTCAAGGGAGCCATAAAGGGCGCGGTGGACCATATACGGTGTTTGTTTCTCTCCTCTTTCGTTGATGAAGCATAAATTGAATCGTTCTGGAAGGTTAAAATCGAACTGAATCGTTGATGTTTGCCAAGGGCGGTCAAGAGCGTCGTAGGCTTTAAGATCAATTTTTGGCCCGTAGAAGATCGCTTCCCCCTCCATTCGCTTGAAAGGAAGTTTGGCCGCCTTAAGGGCTTTGATCAACACCGATTCGGCCATCTGCCAATCTTTATTACTTCCCGCGTATTTTTGAGGAGTGGTAGGATCTCTAACACTTAATTCGGCGGAGAGTGTCAGCCCAAATACTTTAAGAAAATCTAGGCAGAATTTAAGCGTTTTTGTGATCTCCTCCTCTATCTGATTAGGGGTGCAAAAGATGTGAGCATCATCTTGAGTAAAACCACGAACTCTTGTCATCCCGTGAAGGACACCAGAACGCTCAAAGCGGTAAACTGTTCCAAGCTCCGCAAGTCTAAGCGGCAGGTCGCGGTAACTTCTTGTTTGGCTTTTGTAAATCATCATATGGAAAGGACAGTTCATTGGCTTCAAGTAATATTCATCGCCCTCAACATCAATGGCGCTGTACATATTTTCCTTGAACCACTTGAGATGGCCACTTCTTTCCCACAGTACTGATCTTCCGATGTGTGGGGTGAAGACAAATTGGTAACCTCCCGCTTTGTGCTTTTCTCTCCAGTAATCCTCAAGGATCGTGCGAATTAAAGCTCCTTTGGGATGCCAAAGAATAAGTCCTGGGCCAACCTCCTCGTTGATGCTAAAAAGATCAAGCTTTGCCCCTAAAGTCCGATGATCCCTCTTACCAGCTTCTTCAACCTTTTTAAGATATTGGACAAGCTTCTCTTTGGTTGGAAATACCGTTCCGTAAATTCGGGTGAGCATCGGGTTTTTCTCTGATCCTCTCCAATAAGCGCCAGCAAGGTGCGTAAGTTTAAAAGCTCCGATCTTTCCTGTATTGGAAACGTGAGGACCACGGCAGAGATCAAGGAATTCACCGGTTTGATAGAAGGAGATCTTTTCTCCCTCAATATCACTAATAAGCTCAAGTTTAAAAGGATTATCTCGGTAGTACTTTCTTGCCTCAGCACGGGTAAGAAAGGTCCTTTTGAAGGAGAGTTTTGCGGCGATGATCTTTTTTATCTCCTCTTCAATCTTAGGTAGATCTTCCTCAGAAATCGGTTTTGGTAAGGAGAAATCATAGTAGAACCCCTCTTTGATGGTGGGACCGATCGTGGGTTTTGCACCAGGGTACAACTTTATAACTACCATCGCCAAAACATGTGCCGCGGAGTGCCGTATCGTCTCTAATTTTTTACTTGTTGCTGTTTGTTTGTTGCTTATCCTTGTCACGCGATAATGATAACAGAAACAAGATTTGGGCTAAAAGAAAACATCCAACTTGCAATTTCTTCAATCTCGTTGTACCCTATAATCAGTGTCAAGTAGTGTAGCTTAACAACCAATTGGAGGGGAGAGATGAGAGAACTTCAAGTAGAGCAACTGCGTCGAGTTTGTGACCCAGATAGTTTTCCGTTTCAAACAACTGATGAGCTTCCTTCTCCTGAGTTGGGGATGATCATCAACCAGGACAGGGCTCGGGAGGCGATAGAGCGCGCGTTAGGAGTTGAAGCACCCGGTTTCAACGCTTATGTCGTTGGCCGACCCGGTGTTGGGCGAAGAACGTTGGTGGAGCGAATCCTTGAAAGGCTGACACCGACTAGATCTACCCCAAATGACGCCTGCCTTGTCTATAACTTTGGCGATCCATGGATGCCGAAGGTGATCTTTCTCCCTGCGGGAGAGGGGAGGAAGTTTGCCGCGCAAATGGCGGCTTTTACTCAGGAGATTAAGCCCTTAATCACCTCGGTGGTTGAAGATTTCGAAGACAAGGTCAATGCGGAAATAGAGCAGCTTGTGGGGGAGTTTAGGGAAGAAGCAGCTCAGTTTGGCTATGTCTTGCAGAGAGATCGTCAAGGGCGGCTAGGATTGGCGGTAGATCAAGAGCTACCACTGGAAGAACGCCCGGAAGAAACCCCCCCGCCGGAGCTTCAGCAACGATTTCTCAGACTAGCGTTGAAGTGTGAGGAGATCAGGCAGAAGGCGGCGCGTGAAGCTGAGGCCTCAAATAGGGATCTCATCAAGCAGATGGTGATCTCACGGCTTGAGCCGTTGAGGGCGTCTTATGGAGCGGTGGTGGAAGATTTTCTCGGTAAAGTTGCCAGTGACATTGCCGAGAACTATACCGCCTTTTTGGAAAGGGAACCCGATCTTCTTCCGCGGATCTTTGGACGATACAAGATCTTCATGGAGAAGGAGTCTGACACCCTCCAGTACAGATACGAGATTAATGTTCTCGTTGATCACACTGAGACCTCTGGTGCCCCAGTTGTGTTCGAGTCCCATCCTACTTACTCCAATTTAGTCGGTTCCATCGAGCACATCTTCCGTTACGGCACTTGGGAGACTGACCACACGCATGTTAGACCGGGGGCATTTCACCGTGCAAACGGAGGGTTTCTTATTCTTGAGGTGCTTGATCTCCTGCGCCAAGCATTTGCCTATGATGCTCTAAAACGGGCACTTAAAACCGGGGAGCTCTGCATCGAACCTATCGGAGCGGAGTATAGTCTTTTCCAAACAAGAAGTTTGAAGCCTGAACCGATCCCTCTCAATGTAAAGGTTATCCTCCTTGGGGAGCCGCTGCTTTTTGGGCTCCTGGCGGAGGCCGATCCCGAGTTCAAAGATCTCTTTAAGATCCGGGCTGAATTCGAAATTGAGATGGAACGGACTCCAAGAACGGAGCGAGATTACGCCGACTTTATCAGGATTCGCCAGGAGCAGGCGGGGATCCTCCCCTTTGATCGAGAAGCCACTGCCGAGGTGGCGGAGTACGGCTCTCGGTTAGCCGGGGATCAAAGGAAGCTCAGCCTCCGCTTCGGTCTTATCAATGACCTTCTTCAGGAGGCAAGCTTCGTTGCGAATCAACGCGGCCATCCTTATGTTGTGGTTGAAGATGTTCATCGAGCCCTTGGAGCCCGAGTTTATCGGCTTAATTACATCGAGGAGAAGATCCGAGAAAGGATAGCCGAGGGGACCCTCCTCATTGATGTTGATGGTGAAGAGATTGGGCAGGTAAATGGTCTGGCGATTAATGCTGTTGATGAGGAGTATCAATTTGGCGTTCCTCAGCGCATCACTGCTCAAACCTTTGCCGGGCAGGAGGGTGTCGTTGACATTCTTCGAGAGGTGAAGATGGGGGGGCCGATTCATTCCAAAGGAGTCCTGATCCTTTCCGGCTACCTCGGTGGAAAATATGCTCAAGAAGCACCACTTTCTCTCTCCGCAAGCCTCACTTTTGAGCAAACCTACGGGTTAGTCGAGGGTGATAGCGCTTCGGCAGCGGAGCTCTTTGCTTTAATCTCCAGCCTTTCAGGCGTTCCTCTGAAGCAAGGGATCGCCGTCACCGGTTCGGTGAACCAATACGGTCAGATCCAACCGGCTGGCGGGATTACTGAAAAGATCGAAGGATTCTTCGATACCTGCCGTATCAAAGGCTCAGCGGATGAGCAGGGAGTGATCATCCCCACGGCTAATGTTGCAAACCTTATGTTGCGAAAGGATGTCATCGAAGCCGTAGCTCGGGGAGAGTTCCACATCTGGGCGATCGGAACCGTTGATGAGGGGCTAGAACTTTTGACTGATATGCCGGCCGATGAGGTTCATAGAGAGGCTACTGACAAGCTTGACTTTTATGCCAAGGCAATGGGACCGCCGGGCATTATTGGTCGGCTCCGAAGGTTGTTAAGATAGTTCATACGGGTGATTGATGTCTTGATCAGTCACCCCTTTTTTTGGCCTGGTGCGCGCGCCTGGATTCGAACCAGGGACCTTTCGCACGTCAAGCGAACGCTCTAAACCAACTGAGCTACGCGCGCTTTAATTAAATGATAACGGGAAGGCAGCAAAATGGCAAATGAGTTATTTTCGAGCTTGCGAGAAAACAAGGTTCTTGAGCCCGCCCAAGGCGGGCGATCTGATTGCTATAGAGCGCAAAGCGAACTATCGCTCAGATGACGGTATTATCATATTATTTGATTATCTTATCGATAATACCGTACTTTTTGGCCTCTTCAGAGGTCATATAAAGATCGCGGTCAATATCCTTGACGATTTTTGCCTTTGACTGACCAGTGTGTTTCGCAAGAGTTTCCGCGTAAAGATCTTTTAGCCTTAATATCTCTTTTGCAGAAATTTCAATATCGGTTGCCTGACCACCTATCTCTCCCACCGGTTGGTGGATATGGATCACGGAATGCGGGAGCGCATATCTTCTTCCCTTATTTCCTGATGCAAGAAGCGCTGTTGCTGCAGAAGCAGTTGTTCCTACTGCAATTGTACTTAATGGAGCTTTGAGGTGCTGCATTGTGTCGTAGATTGCAAAAGCGGCATACGCCGATCCTCCTGGGGAGTTAATGTACATTTTAATTTCCTTGTTGGGATCTTTTTGCTGAAGAAGAAGAAGTTGAGCAATTATTGCATTGGCAACCTCATCGGTAATGGGACCGGAGACAAAAACAATCCGCTCTTCCAAGAGGCGGGAGAAAATGTCAAATACGCGTTCTCCCCTTGAGGTTTGTTCAACGACAAATGGAACGGGATATCCAGCCATAGTTTCTACATCTCCTAGACGCTTGCTCCACTCGTTAGCAATTATTCGCTACGGTCATAATTGTAAACAATCAACCATCAACAATCAACTACTTGCCCGCCGAAGCCCTGCCTCGCCGGCAGGCAGGTTTAGCGAAGGCAGGTCAACTATTTTTCTTCAGAAATTTTGATAAGAAACTCAAGTGTTTTTCGCTTACGCAAGATATCTTCGATATAACGCCGTCCTGCCTCTTGATGAAAGGTTTCTTTCGTTTTTTCATCTGGAGCGGCAGCGATTGCTTCTTCAACCTCTTGGGGTGTAATTTCCACCTTTTCCCTAATGGTGATTTCGCTCACAATGAATTCATCTTTTAGATTTCTTTCGGCTATCTCCTGATATTCTTTTTTCAGCTGTTCTGCTGTTTTACCTTGGGACAGAAGGTACTGCTCAACGGTGATACCAAGTTTTTGCGTCTGATCAATTAATGAGGAAAGCATCCGTTGTACCTCTTGCTCGATCAAAATTGGAGGTATCGTAAGCTCCACCGTTTCTCGAAGCTTTTCCAGAACTTGTCCCGCGGTAACCTTCTCCCCTCCTTTGAGGGGTTTGCCTTCGGGCTCATAAATAAGCTTCCCTTTAAGTTTTTTAAGAGATGTCTTGTAATCTTTCAGATTGATTTTTGGTCTCTCTGCGGTCTTTGCTTCAAACACAAGATCGGTATCCTTTCTGTAGGAGAGGATTTTAAGCTGAGGGGGGATGATCGGTTTTATATCCTCTTTCTCGATTGCGGCTGTATAAGCAGGGGGGATAAGCTTGTTAAAAAGTACCTCCGCTAAAGAATCTTCCGAGAGCTGTTTTTCGCCGATCCTGGTAGGCACCTTGCCTTTGCGAAAACCGGGAGCGGAAACCTCTCTCAGGGCTTCTTTTTTGATTTTAGTGAAGGTTTCGGTAACTTTCTGGGTGGAGATAGTAATGGTGAGGGTAACTTCTCCAAAGTTGCGTTTTACTTCAATTTTCACTTCCCCAACCTCCTCTTAAAATTCCTCATCTTCTTCAAGCTCTTTTTCATGTTCTTTCTCTTCGTGCTCTTCTTTACCGAATCCCTCTTCACCACCTTCTTCTATCTCCTCGGCAGAAACTATCTCCCCTCCGCAAGCAGGGCATTTTCCCTCACCTGGACTCTCTGGTCCTTCGTAACCGCATTCTTTGCAGACATTATCCTCCATCAATTACTCACCTCCTCCCGCAATATTATCAGCTTCCCCTTTTTAATAGAAACTATGGAGAAATGTCAAGAGCGGACATGCAGTTAAGCCTAAGGTGGACGAAACAAGTAGTACTTTGTTTGACGGGGTGGCCTGCCAGCCGAAACTTTAGTGAAGGCTGGTGGGCACGGGAGGATTTGAACCTCCAACCCTTGCGGGATACGGTTCGACGTGATGCAGGTCACTAGCTTTGGTGCGGGTGGAGCCACTTGAACCCCCACATCCTTTACGGATACATGGTCCTAAACCATGCGCGTCTGCCATTCCGCCACACCCGCACGCAAAGTAAACCGTATGCGTATACCAGTTTCGCCACGCGCCCTTTGGTGGGTCGCCAGGGATTCGAACCCTGAACCTACCGGTTAAGAGCCGGTTGCTCTGCCATTAAGCTAGCGACCCATGGCCTGCTACTCCGAAGCCTTTGGCGAAGGGTGGTGCGCCCGAAGGGACTTGAACCCCCAACCT
>CAYPTJ010000006.1:0-17067 GCA_964413845.1 uncultured Candidatus Saccharibacteria bacterium | reverse complement strand
GGAATGGGCTGATGCACGTCATTCACCGCAACGACGGTTTCGTCCACCGTTTTGACGGTAGAGGAGAGGTAGCGCTCTACTGTCGGGATGAGGGACTTGCTCTTGAGGAAGAATGGGAGAGATGCATAGTGTGGGAAAAGTATCTTCTCCCTTCTGGCACGCCTGAAGAATCCTCTTCCCCTAAGCATGAGGAGCTTCTTCCTCTGCTTGCTCCTGTGTGGGAGAGAAGCATCCACCAAGCTCTTGTCGAAGCGATCAAAAACCAAGCCTCGCGTGACATCGAGCAGTTGGTATCCTTGACTGTCGAACGGGAGCGTCTCGTCGGTGAACTTGAGGTAGAGCTCAGGAGGAGAAAGGAGCGTGGCAACAAGTCCTGCCTCTGCCGTACCTGCCTCCATGACTTAGAGAGCCTACTAAGGCAGGTGCAGAAAGAAATAGATAAGATCTGGTCCTGGTGGGGAACCTCCTTGGGGACCACTCCAGCGGATGTCACTGCTGGCAGATGGCCCTGAGGCATTCAGTAAAACGCCCTGTTTTAGAGTCCAGGGCGTTTTTCTTTGGTTAACAGGTTCTGGCTTGATAGAATAAGGTGCTAAAGCACCATGTTCTCTTTGAGAATAGAGGTAAACCAATGATTATTTTAGGGATTGATCCTGGTACCGCCAAGATGGGGTGGGGGATTATTCAATACCAAAAATCCCAGCCCAAGGCTGGTCCGCCTCGGGCGGAAAAAATCAAACATCTTGGCCATGGGTTGATTAAGACTCCCTCCTCTGACTCAATAGGAAAGAGGTTAGCTGTCCTAAAAGAGGAGGTAGAACATCTTCTTAAGGAGCATAAGGTAGATGAAGTGGTGGTGGAAAAGATCTTCTTCAACATCAACAAAAGAAGTGCAATCAGTGTCGGTCAGGCGTTAGGAATCGTCCATTTAGCAGCGGCAGAATTCGATATCCCTGTTTACGAATATAATTCTTTAGAGGTTAAACTTCTTCTTGCCGGGTACGGTAGGGCGGACAAAAAAGTTGTTCAAAAAGAGATGAAGCGAAGATTACGACTCAAAAAACATCCTACTCCTGTTCATGCCGCAGATGCTTTAGCAGCAGCTTTCTGCCACATCCTTAAAACCCATGCAGTTTGAAGTGCTCTTAACCTCAAAACGGATCCGTTTTCTACTTGTTTCAATAATCTTGACTTTAGGATTAGTTTTCTTGTCATCCCCCCCTTATAGTACGCAGATTTTTTGGGTTTACATTTTGGCGCTTTTAGCGGTTTTTCTTTCAAACTTTGTTCTTGGAGGGACGGTGGGTATCGAAAAACTTACTCTCCTTCTTTTACCTGCTGCCTTGACTTTGGGAGCAGGATTTTCGCAATTCTTTTTCCCAAACTTTACTACTCTCTTTAGGGTCGGTGGATGGGTAAGCTTTTTTTTAGCATTTTACATCACGCTTTTGGCTCTTAGCATCTTTAAGGTTGTTCGGATAAAAGGAGAGGTGATTCCGCTTGAGCGTGTAGCGCGCCCTACGCTTTTTCTTCTTAGCTTTGTTGCTGCATTTCTTCTTCTGACAACGATCTACAAACACGCTCTTGGGGTGGGGGTAGAGATCCCTTTAGTTTTTCTGATGGGTTTTATCTTAAGCCTTCCTTTCCTTTGGGCGCTTACCCTTGCTGACCTTCTTGAGCGAGATCACCTGCTGGGAGCTTTTCTGGTAGGGATAGGGCTAGCGCAGATTTCAGCTGCCCTTTCTTTTTATCCTTGGGAGGCATTCTTAAGAGGTTTGGTTGAAGCTACCTTCTTTTACGCTCTTCTTGGTATTGCACGCGCTTATTTTGAAAGGCATCTCAAGTATTCGATTGTTCTTGAATATATTGCGCTTACTCTTGTGGTCTTCTTTTTAGCAAGGATTTTCTAATTCTCACCAAGTTCGAGAATCTTGCTCCTCACTGGCGCTCGGAGTAGGGGAGTGCTAAATGAACCTATAGTGCTAATAGAGGGAATTCTAATAGTTATAGGTTGGTAGAGCATTTTTAAAATAATCAAAATTGAATTTTGGTAATTGAAACGGTTTCCAAAAAGCAAGATGTGGCGTCGCTTTGCTCCTTGCTTTTCTCCTCACGTCGAAATGTGGCGTCGCTACGCTCCTTGCTTTCTCGCTACACTCGAATGTAATGGCCAGATCCATATTCCCCGCCATGAGGGGTTTGGAGCTTTTACAGAAACATCTATGGGATTGCCGCAAAAGCTCAAAGCAAGCGGCGCTGTAGAATGCGTTTTAAGCAACGTTTTTGGTGAGGGCTGATAAGTTAGTCGTCTGGGCGTGATAAGTTTAGGGGTTACACGGGCGATTCTACATCTGAGTCTTGGCGGTAAGCGTTACGCTGTTTCTACCCCAACCTTGTTTTTTGATTAATATCAGATCTCCGTCTTTTCTATTGACAATACCTCCTTCAATTAAGTACAGTAGAAGTTGTTCATATAATCTACGGTAAGCGAACAAGCACATGGGAGGGGATTTGGATGCCAGCTCTCTCCCCTATCGACAGTAGTAATGAAAAACTACGTTCCAAGATTTTTGGAATATTTAGAGATTGAAAAAGGGCGATCGCTCAGAACGGTCGACAATTATACATTTTTTTTAAACCGATTTTTGGAGTTTGCTAAAATTGACTCCCCCACCGAGATCTCCCCCACTCTCGTTCGACGTTATAAACTGTTCCTCAGCCGTTATAGGGATAAGAATAGGAAGTCATTGAAGAGGTCTTCTCAAAACCACCATTTAATAGCTCTCAGATCCTTCTTACGGTATTTAGCTCAGCAAGAGGGAATGGATGTTCTTCCGCCGGATCGAGTGGAGTTGATGGACGAGCCTGACCGCGAAGTAAAGGTTCTCAATGAAGAGTCGTTGGAGGCTTTACTTTCTGCTCCAGATACAAGGACTAAGCGAGGGCTTCGCGATAAGGCGATCTTGGAGCTCCTTTTCTCAACAGGAATGCGTGTTTCCGAGCTTGCGGGGCTGGACGTTGATGACATCAATTTGAAGACACGTGAGATGTCAGTTATGGGCAAGGGTGGGAAGATAAGGGTTGTCTTTATTTCAGATGACGCCGCTGACAGTTTGGCGAATTACTTAGGAATAAGGGAGGATGCTTACAAACCCCTTTTTATAAGGTATGCCGGAGGAAAAGCATCCGCCTCAGATGGTGATGACCTGCGTTTAACTGTGAGGAGTATTCAAAAGATAGTTAAGAAATATGCAAGGAAAGCTGGTCTTGCGGTGGAACCGTCTCCTCATACCCTTCGTCATACCTTTGCCACAGATCTTCTCAGACGCGGCGCCGACATTCGCGCTGTTCAAGAGATGTTAGGCCATTCCAGTATTGCTACGACCCAAATCTACACCCACATTACGAATCCGCAACTAAAGGAAGTTCATAGGAAGTATCACCGAGGGAATAAATAGTGGGTAAACTACCTGGAGATTACATTGCTGGTTTCGTTGATGGTGAGGGTCATTTTGGACTCAACTTCAGGCGGGACATTAAATATAAGCGGAAAGGCCGGCCTGTTTATCACCGATGGATACCAGTCTTTGCTATTAGTATGAGTTCTGATGATAAGAAAATAGTGGAGGATATTAGAGATACCTTGGGATGCGGCATAATAAGCGTTCTTAAAGGAGGCAGAGGGGTATATTATGCTGTTAATGATTTTGGCGATATTCTCAATAAAGTGATTCCGTTTTTCGATAGGCATAAATTGCGTGCTAAGAAAGCTGAGAGTTTCAGGAGATGGAAAGAGGCTGTTTTTATCTTGGCGCCGGTAAAGAAGAGACATGCCGACCTATTTAAGCCAATTGCCTACACTGGAGACGAGGAAGTACGGTTAGAGCAAATAAAAAGCGAATTACGTAAGCTTCATGGATTAACCAAAGAGGGCAAAGTGAAAGGTCGCCCTCGTTATTGATCGCATTCTTCTTCTCCGGCACACCCTCCTAAGAAATGCTTGGGCACAAAAATATCGCCACCACCAAGATTTATACCCACATTACGAATCCCAGCTAAAAGAGGTTCATCGCAAATACCACCGAGGAAATAGATAAAAAGAAAAGCCCCGGAGCGATAAGCCGTTCGGGGCAAGCAGTTAAGTCTTTCTAAGTGGCAGAGAAACCGTACTCCCCAACAAGGGGGACAAATCGGAATGCGGGGTAGCTTTCCACCTCTAGGCCCTCCTCTGCTTTTGTGGCCTTTACCATAGTTTGGAGAAATCGCCATCCTACCGGTGCCACTAGCCGCCCACCAACCCTAAGCTGTTCCAAGAGAGGTTTGGGGATCCCTGGGGCGGCGGCGGTGATGATGATTCCATCATAGGGAGCATACTCGGGGAGGCCCTTGCTCCCGTCTCCCACGATCACCTTAATGTTCTCGTAACCAAGCCTCTTGAGAACCTCTTCTGCTCCCTTAGCTAAAGATTCAATATATTCAATCGTATAGACCTTCTTTACCAACTTAGAGAGGATTGCTGCCTGGTATCCTGAACCAGTACCGATCTCCAAGACAACATCCTCTGGCTGAGGATCAAGCAGTTGAGTCATAAAAGCAACGGTATATGGCTGAGAGATCGTCTGCCCTTCCCCAATTTCAAGAGGCATATCGGCGTAAGCGAGATTGCGATACCGCTCAGGAACGAACTCTTCGCGCGGAATCACGCCAAAGGCGGACAAAATACGGGCATTAGTAATTCCTCGCCCAGTGAGATGCTCCTTGAGCATCTGCCTTTTAGCTCTCATTTTCCTCCACTTCTTCAACATCAGTCCCCTCCCCTCCTTGGTATTCGGAATATTAAGAGCTATTAAATTATGCGAGTCTACCTGTCAAATTATGGGCTATGAAAGGAGATCTGTCAACGTTTGCTTTTGGGTTTCCGTGATTTGCGGGGAGTTCCTTTGAACTTCGCTGGAGCTTTCTTTGGAGGTTTCTTCTTTGGCTTGGATTTAGGTTTTGCTCTAAGCTTTGGTTTGGGTTTGGCCTTTGCCCTCGCTTTTGGCTTTGGCTTTGCCGTTGCCTTCTTCGCTTTTATCCTCTTTACCTTAGGTTTCCCGCCAGGGGTGGCTCCACCTTTGGCGGAAGGCCTGGCCTTTTCGAGCGGTTTCTCCTGTTTTGTAGCCTTTACTTCTTCTGTCGCTTTTTCCTCAGGCTCCTCCCCTTCTTTAACAAAGATTGCTAAGGAGGCAACCGTGTCACCCTTGTCTAACCGCATGAGAGTTACCCCTTGGGTAGCACGGCCGAGGACGGAGACGCCCCTGAGGGGGAGTCGAATTACCTTTCCTTGAGCCGAGATGAGGAGGACGTCGTGGAAGCCGGGTTTGACGATTCTCGCGTCAACCGCTGCTCCTGTCCTTTTGGTTATTCTCGCGGTGAGGATTCCTGATCCGCCACGATTTTGCCGGCGATAATGAGAAAGTTGTGTTCGTTTGCCAAAGCCGTTTTCGCAAACGACAAGAAGTTGATCATTGGGGTCGGTGATTATCTCCATCCCAACTACCTCATCCCCTTTTTTAAGATTAATTCCTCGCACTCCTCCGGCGGCGCGACCTATTGGTCGAATCTGCCCTTCCGGAAAGCGGATCGCTTGGCCTATTTTTGTGACAAGGATCACTTCGTCTTCTCCCGTTGTTCCCCTTACCCAAGAGAGGCCATCGTCTTTTTTGAGTCGAATGGCAATAATCCCGGTTTTTCTAATGTTGGCAAAATTCTCAATCGCCGTCTTTTTTACCACACCACCTTTAGTAGCCATAAAGATATATTTGATCCCACTTTCCTTTGTAATTGGAAGAACAACACTCACCTTCTCCTCAGGGGCAAGATCGAGGAGGTTGACAATGGCAGTTCCTTTGGCAGTTCTTCCAGCCTCGGGGACATCATAAACTTTCTGGTGGTAAACCCGTCCTTTATCAGTGAAGAAGAAGAGGTCATCATGGGTGGAAACGATCCAGATATCAGAAACCACATCCTCCTCTTTGGTCTCCATCCCTTTTACACCTTTTCCTCCCCTTCTTTGCCGTTGATATGTTTCGACTTTAAGCCGCTTTATGTATCCGGAGCGGGTAAGGGTAAGAATTGCATCTTCTTTGGGGATCAAATCTTCTTCGGTGAATTCGCCAATCCCCCGCCTAAAGATCTTAGTACGCCGCTTATCACCATAGGTTTCTTTGACCTCAAGAAGCTCCTTCTTTATCTCGGCAAAGATGTTTTTCGATGAGGATAGGAGGGTTTCAAGACGGACAATCTCTTCCAAAATATCTTTAAGTTCTTGTTCAATCTTCGCCCGCTCAAGTTGCGAAAGTCGCTTGAGAGGCATATCAAGGATTGCCTGGGCTTGGATTTCGGTTAAGCCGAATTTTTTAACCAGATTGGCACGGGCGGTATCTGTATCTTTTGATCCTTTGATGGTGGCAATAACCTCATCAAGATGATCAAGGGCAATCTTTAAGCCTTGCAGGATATGCTCCTGTTCTTTAGCCTTTTTGAGTAAAAATCTTGTTCTTTTAACAACAACAATGAAGCGGTGTTTGAGGAATTCTTCCAGAATACCCTTAAGGGTAACAACCTGCGGTTGTCCTTCAATAAGCGCAACCATATTGGTGTGGAAAATACTTTGCAGCGGTGTGTGTTTGAAGAAGTAGTTAAGTATCGCCTGGGGGCGGGCATTTTTTTTCAGTTCAACAACGACCCTTATTCCTTCTCGATCAGATTCATCCCGAAGAGCAGCTACCTCTCCTACCTTCCCCTCCTTTACCAACTCTGCCATCTGGGTTATAAGTTGAGCTTTGTTCACCTGGTAAGGAAGTTCGGTGGCGATAATCTTGGTCTTTCCTCCCTCCTCGGCAATTTCGGTTTTGGCACGAATGACAATACTTCCCCTTCCGGTGGCATAAGCTTTTGTGATCTCCTCAGGGTTATAAACTTCTCCAGCAGTGGGGAAATCGGGACCCTGGATGTATCTCATAAGGTCATCAACCGTCAGGTCTGTGTCAAAGGTGAGGTTATCTACCTCACCTCCGATTTTGGCGGTATCAACCATCGCTGCTAAAGCATCAACTACTTCCCCTAAGTTATGCGGGGGAATGTTAGTTGCCATTCCCACCGCGATCCCAGAACAACCATTGAGGAGAAGGTTGGGGGTGGTGGCGGGGAGATACGCTGGTTCGCTTGTTGAGGCGTCATAGTTGGGGACGAATTCGACTGTTCCCCTTTCGATATCGGCAAGAAGCTCGTCAGTGATAGGAGCAAGGCGACACTCGGTGTAGCGCATCGCCGCTGGGGAGTCACCGTCGATTGAACCGAAGTTGCCCTGGCCATCAATCAATGGATACCGCAGCGAGAAACTCTGCCCCATCCTAACTAGGGCATCATAAACAGCCATATCACCATGGGGATGATACTTCTTAAGAGTTTCCCCAACTACCGCGGCGCACTTGTGGTAACGGGCGGTTGGTCCCATCCCCTGCTCGTGCATTGCATAAATGATTCGTCGCTGGACAGGTTTTAACCCATCGCGGATATCAGGTAGGGCTCGGGAGACGATCACGCTCATGGCGTAGTCAAGATAGGCTTTCTGCATCTCCTCGGTGATGGAGATCGGTTTTATTGTTTGGTTGTTCTTTCTGTGCTCTTTGCTATATTCTTCCGACATTAGTTAAGCAAAAAATCTCTTGGCTAAAAGTAAGCCTAAGACGGTTTTTGTATCTTTAATCTTTCCAGAGGCGACTTTGGCTAGGGCTTTTTTGAAGGTCAATCTAACAACTTCTATATTTTCGTCTGGGTCGTGAGGTCTTGGGTGGCTATCGACGATTAGCTCCCGCGCTAAAAAGAAAGTGCACTTCGAGGTAGACCAACTGGGAGCAACGAGAGTTTCGGTCAGTTTTTCTAACTTCTTTGCTTTATATTTGGTTTCTTCTTCCAATTCCCGCCGAGCAGCGGTTAATATGGTCTCCCCTCTTTTTACTTTTCCCGATGGGAGCTCAAGGAGAATCTCCCCTACCCCTCTTCGAAACTGCTTAGTTAAGATAATCTCGTTTCTGGAAATTTGTGGGATGATCGCTACTTCGCTTGGGCGCTCAATAATCTCATCTTCAAACAGTTTACTGGAGGGAAGTTCTACGGTGAGGCGGTGCAGATTAAGGTTTTTCCCCTTGAAAAGTGTTTCGGATTTCAGAATCTTTTCCCTTTTTACTTTAGGCATGCTAGACATCCAGCTCCGCCTTGAGGGCATGGGTTTGGATAAACTTCTTCCTTGGTGGAACCTCCTCTCCCATAAGTGCGGTAAAGATTTCATCAGCTTTTTGTGCATCCTCAATTGTCACAAGCTTAAGGGTTCTTGTTCCAGGGTTCATCGTTGTTTCCCAAAG
Organism: uncultured Candidatus Saccharibacteria bacterium; assembly: GCA_964413845.1. Classification (GTDB taxonomy): domain Bacteria; phylum Patescibacteriota; class WWE3; order 9FT-COMBO-53-11; family 9FT-COMBO-53-11; genus CAYPTJ01. Next base: position 8,662 of record CAYPTJ010000006.1, on the reverse strand, counting down.
TTGCCCAGGGTTCATCTCTCCTAATCCTTTAAAGCGCTGGACGGAGGCACCGGGCATCCTCTCCAACACCGTCTCTTTCTCTTGATCGGTGTAGACATAAACGCTCTCCTTACCACGGGTGATTTTATATAAAGGTGGTTGGGCAAGAAAGATATGCCCTTGCTCAATTAAAGGCCGCATATAGCGGAAGAACAGTGTAAGAAGGAGGGTTTTAATATGCTGCCCATCGATATCTGCATCGGTCATGCTGATAACCTTCCCGTAGCGAAGGCGTGAGATATCAAATTCCTCTCCAATTCCCATCCCAAGGGCGATAATAAGGTCGCGAATAGCGGGGTGTTCAAGCATCTTATCCAGACGTGATTTTTCAACATTCAAAATCTTTCCCCATAAAGGGAGAATTGCTTGGGTACGCCGATCTCTCCCTTGCTTTGCGGAACCACCAGCAGATTCACCTTCAACAAGAAAAATCTCGGCTAAATTGGGATCCTCCTCTTGGCAATCAGCAAGTTTCCCAGGCAAGCCCAACCCCCCAAGAACTCCTTTTCTGATGACGCTCTCGCGTGCTGCCCGCGCCGCTAAGCGTGCTTTGGTAGCAAGAGCCCCCTTTTGGATGATCCTTTGGGCAACGTGGGGATTTTCTTCCAAAAACTCGTAAAGCTTTTCCCGAAGAACAGTTTCCACTGCGGGCTTGACCTCGGCATTTCCAAGCTTTGCTTTGGTTTGCCCTTCAAACTGGAGATCTTTAACATCAAGTTTTACGGAGACCACCGCGGTTAACCCCTCTCGAACATCCTCTCCAGAAAGATTCTCCTCCCCTTCTTTGAGAAGACCTTTTTCTTTTCCAAAATCGTTAAGGGTTCTTGTTAGGCCAGCGCGAAATCCAGTAAGGTGAGTTCCCCCTTCTGTATTGAAGATGTTGTTTGCGAAGCAAAAGACGTTCTCAGCAAATCCGTCGTTGTATTGAAGGGAAATCTCCAGATCGATTCCCTCGATTTGTTGGTGGGTATAAAAGGTTGGGTGAAGTGGTTTCTTGTTGCGGTTGATCGCCTCAACATAAGAGCGTATTCCTCCTTCAAAGAAGTAGGAGTTCTGCCGATTGGAAACTTTGTCTTTAATTCTGATAAGAAGACCGCGAGTAAGATAGGCGAACTGCTTGAACCTTTCTGAAAGAAAGTCAAAATCCGCACCAATCGTTTTCCCAAAAATCTGGCGGTCAGGACGGAAGGTGACGATTGTTCCTGTTTCCTCAGGAGATACTTTCCCAACTGGCTTAACTTTTGTTTTCGGTACTCCCCTTTCGTACTCTTGGACCCAGAGCTTCCCATTACGTTTAACCTCAACTCGCATCCATTCCGAAAGGGCGTTCACTACCGAAGCTCCTACCCCGTGCAACCCCCCAGAGACCTTATAACCGCCCTCGCCAAACTTTGCTCCGGCATGGAGCTTGGTCATCACAATTTCAAGGGCCGATTTTTTAAAGCGTGGCATCTCCTCAACGGGAATCCCCCGCCCGTTGTCCTCTACCGTGGTAGAGTGATCCTCATTAAGGGCGACCTCAATCTGATCACAAGCGCCCACTAACGCCTCATCAATTGAGTTGTTCACGATTTCAATCGCTAATTGGTGAATCCCAGATTGATCAGTTGAGCCGATAAACATCGCTGGTCTTTTACGGACCGGCTCAAGGCCTTCTAAAACCTTAATTTGGGCGGCGGTATATTCAGATTTTACCTTTGGGTTTTTTCCTGGCATAAACTTGCTTAACTTGGATACCAGTTTTTGACCTGCCCATTTTACCAAGAAAGAAGGAGTTCATCAATGATTAGCTTACTGTTGGCAGAGGCATCCCGCAAAAGCTCTTTTGCACGCCAAAGTTTCAGCAGCATCTGAGCACTTTTTTGGTTCAACTCTTCCTTAAGATGGGCCTCAACTGCATCAAGGAAGGAATAGATACTTTGCTGGTTATAGCCGACTTTTTCTTCAAAAAGCATTAACCGCTGGCCGCCCTGTGCTTCCAGGAGTTTTATCACATCACCTCCTACCCTACCCCTTTTATCAGCTTTTACTTCGGTGATCAGGCAACGAGAGACAATTGTGGGAAGAAGAAGCCTTGGGTTGGGAACGGAGAGGATAATGGTCAGATGGGTCGGTGGTTCTTCAAGCAGCTTAAGAAGGGCATTTTGGGCGGTGGGTGTGAGACGTTGTGCCTCAAATATGAGAAACGCCTTCTTTTCGTTTTTCCCTCTTATATGAAGATGAGGAAGAAGTGTCTTAATCTCGTTGATTCCAATCTTCTTTGCCTCTTCTCCAACATTAATAATGTCATAATCTAGTCTAATCCCTTGATCAGCAAGGATTTGAGAGGCGATCTCTTTTCGTTTTTGGCAATCGCCACCGCAAAGGAGAACGCTTGACATCACACTTATAAATTTATCACGTCCCCTACCCTTTATGCTATGTTGTCAGGCGGTGTATTTTTATGTGATACTTCCTATCGATGGCAGGAGCAACCTCAATGGTTAAAAAGGGGATTGAGGATATCCTTCAAGAGCGTGGTCTTTTGACCGTTGAGCAGGTTTCCGACCTTAAGATTGAGCAGATCAGCTTTGGACGTCCTACTGAGGAAATTGTCGAAGAGCGAAAGCTCGTTGACCCTAAAGCTTTAGCGCAGGCGAAAGCCGAGTTTTTAGGGATTCCTTATACTGACCTTTCGGGGGTAGATATCCCTGCGGAAGTATTGGAACTGATTCCTCAGGCGGTGGCATCGCGCAACACCCTCATTCCTTTCGAAAAGAAGGGCGGTGTTATTTCGGTTGCGATGTGGGACCCTCTGGACCTTCAAGTGATTGAGTTTATTGAACGTTCAACGAAGCTTAAGGTTAAACCATTCCACGCCGAGAAAAGCGCCATTGAAAAAGCGATCAGCCGGCAGTACCAGAAAACGCTTGGGGAAGAGGTAACGGAGGCGCTTGAGGAGGTCAAAGCTCCCCTTAAGCTTGAGGAAGCTAAGGATATTGAACGGGAGCCAGAGATGATCCGCAAATCGCCGGTGGCGGATATTGTTTCGGCGATCTTGCGCTATGCGGCACGCTCAAAAGCCTCCGATGTTCACATTGAACCAACGGAAGAAAAAGTTCGGGTCAGGTACCGGATCGATGGTATTCTTCAGGAAAGGTTGGTTCTTCCCAAAGAACTTCATTCCTCAGTGACCTCCCGTGTTAAGATCCTTTCCGATCTTAAAATTGATGAGAAGCGAATCCCACAAGATGGAAGATTCAAGATCGAATACGAAGGACGGGAGATTGATTTAAGGGTTTCTACCATGCCCACTTCCCTTGGGGAAAAGGTTGCGATTCGGCTTTTGGAGGAAACGGAAAAGATCCCCACTTTTTCCGAGCTGGGAATGCGAGGGATGGCTCTTCGGAGGATGGAGGAGGTGCTACAGCGTCCAACTGGGCTCATTTATATTACCGGACCAACTGGATCTGGAAAAACTTTAACTCTTGCTTCCGCTCTTTCCAAAATCAACACCCCGAAAGTGAACATTATCACCATTGAGGATCCGGTTGAGGTACGAATTCCAGGGGTGAATCAAACCCAAATTAACCCTGCGGCGGGGCTAACTTTCGCTACCGGCTTACGCTCGATGCTTCGTCAGGATCCCGATATCATTATGGTTGGTGAGACACGGGATAACGAGACTGCCGCGCTTTCGGTTCACGCTGCTTTAACTGGGCATCTTGTCTTTTCAACTTTGCATACAAACTCCGCTGCGGGAGCGCTCCCTCGCTTAATTGATATGAAGGTAGAGCCTTTCCTTCTTACTTCAACCGTTGTGGCGGTTGAGGCCCAGAGGTTGGTGAGAAAACTCTGTCCGGAATGCAAAAGTGATTATGAAGCAACCGCTGAGGGGGAGCAAAAACTCAAGGAAGTTTTGGGCTCACTTTATGAACAGGCACCAAAAACTGTCAAAAACGGTAAACTGAAGTTGTTTCAAGGCAGGTCCAAGGGGAAGGCGTGCGAGAAGTGCGGGGGTAGCGGATACTCAGGCAGAACTGGTATCTTTGAGGTGTTGTTAATGTCAGACACGATCGCCCGTTTGGTTTTGGAGCAGCGGCCAACACAAGAGATTGAGCAACAAGCGATAAAAGAGGGAATGATCGCTTTGGTTCAGGACGGGTTCATGAAGGTTTTAGATGGGACAACTACAATTGAGGAGGTTTTGAGGGTAGCAGAAGAATAGTCAGGAGTCAGTAGCCAGGAGCCAGTAGTAAAAATACACTCCTGACTAATGACTAATGTCTAATAACTAAAGATGGCAGGCAAGGTTCAAATATTTCTACAAAAAGCGGTTGAGGCCGGAGCGAGCGACCTTCATTTGACAGTGGGGGCACCTCCAACGCTGCGCATTCAGGGAGACCTCTCCCCTATCGCTGGTGAGTCACCGTTGGGGCCGGAGGAGGTGGAATCCCTCATCTTTGAACTTTTAAGTGAGGAGCAGAAAGATCTTCTTCTTACCCAAAAAGAGATTGACTTTTCCTTTGCTTATGGGGACGTTGCTCGTTTTCGGGTAAATGCCTTTCACCAGCGCGGTTACCTAGCTGCATCACTGCGCCGAATTCCTCTTAAAATCCCAACAATTGATGAACTTAACCTCCCCAAGATCCTCTTTGAGTTCTGTGATCTCCCCCAAGGTTTTATTTTGGTCACTGGCCCCACTGGCCACGGGAAATCAACAACGCTTGCCGCAATGCTCCAGAGGATCAACGAGACCCGGCCGGTACACATCGTGACAATTGAGGACCCGATCGAATACATTTTCCCCCACCGCAAAGCTTTGGTTGATCAGCGGGAGATGCATCTTGATACTTATTCCTGGGAGGTAGCTCTTCGCTCCGCTTTAAGAGAGGATCCAAATGTGGTGATGATTGGAGAGATGCGTGATTACGAAACGATCGCCTCCGCGATCACGATCGCCGAAACCGGTCACTTGGTCTTTGCAACTTTACACACCAACTCCGCTTCCCAAACGATTGATCGGATTATTGATGCTTTTCCTGAAATGCAGCAGCAGCAGGTGCGGGTCCAGCTTTCAGCGATTTTGGAGGGGGTGATCTCGCAGCGGCTCGTCCCCTCAACAGGGCGCGGTCTTGTCCCTGCGGTTGAGCTTATGCTCCCCTCCCCCGCGGTTCGCTCAATCATAAGAGAAGGAAAGACCCATCAGCTTGATAATGTGATTGCTACCTCTTTCGATCAAGGAATGGTTTCCTTAGAGCGTGCTTTAGTAAACCTTGTTAAAGAAGGATTAGTTGATCCAGAGGTAGCGAAGCTTCACACGATCAAACCCGAGGAGTTTGCGCGCTTGCTGAAGTAACTTGGTAGATGCCTATATACACCTATTTCGCCAAGAGCCGAGAAGGAGAAACCTTAACCGGAACAATTGAAGCTCCTGATCTTGATAGCGCGCGTGAGATTCTTCGGGAAAAGCGGTATATCGTTGTCTCCTTAACTGAGAAGAAAGAAGCGAAATTTGCACCCCTTTTAAGTCGGTTCCGAGGGGTTTCGCTTGAGCAGAAAGCTTTCTTTGCTCGACAACTCTCAACAATGATCGCCGCTGGGCTCCCTTTCACCAATGCTTTTGAAGTTTTGCGCAGCCAAGCAGAAAATCCCCGGATGAAAGAAGTTCTCACTGGGATGCTCGGGGATATCCAAGGTGGGGCAACCCTTTCCAAAAGTATGCGCAAGTACCCCGATGTCTTCTCTAGAGTTTTTATTGCCCTTACGGAGGCAGGCGAGGCCTCAGGAAAAGTGGAGCAGGTTCTGGCCGAGTTAGCTGAGAAGTTAGAAAGGGAGCAGGAGTTTCGTGGCAAAACAAAAGGAGCCTTCATTTATCCAGCAATCATTGTTGCGGCGATGGGAATCGTCTTTATCATTATGATTGTTTTCGTAATCCCCCGGTTATCAAGTATGTATGCAGATATCGGAGCCAAGCTTCCTCTTCCCACCTTAATCCTCATTAAATTCTCCAACCTATTGATTCACGGATGGTGGTTTCTTCTTCTTCTTTTGGGCCTTGGGATCTTTGGGCTTCGGCAGTTTATCGGTGGGGATTACGGCCGTTACAAGATTGCGGAATTTACCTTTAAATTTCCAATTTTTGGGAAACTTAGCAAAGCTTCACAGCTTGCCGACTTCTGCCGGACTCTTAGTCTTTTAATTGGGACGGGGGTACCAATTGCACAGGCATTAGAAATTACCGCGGAGGCGATGACGAATGTTTTGTACCGCAATACGATCTTAAACGCCGAGAAGCAAGTCGAGAAGGGAATTCCTCTCTCCTCTCCGCTGAAAGCCGATCCTAACTTTCCACCAATTCTTTCTCAAATGGTTGCCGTTGGGGAGGAAACTGGAAAGCTGGATGAGGTTTTAGCCAAGTTAGCCAGCTTTTTTGAGAGGGAGGCAGAGCAATCGGTCAAAAATATCTCTACCGCAATCGAGCCAATTATCATGATTCTTCTGGGGGTTTTGGTGGGGTTGTTTGTGATTTCGATTATCACCCCCATCTACAATATTACGAGTCAGCTTTGACGAGTAAGATTGCTAGTCCCGCAGCACGGGACGTCCAACATCACGAGTCAGCTATGACGAGTAAGGTTGATCATCGGTTACCATTAGTGGTATTAATTTAAAGAAGATGCCAATTATTAAACGTCAGATTACGGTTGCAGAACTTCTAATTGCCTTAGCATTAATTCTTATTTTAGCGGCAGTTGGTTCTTGGGCATTGAACCCTATCGAGCGGTTGAAACAAGGGCGGGATAACCAGCGAATTTCTGATTTGGAGAATTTAAGAAAAGCGGTTGATCTTGCGATTTCGGAAGGGGTGCCGCTTACCAAGACGATGGGAGTGCCGGCAAGCTCTGTTTCGGTTGGTGTAACCCAGGCAGTTGACGGAACCGGTTGGGTGGGGATGAATCTCTCTAAACAGATTAACACTCTGCCGATTGATCCCTCAAACAGTAAGACCTTTATTGATGTTTTAAGCAATGCTGTGACCGGCGAGTACCAGTTCATCTCCGACGGGATTTATTATGTGCTTCGAACTCATCTTGAGGCGGAGGCCAACAAGGACTATTACAGCAAGGATGGCAACGATAACAGCTGGTATGAGATTGGTACCGCCCCAGGGCTATCAACTTACTTCGGACTCTGAAAGAGGACGAAGCTAGCCCGCCCAGGGCGGGCGTCTTTTGGACTCCGAAACTGGTTTGTAAGCTTGGGTAGCGCCTTTGACATTCGGCTGAGCTCAGTCGAAGCCTCGGAAACGGCGTTCGCAATCATTATTTAACTTAAGGTTTTTCTCTTGCGCCGCCTCGTCCTCGACTTTCTCCTAACTATTAACCATAAACCATTTACTATTCACCAAGAAGGTCTGCGGGATGCCTGTCCGCCTTTGGAGGATTCCTCAAAAGCATCTACCCTGCGCTACTTGTTACAATGATGCCTGTGTTGCTTTTGTTAAGCTTCTTATTCCTTTTTATTATCGGTATCGCTGTTGGCTCCTTCTTAAACGTTGTTTCTCGCCGGCTTTTGCGTGGGGAATCGGTTAGAGGACGTTCTCATTGCGAATCGTGCGGGACAACGCTTTCTGGAATTGATCTTATTCCCCTTCTCTCTTTCCTCCTTCTTCGCGGCCGTTGTCGCTTTTGCGGGGCAAGATTATCTTGGCAGTACCCATTGGTTGAGTTGGGGACAGGGCTTCTTTTTGCCGCCCTTTATGCAGTCAGTAGTCAGGAGCCATTAGCCAGTAGTTCTTTTATCACTTACCACCTATCACTTATCACTTTACTCATCGCTTCCTCTTCCCTCATTGTCATCTTCATCACTGATCTGCTTAAGCAACGTGTTTTTGACCAAGTAGTTTTGGTGGGAATTCTCGCTGCTCTTCTCTATCGAGTCTCGCTAAACTCGCTAAACCCCCGGGGTTTAGCGGCGGATCTTGGGTTGGCGGCAGGGGTCTTCGTTTTCTTTTGGTTTTTGCGGTGGGTTACCAAAGGTCGCGGGATGGGCGAAGGCGATCCTCCGGTGGGGTTTCTCACCACTTTGTTGGTCGGCTTCCCCCAGGGTTTAGTGATGTTGTTTCTCGCCTTTGTCTTCGGGGCAGTGGTTGGGCTGATTCTTGTTTTCACAGGCCAGAAAAAGCTTGGCGACCAGATCCCCTTCGGCCCTTTCCTTGTTGCTGCTGTTTTTGCTAGTATATTCTTCGGGGAATCGGTCTTGAGTTGGTATCTGAGACCTTTGGGGATCTGAATAAATTTGATCTGACTGAGAGGAGGTGAAAAGTAAATAACAAAATGCAAAAAATATTGAAGGCTTTTACCCTCATTGAGCTTCTGGTGGTGATTGCCATCCTCGCGATTTTGGCGGCGATGGTGATGATCGCGATCAACCCGGCGGGGATGATGCAAAAGGCTCGGGACAGCACCCGCGTTTCTGATGTCGCTACGCTAAGGGACGCCATCAACATAAGATTGGCGGAACCGGTAATACTAACTGACACTGCAATGCGGAGTAGTTGTACTGCCGGCACTACTTTCAATTGCGACGGGACAGGCGCTCTTAATTGGGTGACTGTTGATCTCTGTGCCTATCTGGGTAC
>CAYPTJ010000005.1:0-9554 GCA_964413845.1 uncultured Candidatus Saccharibacteria bacterium | reverse complement strand
CTATAGTTAGGGACATTTAGAGGTAAATACTAAATACTCAAAGAAAGGAGAGAAAAAATGCCGTGGTTCGTTCGTCTAGCGGTGGTGATGGTTGTCATTCCTTCTGTAGTTTTAGCGATGGACCATCTCCGCCGCCGAGGTCTCCCGCGGTTGCCTAAGTTAAGGCTCCCAAGCTTTGGAAGAGGTTCAAGAGCTGTTCCGGAGAGGTTTGCTCTTCAGGTAGCGAAGACCGTTGGCGCGGGGGCATTTGTGAGGCTTCATTTTGGGAAGAAGCCGCACGTGGATTCTTTCCCTCGGCAATACGCCTGTCCCCATTGCGGGGGGCGGACGCGGTACCCTTGGAATCACCCCAAAGCGAGAGGGCTGCTTGGTGATATAACGGAGTTGGCTCATCAGATCGGCCAGAGGAGATTTTGTCTGCGCTGTCTGGAGCAGCTCAGCGATATTGCCAAGTTAGAGAAGGAACACCTCAAGGAACTGGATAGGAAAGATCCGCAATCGCTTTCCCCTACAGTCTCGAGACGGGTAGTTATTCCTCTCTTCTTAGGGGCAATCTTTTTTCCGCCCTTGCTTGTCCCTGCTACCCTTACCATAGCGGTGAGAAAGAGGGGTTTTTACTGGGTACCGTTCATCTTCACTACCGGCTTTTTTCTTTGCTTGGTAGTCTTGGCTTTGGCAGTCTTGGGCCTTCCACCAAGGTAGTAGTGAGGCTCCGATTTTGATATCTCTTAAATCGGGGCCTTTTTATTTCCTTCCCTTGACGGCGTTCTCGATAATTCCGGGGACTTTGAAACTCATTAGGAGGATGATTAGTGCTACTATCCCAAGAACAACAGGGGCGAAGGATGGGAGGAGGCCGGCAAGGGTTTCAGGCCAACCGGTGAGGTGTTCAGCTTCTTCCGCTAAAGCACCTACCAGCATGGTACTGCTGATGTGGACCATGAGAAGAATGGCGGGAAAAACAAGGGTGTTGACGGCTAAGTCTTTGAACCAGCCTGTGATTGCCCCTTCCTGTCCGGGAAGACTTCCAAGGAGGAGGATGAAAGGGGCAAAGACGGTCATGATGATAATCCGGGCATAGCGGTAGAGGAGTTGGAGGATAACAAGGCCAAGAACGCAGAGCGCGGCGATGAGGAAGAGAACGACGAAGATGAGGAGAACAGCTGTTAGGAATGCTTCTCCGGGGACAAGGAAGATCCGAAAAGCGGCCATGAGTATTCGTTGAGCAAGCACCCCAAAAGCCCCTACCCCTCCACTTATACCGCTTATACCGTTACCTGGGACGTCAGGAAGATCGGGCGCTACGCCTCCTAGCGCTAAACTAACAAGTACTCTTGAGGCCCAGACAATTCCTACATCAATAAAAAGAGCGGCGATTAGGTAGCTAAAAGTGATGAGAAAAAGACTGGCGACAATCCTTGGAAGGGCGTTGGTGAAGGAAATGATTACCCGAGGGGCGATCTGTTTCCGGAGCATAATCATAAAGCCAATCGCAACCATGATGAGCATAAAGAAGCTGTAAGAAAGGTCGCGCATCTTTTCCCAAACGGCAAGGATTGTCTTCCCAAGCATTTTTGATCCCGTGGTGGCGTAGGCAGGGGTACCGAGGAGATTGTTGCCAAGCTCGTAGCGCACATAATTGGCTAAATGGATGTCAGGGGGGTAGTTGTAAGCTTGATCTCCAACGGTTCCTGCAACAGCGAGTAATCCAGTATTACCGAATCTCTCTCCAGTTGACTGAGCAATCTCTCCAACGTCTTTCCCAACTACTATCTTTAAGGCATAATTGGCACCGGCAGTTATGGCATTTCTTACCCAACAGTTAAGATCGGTTGCACAGCCAATGGTCGACCAAAGATCTCCCAGCCTATCCTCTATATCATCGATAGGCCAAATAGCATAAGCCGAAGAGGGAGTAAAGAAGAATAGTGAAAAAACAAGTCCAAAAATAAGGAAAGCCCGCTTCAGAGTAAGAGACATTACTTCGATTATCCAATAGATAGCGGTTAATTGTCAATCGCTGCTAATGCTAAAATACGGCTGTGGCTGAGGAAACATTCGCTGAACGCTTATGGGAAGGAATTGATGAGGCGCTTGCCCCTTATGATGTCCCATCGGAATTTGGGGAAATCCTCAAGTCCGACCTAAAAACCGCCTTTGACATTAAAGCTAAGGCCCGTCCTGGTTATGAGCCGGGGGCGGTTGCTTTCACTAAATTCAACCTCATCGATGCCATTACTAAACCCTTAGAAACCACTCGGGAAACGATCGCCTCGATCTTCGAAAACCGTGGTCGTCCCCCCATCCCCCTCCTTTGGACAGACGCCGAGAGCGCTGTTTGGGAACATTACTTTACCGTTGCCGGTCTTGATCCAAGGGGTGGGCCAGCTGTTCCCTACTCCCTTCAGCAGGCGACCCTCCGTTGGAACGAAAGGGCGCGCCTGCGTATCACCCGCCTTATTGCGGAAGAAAAAGGTATTCAGCAAAGCCCCGGTTTAACTTTAATGATGGCTCGGCAGTTGAACACCTATTACGCCTCCCTTCCTGGAGCACCGGCACCAATCGTGGGCGGGGTGATGCTGCCCCAGATCATCGCCCAAGCAGAGGGCTTTGAGCGAGGCATTGTGGATCGCCTGGCGATTGGAGATTGGGAGGGAGCAGGTGAGATCCAGACGGATTGGTTTAAGGCATCTAAAACTTCTCGTGACGCCGTCCGCAAAGAGTTTGAGCGGGTGAGCCGCTTGGGCGAGGCAGGTATTTCTTCTGCTGCTCAGCAGTTAGCTACTTCTCCCGAAGGCGTATTTTGGCGCTACTGGAAGAATCGCAACCTCTACTTCCAGACCCTTAACTTCCTCAACACCTATCATGAGAAAGGTTTCTGGGGAACAGTTAAGGTGTACATCTGGCAGGAGTTCATCAAACGCGCTTTTGCCACGGGTACCTGGCGTTATTATCTCTATCCCAAAAACCTTATCAGGGGGGCAGTAGGGTGGACCGCCGAGCGGGTACGGCTGACTGCCCTTCTGAACAAGATTACTGAAGCCAAGGCCTTGTTCGCTCGAGTTTGGAAACGGTTCATTAAAGACCCGCTCACGAAAGGGTTTGAGTTTGTTAGGGATAAAGTCATTCGGAGGATTGCCGGTTGGATCGCGGCGAGACTTGGTTTAGCGGGGATTAGTACAGCCATAGGGACTGCCGTTGGCGGTCCGGTAGGAGCAATTCTGGGGGCGGTGGTCAGCTTTGTCGGTGGGCTAGTCGCCGAAAAGATGATGAAGCCGGTTCTTACGCTGGCGATCTATCTTTTTGTTGGTATCTGCGGTTTTTTTGTCTTGGCAATCGGGGGGATGGCGATTTTCTTAATCTTTTTGATGGGTTCCATCTTCAACACCAACGCCGCACTTCCATCGGCGATTACTTCCGTTCCTATTACCGTCACCAAAGAAGCTTGTGAGCCCGCTCCCTCCTGCGACGAGTTCGATAACCCTCTTCAGATAGAAAAGGACGGATTGGTTCATCCGATAAGATGGCGGATCACTATTAAAAACACTGGAGAAGCAAACGAACAGATCAATTGGGGCGACGACTACTGCCAGCCGGGAGGGGACCCGTCAGGATTTCCTATCCCCATCGGACCTGGGGGGGAGATAACCGCGTTCTGCAACCAGAATATCACCGCCAATGAAGATAAGGTGGTTACCAACACTGTCAGGGGTACAACAACTCCCGCTACCGCTCCCTTCTCCGGAACAGGAGCGGTGATTGTCGGGGAGCCGAGTACTGCCTATCCCATCGGTTGGCCGTTGGCAAGTGGGTATATCACTCAAGGGCCGAATGCTCCTTACTCTCACACTGGCGATGAGGCAATTGATATCGACTATTCCAACGCTGGAAATCCAGTTCTTGCCACCCACAGCGGGGTGGTTGTTAGCCATTGTTACTCTGTTTCTGGTTGCACTGCCGGCTACGGGAACTATGTCCGAGTTCGCTCCTCTGCCGGATTTGAAACCGTTTTCGCACACTTAGACAACGTTTATGTAAGAACTGGTGATCCTGTCTTCTTTGGTCAACCGGTTGGGACGGTTGGTAATACTGGAAACTCTGACGGCTTCCACCTCCATTATGAATTCTTTGGTTTAGAGATGGCACCTCCTTACATCCCACAAGAGGTTCCCCCTTGTGTCTCAAGGAGCGTGTGCGACATCCATTGGTGAGATGAAGTTATCTGATTTACGAGAATTTGTTTTAAGAAATCGGAAAAGGATAATAGTTGTTGCTACCCTTTTTATTTTCCTTTGTATTGTGTCTGTAGTTGGCTATCAGAAATTTCTTGCACCGCCACTGATCCCTGAGGAGGAGAAACTTCCTCCTTTTTACCTTGTTAATGATATCGCCTCTGTCACAGGGGAGGTTTCTCTCTCTTCTCTTCAGGTTACCGACTTCCCGGGAGTGATAACCGCTTACCGGGCAGAACCACTTGCTTTTTCCTTTACTAAGGAAGAAGCCAAGGAGCTTGCCGCCCGCTTTGGATTCTCCGGAGAGCCGCGGATCTCAACCTCGCCTGATGGTCGGAGCGAAACTTTGGTCTTTATTGATCTTAAAAACCAAGCAACCCTCGCCGTGACGACAAAACCGCGGAAATTGACCTATGTCGTTGAAGGAGGGAGGGCACAGGAAGGGACGCTTTTGGATCAAGCAGCCGCGACCCAGAAAGCGAAGGAGTTTGTAGGAGACAAAGATCTCCCCCTTAGTCAACTTTCTCCGTTTGGGGTTAGATATCTAATCTCCAAAGGAAATATCTATTTTGAGGTTGAGGAACCAACCGAGGCGGAGTTTCTTGAGGTTTCTTTTTCCTGGTTGGTGGAAGGTTGGGATCTTTTGGGTGAAAGTCCAGCCGACACTGTTGCAAGAGTGATCTTTGATCGCCAGGGGAAAGTAGTTTCTCTTAAGTTCAGGTTTCCGGACCTTCAGTTCACCCGTTTTGGAGAGGTTAAGCTTTTGAGCTCCTCTGAAGCTGTCGCCAAACTGAAGAAGGAAGGCTTAGTCGTTTCTACCTCAGCAATTGGAACCACCACCGGTTGGAGTGAGATTGCCGACCTTCGCTCCTTCGCTCCAGAAAGTGTTCGTTTGATTTTTGTCCAGCCCTCTGGAGCAACCTTCCTTTACCCGGTTTACCTTTTTGAAGGGAAGGGGCGAACTACCGCTGGGGTGGAAGTTAAAGCCGCGGCTTATCTTCTTGCCGTTTCCCCAGAGTACTTAAAGGCTAAGGAATAAGTGAAGAGCTCTTCCAACAAGATTACCTAAGGTAGCCCAAAAACCACCGGTTTGGTAAACCTCGGTGGTGCTTTGCCCAAGGACGGCCTGTCTTGTTGGGGCAGCACCTGTCTCTCCCGACCCGGGAAGATTCTCCATCCATTCCTCACAGATCCCCTTAGCGGCATTCGCGGGGGGAGCAAGAAGCTGGTCAACGACGCAGCTGAAAGCTCCCGCGACCCCACCCATATACTCTATGGGGAGGGTGGCTTGGCTTTCACATTGATGTCCACAGGCTGTTTGGGATCGATAGATGAAGGGTGCTTCCGCTTCCTCAGAGACCTCCTTTTTAAAATTGCTCCCTGGGAGAGTGAAGATGTCCAGTGCCCCACCGACTTGAAGGATATTGCCTGCCTCGTCAACTACACTTCCTCCAGCGATATTGTCCCAAGCCTCTTTGACTAAGGAAACGTTGGTTTGGGTGTCAACTGGTGCCTCAACATAAACGGAAATTTCCCCGGTGCAAGGGCAGTTTCCGTCGCCGCAGAGGCCAGGGTTCCAAACACACTCCCAACCTCCAGCACCATTACACCGGGCAGAGTAGCCAGAGGGGCATCCACAGTAGCCGCAGTTTGGGGTCTCCTCCTCTTGGTCTTCTTCTTCCGGGGGGTCAAACCATTCAACGCCACTACAAGGGGTAGGGCAGGATGCCGGAGGATGGGGGAGAGGTTCTTCACGGCAGTCTGGATCATTAGGGTCATCACGTTGACAGGATGCTTCTCCCCCCTCAGTGTAAGCATCCCAATCAACATCTCTTACAGGTTCGACAAACTCGATCTGGCGGGAGGAGGTGGGGCAGTTCACATAAGGGAGAGAGGCGAGGGGAGCTTGAGGGACGAACGCTTGACGAATAAAACCGTATTTATCAACCAAGGCGGGAACATCAGGGAACTTAGCGTCAAGGACATAGTCGTCGGTGTGGTCCTTGTAATCCTCTTCTGACACTTCATATTGGCCACTCCCAACATCAAACCTTTGTTGAGCATCTTTTTGGTTAGAGATGATTTCTCCTTCCACTTTCTGCCCTTCAGCTTTAGCAAGCTGAGCCTTAGGGTCGAGGGCGCCTTGGTGATAATTAGGAGGAAGCATCCGGGCGATAATTCCTTCATAAGCTTCGCCAACTGAATTCAAAGCTTGTTGTTGGACACGTTGAAGGGAGGCAGGACCGGCTGTTTGCCGATATTGAAATGACTCGGGCCAGAAGAAATCGATGAACCTCTTAATGATGTCACACACCTTTCTCTCTAACCAATTGCCCGTACATTCTTCCCGAACCCTTTCCTTCAGTGCTGAGTGAGTGGTGGCGGGAGCAGCTTTAACCTTTGATCCTCCTCTTACTGGGCAGAAGGGGGTGGTGGAGGGGCCGCAGCCGTCGATAAATTCGTCTGGGGAGGGGGTAGAGCCACACCAGTTGGTTACCACTGGTTGGCCCGAGGCTCTTTCTCCATTGTAGTATCCGGTTAACCAGGAGGCCTCAAAACCGACCCAACCGATGTTTTTATCGAAGAAGAACCGTTCGCCGCCAGCCCAATCGATGATAATAACGTCACTCAAAGAGACGCCGTTGGGAAAAGTGTAGGAGCCTTGGTAGGTGAGGGAGTGATCAGACCAAGCTTGGATGCCTGGGTTACAGGACTGACAACTGGTTTTACCTTTCCCCATGATGTATCCATTGGGAAGAGTTGCCCGTTGGCCAACGCCCATGCAACGGGGCCAGCGCCGAAACCCTGGATTTGAAAATCCCGGATCCAAAAAGTACTCTGCGGCAACATACTCGCCACTGCAGGTTATGTTCCAAGTAGTGTCCTCAACCAGGTAAATGTATTGGTCGTCATAGTAGAAAGATTCAAACCCGCGGGGATCGCAGCTTTTGCGGATGATGAAGCCAGGCTTTCCTTCAACGGTAGTTTGATAGCCGTAGAAGAACTCTCCATCAGAGATAAAGTTTCCCTTTCCATCATCGGAGAGGAGGTAATCAAGAAGATCAATTTTCCCGGCGGGACAAGCAGCGAAAGCGGAGTTGGCACCAGCAAACAGAAAGAGGAGAAAGAAGAGGAAGAGAAGGTGAATTTTAACGGCAGAGATAAAAACTCTCACCTTAATTAAATAGTAGCAAATTACTACCCTTAGCAGTAATTGAAACCGAAGATGTCGCGGAGGACGTTAATAATAAGGATCGATCCGAGGATTACCACCAGTCCGATGATCGAATAGGTGATGGTTTTCTTGGCGGAGGCAAGGGATTTTTCATCCCCCCCTGAAGCCATATATTGGATTCCTCCGATCATGACAAAGAGAAGGGCAACTCCCGCCCCAATCCCCAGGAGGAACTCGATGGTCTCGCTGAGGATGTTGACAAGCTTGATGAAGAGCTCTCCCTCAAAGGGACAACCGCCGCCATCGGGAATGACAGCTGCTTGAACAAAAGCAGGAAAAATAAGGGCTAAAACCCCGCCTATTAGTCCTCCTAAAACGGATTGGGTAATCTTTCTCATTGATGCATCAGTGTCATACGACACACTCTGCCCCGAGCATAGTACAGACGACCTTGATTAAAAACCCTCGCAGGCCGCCCCGATCATGGTGCAGACAATCTTGATTACCAACCAAGCACCAAAAACGATGACAAGCCCCGTCACGGCTGAGGTGATTCTTCCCCTCGCTGACTCGACCGCCATCTTATCCCCTCCGGAGGCCATGTATTGGATCCCTCCCATGGCAAGGAAAAGCAAGGCTATTCCTCCGGCAATCGTTAAGATGAATGCGAGGACTGCGGTAATAAGGCATGGTACATCCGAGCATGTGATTGGGTTTGTGTAGGCAAACGCTGGCGTTGCCGAGAGTGCCAGGGCAGAAACTGCAGCGGCAACCGAAGTTAATTTTTTGACCATTTAGCTATTCTTCACCCCCTATCGTTAAAAAGCAAAAGGACAAGCCCCACTGGCATCCTTTACTCCTATAATGTTACACCCGATTATACGAAGAATAATCACCGAGAACAAGAGGAAGAGAAGTCCCGCAACAGCGGCGGTGAGTTGGCTTTTGGCCTCAGCTAATCTCTCGGGATCTCCAGTGGAGCTGATGATCCCAAACCCGCTAATAATAATAAGGAGGGTGGCCACCAGTACTCCCAGATAGATCCCTCGCGTCAATATCCACCCGGCAAATTCGCCTGGATCGGTGGGGATGCAGCCGATGGCGGTCTGGATGCCGCATCCTCCCTGCGCTGTGGTACATGTACAGATTGGGCCACCATTGCCGTTTCCGTCCTCTGAATAACATCTTCCGGTGCCAGAAGGTTCACAGCTATCATCAATCAGACAATACTCATCTTCGGCACACGACACATTTGGACATCCACATGGAGGCAACGGGTTGTCTTCTGAATAACATCTTCCGGTGCCAGAAGGTTCGCAGCTATCATCAATCCTACAATACTCATCTTCGGCACACGACACATTTGGACATCCACATGGAGGCAACGTGGTGCCCCAGACCGGCGAGGAAGTAAGGTGGAGAAGCAAGAATCCTAATAGGATAGTCAGTAAGGCCCAGGCAGGTCCCGAACCAGATCCGCCTTTGGAGGAACGGTTCAGGGTGAAGATTTTCATTGCGGGTTCATTTTATAGGGTTCAGACGACATCTGTCAATTTAGTATAGGGGGCGTCTGTCCTCCGTAGCCCTGCCTTGCCGGCAGGCAGGCTCGGCGTAGGAGGATGGCGAAGAAGGGTTCTCCGATTTCCCTAACCACCTTTAATCTGTTAAACTAAAAACAGTAAGGAGCACTGCCCCGCCTTCGCACTGCCGTAGCTACGGTGGGCAGGCTGAGACATGAAAAGATTTACGCTTCTCCTCATTCCATTATTCATCTTTATAGTGAGTTCATCGAACCTACTTCTTACCCCTTTGTTCCCTTTCTTTTATGGTGAACTTGTCGAATCCACCCGTGCCGATGAGCTTGAGGATGTTGCCCAGCAACTTAATCAGCAACAGAAGCAGTTATCTGATCTGGAAAAGCGGAAGGAGCAGCTTGCTCAAGCGATCGCCTCCACTTCTTTATCCCTCGCCCAGATTTCGGCCGAGCTTACTGACGCTGAGGAGGATTTAGCCAAGATCCGCAGAGAGCTTACCAAGAGGGAGAAGACTCTTAAACAGTGGGAGGCAACCCGGAACACCTTAATAAGAGAGTTTTATAAGCAAAGCCGTGTCTCTCCTTTGGAAGTAATCCTCTCCTCTGACAGCTT
>CAYPTJ010000004.1:0-7017 GCA_964413845.1 uncultured Candidatus Saccharibacteria bacterium | reverse complement strand
GGCATATCAACATAAGACAGGTCACGGTAACGTATTGGAACAAACTCTTCCCGAGGAACACTGGCGAAGGCTGCAAGAACCTGATCATTACTGATTCCTCGCGCTGCCAGATGCTCTCGCAACATCCTTGTCTTTGCTTCAGATAAATCAGCCATAATCTAGGTACTAGGCATTAGCGACTAGATACTACTTTTCTTCAGATAATTCTTTATATGTTCTCATCCTATACGCTAATCGCTATTCGCTAAACCCTAGCGTTCTTTTTGCAATCTAAAAAGCTTTTCCGCCTCCCCCAGAGTGGTCGCCTGTTCGGGGCTTTTATCATCGCGGAAACGGACGAGACGGGGGAAACGGAGAGCATAGGCAGCGGTGTGAGTCGGCGATTTGGTAATGTTGTCTGCCTTAATTTCAACAACGATCTTAGGAGCACACCAAACATCGGGGACTAGACTTTTAGAAACCTGGTACTCCTTGGGCTTCTCTTTGGTTTTCGCTTTCTCACATCGCCGGTGCATTTCCATCCACTGTTCGTCAGTTAATCCCTTGCCTGTGCCAATTTTGGAGACTGTTAAAAATCTTTCTCCCTTTCTCACCCCCACCAAAAAAGCGCCAATGCCAAACTGAGTTCGCCTTCCCTTTCCTCGGTTATAACCCATGACAAGACAATCAAGGGTATCGGCCAAGCCGCCACCCTTCTTCCCCTCCTCCTCTTTAAATTTCACCCAAGTGTAGCCACGTCGACCGGGATCGTAGGGTGCCTCCCATTTCTTGACCACTACTCCCTCTAGACCTTTTCTCCTTTGCTCACCATGATATTGCCTCAATTCTTGAGGATCATCAGTAACGATTTGGGGGGAGAGAAGGATGGTTTTATTCCTCGAAGGGAGAATCTTTTCAAGAACCTCTCGCCGCTGGCTAAAGGGAAGATCAAGAAGATCTTTCCCATCTTTATAGAGAATGTCAAAGCAGAAAAACTTAAGAGGGATCTCTTTCGCCGTTTTGCCAATCTCATACTTTCTTTTTCTTTTAATCGTTTCCTGGAAAGGTAAAAACCTGCCGGTTTTGGGGTCAAAACCAATCGCCTCACAGTCTAAAATCGCCTCTTGGGCATCAACTTCCTCAAAAACGGCTTGGACCAAATCAGGGAACATGTGAGTTGTGTTTTCTAAATTCCGGGTAAAGGTACGCACAAATCCTACCGGTTTGGTATCAAAACTGAGTTGCGCCTCCTTCTCCTCCCATTTTCTCTTACGACTGAAGTGGATCTGAAGCCGGGTACCATCATATTTCGGCTCTGCCGCCACTTTATCCTGCGCTTGGGGGGCCATCTTCTCAATCATCTCCTCGGGGGTAGGGAGGCGCTGGCAAAGGGCGGGCATAATCGGCACTCCCAAACTGACCTTAACCCCCTTCAATCCCTTGAGTCCTCCCTTTTCCTTAATAATTTGGGCAATCTGACCGATATCGGCCCGGGCGTTGAATGCTTCCTCAATCTCCTCGCGCTTGCTCTTGTCCCCTACAGCCATCCAAGAGAGCGCATCAAGGATCGTCAAATCAGAAAAACCAAGACGGAGCTTGCCCACGGGAATACGAACGAGGTATCGCGCTGACAGTGGGTCAAGTTTCTGCAGCAATTCAGCCATCCACTGAACCTTCTTCTCCTGCGAACCCGTGCCCGAAACTTCAGCTATCTCTCTCAATTTCTCGTAAACCTCTACTACGGATAACTTTGAACTTTGAACTTTTAACTTTAAACTTAATTCCTGTGCCACCTCACCAAGATCGCCTTTGCTCTTGTAAAGATTCCTGGCTTGGGATTCGTCTGTACCATACGCAAGGCTGAGAACCTTAACCATCATCTTCTCCGCCAGATTGAACTCAATCCCCACGTAAAGAGGAGCGAGGCGACCCAAAGAAAGGTAGCAAATCTTGTCAATCTCATCTCTGGAGGATTTTTCAAGGAGATCAGCAATGATCACCGTTATCTCATTACGGGAGGCAGTGGCTTCTATTTTGGTGAGATATTCAGAAAGTTTGGAGAATTGCATCAAACCTATTTTAACAGGACTGAAGTTAGAAGAGCTTAATTCTCACCTCCCCAGCCTTGAAATTCTATAGAGCTCATGGTAAAACAAAGACAAATCAAAGATTAAGAAAGGAGGAGACAGATGGGTGGTACACAGGCATATCTATTCCCTGGTCAAGGTTCACAGTTCGTGGGAATGGGTCGCGACCTATATGAAATGTACCCGGAGGCACGAGCGATCTTTACTGAGGCTGATGACGTCTTGGGTTTCGCCCTGTCAAGATTGTGCTTCGGGGGGCCAGAAGAGATATTGAACGATACGATCAACACCCAACCAGCAATTTTAACAGCGAGCGTAGCTAATCTGCGGGTGCTAGAGGTACGGAGCGCCGAACTACCAGCATTCGTAGCTGGACACAGTCTAGGCGAGTACTCAGCACTGATAGCCGCTGGTGCCCTAGCCTTCGCCGATGCAGCGCGGCTGACCTGCGAGCGCGGACGGTTAATGAAAGAGGCTGGGAAGCAGGTGGCAGGCGGGATGGTCGCCGTGCTCAACCTGAATAGCGATGTGCTAGACAAGGTGTGCCAGGAAGCAAGCCAAGCCACAGGTGGTACAGTACAGGTAGCCAATTATAACTCGCCGGGGCAGACTGTTATCTCTGGCGACCTGCTAACCTTAAAGAAGGCAGTGGCACTGGCCCGGGAGCGAGGCGCGCTAAAAACGATCCCGCTGGCAGTGAGTATCGCTGGCCACTCACCGTTGATGGAGGTGGTGACGAACGAGTTCCGCCAGCAGGTTGTGGCAACGGCATTTCGGAAGCCAACAGTTCCAATAATCGCTAATGTCACTGCCGAGCCACTGAAGAGTGTGAGCGCTATCCGCGAGGAATTGACAAAGCAACTAACTTGTCCAGTACGATGGGCGGCCTCGGTGCAGTACATGATTGGCCAAGGTGTAACCAAGTTTGTAGAGATTGGCCCCAAGAACGTGCTGACGAGATTGATGCGGCGGATTGATAGAAGGATGGAGGCAATAAGTGTGGGAACGGTGGAAGGTATCCAAATGTATCTGGAGTCGTGATTAATGAGCACGCTCAAGGTCACGAGCCCATTAAGTCCTAAAGGTGGTAAATACAAAGCGGAGATGAAACACTCTCCGCTTTTTCTTTTCCAAACCCTTGATTTCCTATAGGATTTGTGGTAAAATTGAGACAATCAAAAGCTGAAAGGAGAAGGATGATGTTTTTCTGGATTAGCGGCGGTTTGATGATTCTTTTGGGAGGATGGCTGTTGTCCGGCAGGCTAAACCAACTCCCAACCGTCCAAGATCTCACTGCTTTGGGGCTTTTCGTTTCCGGGGTAATATTCATAGCTACAGGTGGTATAACCGATGCTTTGAAAAAGTAGTGAGGTAACGAGGGCTAGAAACAAACTAGCCCTTTCTTTTTTCTTAAAGCTTAATTACCCTCAAATCCTTTTGAAGCTCCGTGGGGATATGGTGGAGATCGGCAGTGGTGATGATCACCTGACCTTCGTTCAAGAGACTGGAGACTCGAGCACGATTCTCTTCATCCAATTCCGAAAAGATATCATCTAGAAGTAACACCGGACGGTCACTGATCTTTCTCTCAACAAACTCAAGCTCGGCTTTTTTGAGAGCTAAAACCGCCCGTCGCTGCTCACTTCTTGAACCAAAAGTGGATAGGTTGACTGGTTGATTGGTTGATTGGTTGATTAGGAGAAAAGAAAAGTCGTCCCGGTGGGGACCGATAAGGGTTGTCTCCGCCGCGATCTCACGGGATCGATATTCATACAGACGCTCAGCGGTTAGGCCAGAGATTAGGTAATTAAGAGAGAAGTGACTAGTGATCAGCGTATTGATTTCATTAAAGAATTTCTTTCGTTCATCCTGAATGAAAGTTCCAAACTCCAGTAATTTCGCATCCCAAAAAGAAAGTTCACTCTCTTTCGCCTCACCGACGTTGATCCTTTCCAAAAGCCGATTTCGCCTCTTTCGTACCTTCTCGTACTCGGTTGCCGCATACCGATAACGAAACTCAACGTTTGATAAAGCAAGGTCCAAGAACCGTCGCCGAAGATCAGGACTACCAGCAACCAGATTGAGATCCTCAGGGGAGAAAAGAACAACGTGAAACTCAGGAAGGAAATCGCCAAGTCGTTTGGCAACGCCGTTGATCTTGAACTTCTTAGTCGTTACTGTACGAGCCTCGGCTTTCACCTCGACTCCGCTTTTTCGCTGGCGCTCAAAAGTAGGGAAATTTTTGCTGGCGATTAATTGGACCTCAAGCTCTTTAGCCACACTTCCATCTATTATTCCACCAATGACGAAGGCGAGTTCTTCCCCCTCTTTAATCATCTCCCGATCAAGAACCGCCTGAGGAGAAGTTCCTGAGGAAAGGAGGAAGATTGCCTCCAAGAGGTTGGTTTTTCCTGTAGTGTTTCTCCCAACGATAAGATTTGTCCGCGGTGAGAATACAAACTCCCGCTTTTTATAGTTGCGGAAGTTAGTCAAGGAAAGATTTTTGATCTGCATCCTCTTTCTGGCAGTTGGGGCAGAAGAACGTTCCTCGCCCACCGACAGTACTGCGTTTGATTTCCGTTCCGCATTTGGGACAGGATTTCCCTGCCCGTTGATAAACCCTTACTTTCTTCTCGTAACTTCCCCGCTTCCCATAAGCATCGCGATACATCTCGTCCCCAATTGTTGCTCCGCGAAGGGCAAGCCCGTCTTTTAAAACCTGCTCAATCGCTCGATAGAGCTCAATCGCTTGATTCCTGGTTAAGGCATTTGTTTTTGTTTGGGGATGAATCCCGGCCTCAAAAAGAGCTTCGTTGGCATAAATATTTCCTACACCGGAGATCAACGTTTGATCTAAAAGGACAACTTTGATCGGGCGGGAGGTTCTTTTGATAATCTCGTAAAACTTCTCCCCATCCAACTCCCCAGATAGAGGCTCAGGACCAATTTTGGAGAGAGTATCCCCCAGCTCTTTTTGATCTTTGAAAAGCTTGATGTAGGCAAAAAGCCGAAGATCAGCAAAGCGAAGTTCCTTTCCACCGGAAAGTTTAATCACCGCTCGCTGCCATTCATCAGGAGGATCACCCTCCTTTCGAACCAAGAGCCGGCCTGTTAATCTAAGATGAACTCCCAAAGTCTTTTCGTCCCGAGGACGATCAGCCTTGGGCTGACCCCCCGACAATTTGATAAGAAGAAGCTTCCCTTTGCGCTCAAAGCCCTCGATCCTTCGCCCCTTTATCGCGTTCGCAACTTCTTTTAGAGAAGGTTGGAGGACCTTAGGAACATCGGCAACCACATCCAAAACGGTCTTGCCCTTAAGCTCCTTCTCCAAATCTCTTCTTATCGTTTCAACCTCAGGCAACTCCGGCATACAAAATGAGTATACCAGAGAACAAACAGATCAAGAGAGGTAACTTGCGTTATAGGACTAACTATGTTACATTAAGCATAAATCTTAAGAGAATGAAGGAGAAGAGATGAATAAGGCGAAGTTGGGGGTTGTGATACCGCCATCAATGTTCGAGGATTTCCCAAACGCAGGAGCTCTTCTGCTTTGGGATCTCTTGGCTCGCGACAGAAGGCTTCCTCCCATTTCTGGTTCTGTTCCCTACACAGCAGATCCGGTTTTGTGGGGGCACCTACCTAAGGGTGTGTTTTTCATCACCGCTCTAACAAAAACAAGGCGAGGCTTTACGTGCCGAATAACTCTGTATCCTAGCCCAGCTTGCACAGAGACTTGGCTCGGCGATTTACTCGGTTTACTTGTAGAGAACTTCTTTCCCGATGAACCAGCCAAAAAGTATGTTTACCCCGATCGCCTCCTCTTTCAGGGAGAGGACAAGGTAAGCATTATCTTCCGGGAAGATGTCTAATGTTGCTCTAGTCTGGGGGGACGTAGCGCGTGTCTTATGCACGCGCTTTTTCTTTGAATTCCTGCCTCAACAAACCAAATGCTTCAGAGGGTAGTGATCAGGCGAGACTGAAGAATGTGAAACTTCCCCTGGGCAAGAGCCCACTCAACATCTTGCGGGTCTTTGAAATGATCTTCGATTTTGATACAAAGTTTGGCAAGTTCTCCGATCTGGGCCCCCATTAGTTTCTGTTTCTCTCTTTTGAATTTTGGAACTGGAATCGCTTGGGTCTTTTCCCCACCGGAAACTATCATCCTTTCTTGAAGATTGTTATTCACATCCAAAATCCGAAAACTTCTCTTCGTTATCACATAACTGTCGGGCGTAATTTGTCCAGATACTAAAATTTCCCCCAAACCCCAACAAGCCTCAATCAGCATCTGGTCCTGGTCCTTGGTCACAGGATGAACGGTGAAACAAACTCCTGAAACCTCAGACTGAATCATCTTCTGGACAACAACGGCGACCAATATACGAGTCTCGCCACGCTCGCCTCCGTTTTCTCGCTGACGCTCGAAAATAGGTTTATGGTCAAGTTTTCTTCCAAACCTGTAAAAGATTGCTCTTGGAGTATAAAGCGAAGCCCAACATCGTTTGATGTTCTCCAAAAGATCCTCCTTTGTTGTGTTTAAGTAGGTCTCCAACTCCCCGGCCCAAGAATCGATCTTGGTATCCTCAGCCGTAGCAGAGCTCCTCACCGCCACGTACCGCGCCCCCAATTGATCAAAGGCGTGTAAAATTTCGTCCCCAAAATCTTCTGGAAATCTCCCGCCCAGAATCAAACTACGAATGATTTCAGAAGCTTCCTCAATTGACTCCACATCCCCGATGTTTATCTTATCCCACCTTGTTTGAATCTCTGCTTCGGTATCAGTTTCCTTTAAAAAGCGCTCAAACGCTTGAGCCGAAATCACAAACCCCTCGGGAACGGGCATTCCAATCCTTATGAGCTCTCCCAAGTTCGCTCCCTTGCCACCGGCAATTTGGATATCTTTAGCACCTATCTCCTTCAGATCCCTGATAAATCTCATTATCCTTAC
>CAYPTJ010000003.1:0-56542 GCA_964413845.1 uncultured Candidatus Saccharibacteria bacterium | reverse complement strand
GGCACCCTAAGGTGACCGAGGTCCCTATTTTCAAGCGAAGCGAGAAAAGAAGATTGTGGAGCGAAGCGAAACGTCTTATTTTGCCCACTGTTACCTGCAAATCTCCAGATTTTCCTGCACAGAACCATTTTACCTCGTGAGTAGATTGGCGAGGGGCTAGGGATTGGCGTTTATTCAGGTGTGGGAGTTTCCGATGGAGTTGGAGACTCAGATGGCGAAGGGCTTACAGTGGGGAGAGGATTTGGGCTTTTAGGTAGAAGTTCCGTGTTTCTGGCGTCAGAAACTACAAGGGTTCTTGCAGACTTGTTGTATTTTCCTGCTGCAAAAATTCTTCTTCCTACAAATCCCGACAAGTCGATATTGTCTGGCACCTCTAGTGCAATTGCCTCCGATGATGTGGTAACTAGATAATATTTGCCGGTCGTTTGGGAGTATTGGAGAGTTCCAGTAAAAGCTGTTTCCCTCCAAGGGTCTGGTGTCGGAAGGGTAATGTCTTCCGGAATCGGCTTAAAGAAAGGAACACTAAATGGCAGAACAAACTGCCCTACGCCAAAGGCTAAACTGGAAACAACGATAGCAATTGCTAACGCGGTTAGGGGTCTGACCCTAAAACTAAGAGAAATACCTTCGTTGCCAATTATTCGGTTCCACCATCTTTTGATGTAAGTAAGCGGGTTTGTGACCTTAACGTCAATTAAAGGGGGTTCGGTGTCGTTGGCGGGATTAGGCATTAATACCAGTTTAGTAATAATTTAGAAGTGATGCAACAAGTCCTAGTCCCCTCTCTGGCGCATAAAGCGTTGGGTTTATGGTAGTGAGGTTAGAAATTTTGTTTACAAGCTGCCCAACGATCCTAGGATAAAAAGTCCTAGCCAAGCAAAAAACAACAATGACAATATAGAAATAATAATGGAAGTTAATAAGGGGAGTTTTAGTTTCTTTCTTGAAAGTAAAAGTCCGGCAACAAACCCAAAAATTGTCAGTCCCCAAAAAATGATGCTGTTAAATAAAATAGACATATTACCCCCATTATAACGAAACACAAGTTCGGACGAAGGCCTTACGGATTTCAGATATATAAGATTTAAATCTGTCTATCCCGGTAGACGGTGGCTCGCTGGCTGGGACGATTTTCGAACAGCAAATTGGTTGGAGTTGGTTAAACATCCAGAAACGGCAATGGAACAAACAAAACAAATATTAGCCCTATCTGCTGAAGGTTGACTTGATGTTACCAGTGTAGTTCTTTTTGGAAACCAATTTTCCCCATCTATCGAAAATATCCTCCTCAAAGATGTTGCCAATTCTCTCTTCTTGAAAAACATCACCATCATCGACAGGCATAAAAACAGTCCCATCAGGATTAATAAAGAAATAGGCTTTGTTCATTTCTTTTCTTTTATAAACCACGACCTTAAAAAATTTCGAAAAATCTTTTTTAAGTCTTTCAGTCGCCTCATCAAAATCTTCTTGCGCAACTTCCAAAAGATGCCTATTTCTTACTGCATTAAGGTTTTGAGGAATAAACTGGTAGATTTTCCAAATATCAACTGGGTATTTTTTCAACAACTCACCAATTTCGCTTAAAGCCTTAATGTTTTCTTGGGTAGCCACGGTTCCTATACGAATCATCGGGCGTTTATCTCTCTTAAAGTAGTCCAAGGCTCTTAAAACCGCCTTGAGGTTGCCCTGGTTACGATAGCTCCTATCTGGAAAATCCACAGGCATAGCCAGCTCATCGATATTGTCTGAAATCAACCTTTTATATTTGAAGAAAAAATCACCATTAGTTTCCAGGAATATCTTAAAACTATACCTTTTCAATTCGCCAACAATTTCCTTAAAATCTTCTCTTAATAGAGGCTCGCCGCCTGTTAAAAGAACTGCCTTAATGCCTTTCGAATAAAGCAATCTAAAAAGCCTTGTTAATTCAGAAAAACCCATTTCTTCAACATTTTTTGAGGCAAAACACAGTTTGCAATTATTGTTACATCTGGACGTAACCCTGAAGGTGGCTACTTTAAGAAAATCTTTCATTGCTACCTAATAATACCGCGGGACTTCTAACAAAAACTATCAATTTCACAGGTTCACAAAATGAAAAGTCTTTTGTAATCAAAAAAGCCCAATATACAGGGCTTTTTAGGTGCTGGCTCCCCGGGGAGGATTTGAACCCCCGACCTAGCGCTTCACCTTTTTTATACTGTCTCATCCCAGTAGTAAATATCCGAGGCCTAAGAGGTCTCGGCTTTCTTCGGACTTCGGCCTCAGAACCTTTGCTTTCCTCCCGTTTTCACCCGAGGGCTGAGAGCCCTCGGCTCTCAACAGGATTAAAGTAGAACAAGGTTCACTACGGGACAGGTTTGTCTTACTTCGACTTCGCTCAGCATAAACTACTTCGACAGGCTCAGTGCAAGCCATTTAGCCCCGAGGTTATACAATGGACTATAAGGATTGAGTGGGTCCTGACCGGCACGCTCAGCCATTTGACAGCACGTAAGGTGTATGTAATAATCACCTAAACAGCTATGAGGGGGAGAATGGGCCCTCTCAGTGTTATGGAACACTAAGCTGGTAGAGCAAACGCGGTTAGTGTTGCAAGTAGCTCTACCCGGAAGCAGACCGTTATCAAACTGTGGGGTATCACTGCTTTGTCAAGTATCCCTAAGGCCTAATCGGTAACGATTAGGTAAAACAGGGTGGCACCACGGGGTGTCCGAAGGAAACCTCGTCCTTGTTTGTCACTTAAGAGTGGCAGGATAAGTACGGGGTTTTCTTATTTGAGAGTAGATAAACCAATCCAAAAAACTTAAAAACGGGGAGGAGAGAGATGCAAAATAGGTACTCTATTGAGGCTATCCTAAACCCAAGAGAAACTCTAAGTGAGTTGGAACAGCAAACGTTGTTAGAAAGCCTCATTCCTGTAACTAGAGACGGTTTTGGGACACCAGTTGAGACTGACGATATTAAAAACCATGTCCTTGGGGTTGATGCCATCTATGTGGCGAGATTCTCTGGAGGAGCTGTTGGTTTCGGTTCCTTTGATCATCTTTGCATCGCGGGAGAAAGAGTACTCTATTTAAGTGGGACTGTCTTTGAAAGCAGACATCAAAAGAAGGGTTTATTGGGGAAGATCCTAGATCAAGCGATCACAGATGCCAACTGCAGATATATCGCAACCCGAACCCAGAACCCTGTCATATATATCTGCTTGCTGAGAAGGTGTGCCGTTCTTTATCCTGGAGGCATTGTAAAACCTCCTGAGCCTTTCAGAAGTATTGCCCTAGCAATAGCCCAAAGGCTTGGGATGAAGAGTTTTGACCCTGAAACCTTCGTTGAGGTCGGAACCTACGGGGGATGTATGACGGCTACTGAACCTCGCTATGAAGGGGAAGAGAGGAAAGCTACAGAAACCTTTGCCAAAATCGGCCTTAAGCCGGGAAGAGGTGATGCGGCTATCTTTGTTGGTCAATTGCAAAACCCCTTGGTTCTATGATAGGCCAAGGGGTTTTCTTTAAAATTAAAAGTGGAACTAGTTTAGCTTTCAAAAACGATGGTGAATTATGGTTGACAGAAAGAGACTTAAAAGAAATTTTTTGAACCTTACAAAAATCGGAAGTCCCTCAGGAAAAGAAGGGACGGCTTTAGAATTTGTCAAAAAAGAGCTACGCACCCTTGCCATCAATTTCGGACAGGACAAGGTCGAAAATATTATCGCCAGAACAACTGGTGAGGGGAAGCCTATTTTAGTTTGCACCCATCTTGATACAGTTGAACCTTGCTTTGGGGTTAAACCGGTTCTCAAGAATGGTGTATTTAAAAGCGGTGGAAAAACAATCCTCGGAGCCGATAATAAGGCGGTTGTTGCCGCTATTCTAGAATTTCTAAAGATTTTGAAGGAAGACAATCTTAAAACCTGTCCGTTGGAAATTATCTTTACGGTTCAAGAAGAATTTGGTTCCAAAGGTGCTTCGGCTCTTGATTTTTCCAAACTTAGAGCGAAAAGAGGAATCGTTTTCGACCGTCCAGGTCCCTTTGGGACGATAACATCGGCCGCTCCTTTTTATTACACAATCGATATTGAGATTAAAGGAAAATCCGTACATGCTGGTCTTGATCCTCAAAAAGGGGTTAACGCAATCACAATTGCTGCCTCTGCAATCTCCAAACTTAAGCAAGGAAGGATTAACAAAAATACAATCGTGAATATTGGAAAGATTACGGGAGGAGAATCAAGAAATGTAGTTCCAGGTAAAGTTTTTATTCAAGCTGAAGTTAGAAGTTTGAATAATCAAAGAGCGCGGAGTGAAATGAAAAAAGTAGTAGAAGAATTCAGAAAAACTTCTGAAGATGATGGAGGAAAAACAAGTTTTAAAATCCTAAACCCCGCTCAGGGATTTAGGGTTAAAAAAGAGGATGAATTTGTTAAAAAAGTTAAGCATGAGATAAAAACCCTTGGTTTTACACCAAAGTTCTCACCAACTTGCAGCGGGAGTGATGCTAATATTTTGAACAACCGTGGAATTAAGACTCTAAATCTGACCTATGGCGCTCGCGAAACGCACACTACCAGGGAAAGTATTGCTCTAAAGGATTTGGAAAATATCGTTAAACTGCTTCTTAGAATATTTGCAATACAAAAAGAGCGCACTGACTGAAACTCAATCGGTGCGCTCTCCAACAGTACTCAAAACACTACTCCCCAAAGGTAGGTGATGATTGGGGCAAGGGGAATCGCTAACAAGAAGTTTCCCACGTCGATCTTCTTGATTCCGGATACATGTATACCCATCGCCATAATCAAAACCCCACCAACGGCGGTCATTTCTACGATCATCGCCTCGGTTAATATCTGCCCGACCCAGGAAGATGCAAACGTGATTGCACCCTGGAAAAGGAGAACAGAGAATGCAGAAAACAACACTCCCACTCCCATTCCGGCGGCAAATACTACCGTCGCGAAGAAATCAAAGATGCATTTTGTGTATATGAGGTTGCAGTCCCCGGTCACCCCTGCCTGAATAGGTCCCATTATTGCTAATGGGCCAATGAGGGAAACAACGCTTGCCGTTACAAAAGCATTGGTGAAACTATCCCCTTTCCGATGGGGTACCAACCTCTCCAAAAAACGGGTATGTTTTTCGAGCCAGCCACCCACCTTATCGAGGCGGCCTTGAAGGCACCAAAGGCACCCCCAAAGAAACCCTAAGGTGGTTGCGATAAGCACAATTAACGGGTTTTTCGTTCCTAGATAAAGGGAAACTCCAATTGGTATCGCTGCGAGACCAAGAGCCTCCTTAACTGCGTCTCCGTACTTCTCGGATAATCGGCCTCTTAGACAAAGACCAATTACCCCAGCGACGAGAACAACTACCGTGTTAACAATTGTGCATCCCATTGTCTCCCCCCTTCTTCTTAGGAGAAAATCGAAGGATAGTTAAGGTGCATCGCCTTACGCACGGCGGCCATTGTGACTTGTCCAACTTCACGAGCGTACTCTGTGCCTTCACGGAGATATTTCCCCAAAGGCATCTCCTCTGCTTCAGCACGCCTTTTTCTGATGGGATCGAGGAAAGCATTGAGCACTTCAACAAGATTCTGTTTGCACTCAACGCAACCTAACTCACCCAACCGACAGCGCTTTGCACGCTCATCAAGTGTTGCCAAGTTACCAAAGGCTTGGTGGTAGAGGTATACTGGACATCCTTCTGGATGGCCAGGGTCACCTTGCCGAGCCTTTTTGGGATCGGTGAACATCCTCATCACTTGCCGCTGTACCGTTTCTGGGACATCCTTAAGTTGGATTACATTTCTCAAGGACTTACTCATCTTTGCTTGGCCATCAGTCCCTGGTAGACGACCTACCTTCCCCACTTTAGGAGTACACCCAAGAAAGACTTTGCCGTAACGGCGATTAAACCGCCTGGCAATTCGGTTAGTCCCCTCAAGATGGGGTACTTGATCCTCCCCTACCGGCACAAGCAGCTCATCTTCCTTTCCCGGTGGGTAGGGGGTAAAAAGGAGGATATCCGCTGCTTGGCTGACTGGGTAACCCATGAACCCTACTGTCGGTTCAGAACCAAGACGTTTCCTTTCTTCTTTGATGGTAGGGTTTCTTTCTATCTCGGAAAAAGGAACCAACATCGAAAAGTAAGTAGTAAGTTCGGTGAGTTCTGGAACTCCACTTTGAAGAACAAAGTGGACGTTGGGCCGGATGGGATCCAAACCAACAGCGATCCAGTCGAGCATCACCTCTCGAACCGCCTCTTCAATTACCGCTGGCTGATTAATGTGGGTTGTTAAGGCTTGCACGTCAGCGATTAGGAAGAAGCACTCATAGTCGTCCTGAAGAGGTATCCACTGACTGAGCGCTCCAACATAATGTCCCAGATGCAGTGGGCCAGTTGGGCGGATACCAGTAAGAACTCTTTTGGTAGCCATCTCTCTTACCTCCTACTCTATCAGATTTTTAGGGTGCCTAATTTACTCAAGAGCACCGGCGGCGGGATTCGAACCCACGCTTTCCGTTTTGGAGACGGATGCTCTCACCTAGCTAAGCTACGCCGGCTCGTTTTAGGGGCAGATTATCTTAAAAAGGCGCTTTAGGCAGGGGAATTTGGCGGAATTTTCTTCCACTCACTTTCCAGTATGAATGGCCGATAGTCGTTTGTCAAGTGAGGAATCAAAGAACTGAAGCAGCTTTTTCTATCCGCGGAAGAACCTTCTCTCTCCCAAGAACCTCCATACTCTCAAACAAAGGAGGAGAGACCTTCTTTCCCGAGATTGCGACCCGCAGCGTCATAAATAAAACGGGTGCTTTCCAACCACGATTCTTTGCTAACTTCCTCATTTCCCTCTCTAACTTTTCTGCTTTCCAATCTTCCATTCCCTTTAGAAGCTTTGAACTCTCTTCTAACTTCTCCTTAGCAGACACTGTTGTTTCACCTTGCTGCACAAGAAGCTCCGGTGACCAAGCAACATCCTTAAAGAAAAATCCAGCCATCTCTTCGAACTCGGATAGCTTCTTGATCCGCTCCCGGATCAGGGGCACAATCTGCTCGATGAGGTCGGGGTTGACATCCAAGCCTCTGTAGTTCTTCAGATATTCACAAATTCTTAATTTTAAATTTTTAATTTTTAATTTTCTCATGTATTCCCCGTTCATCCAATCTAGCTTCCCCCGATCAAATACTGGGGCTGAGGTAGAGATCCGGGCCAGATCAAGCTTCTTGATAAATTCACTCAAAGGGAAGATATCTTTCCCTTTAGGATGGGACCAGCCAAGAAGAGCAAGAAAGTTAAGCAGCGCCTCCGGAAGATACCCTTCTTCCTGAAACTCCACCACCCCCACTGCGCCGTGGCGTTTGGAAAGTTTGGCCCGATCACGCTCCCGAAGAAGAGGAAGATGAGCAAAGGTAGGAATCTTCCAGCCCAATGCGCGGTAGAGCAGAATGTGCTTAGGGGTGGAGGAGATCCACTCCTCTGCCCTTATCACATGGGTAACTTTCATCAAGTGGTCATCAACGACAACCGCCAGATGGTAAGTGGGAAAACCGTCAGATTTAAGAAGAACTTGATCATCAATCTCTGCGTTTTTGAAAGTAATCCTCCCCCGAATCAAATCGGTAAAAGAAGTTTCGCCACTTTCGGGAACTTTAAGCCGGATAACATATTTCTCCCTTTTCGCCCTCTCTCCTGCTTTTTTAGGATCCAACCGCCGACACCGCCCGTCGTACTTCGGTGGGAGGTCCTTCTCCTGTTGGCTTTTTCTCATCTTAGCCAACCGCTCCTCCGAGCAAAAACAGTAGTAAGCCTTTCCCTTTTCCACTAACTCCTTAGCGTACCTCTGGTAAAATGGAAGCCTTTCGGACTGGCGAATTGGCCCTTCATCCCAGGTAAGCCCGAGCCAGGCAAGAGCAGCGATGATCTGCTCTTCCGCCCCTTTCACCAAACGGGTTCGATCAGTGTCCTCAATCCTGAGAAGAAACTTACCCTTATTCTGCTTGGCGAAAGCGAAGTTGAAAAGGGCGGTGTACGCCGATCCAACATGGAGCACCCCCGTTGGTGAGGGGGCAAAACGTGTTTTAACCACCTGTGGTGAGCTCTGTCGAACCAACTTGTGGTGAGCCTGTCGAACCATCAGCCCCAATGATACCATCCCCGATCCCTGATCTGCTAAACTTAAAATCATGAGTCTCTACGAAACTGCCGCTTCCGTAAGAAAGATAATCGTTTGGGGAATTCTTGGACTGCTCGCTTTGCTTCTTCTTGTGGTACTCTTCAACTTTCTCCGTGATCTTTACCGCCAGATTAACCCTCCACCGGTTTCACCCCCTACAGCCGGATTTGGGAAACTCCCTGCGCTTCACCTCCCTGCCCTTCCGATAAAGGGGACTCCAAGCTACTTTTTGGAAACAGCAACCGGAGAGCTTCCAACCTTTCCTGACCGTGCCGAGGTGGTGGCGATGCAAGAGATCAAAATCACACCTTTGGGAGAGCAGCGCGCTAAGGAACTCGCTAAGAAGTTTGATTTTGGAGGAGAGGGTGAATTAAGTGCGGATAAAAAAGCAGTCATCTTTAAAGATGTGGTAGACAAACGGACCCTAACAGTCAACCTCACTAGCCAGAATTTCACCCTTACTACCGACATTACCCATATTCAGACAACCATCCCCAAAGGAAGTGCACTAACCGGAGGCGAGGTGATCAAAGAAGCCCAAGAGTTTCTCAACCGGAATGGACTTCTTAAAGGAGGGTTTGGAGAGGGAAGACAAGCCACCCAAGCTCACAAGGTAGAGGGGGGAGGAGTGAAAGATGCAATCTCTGTTTCGGAAGGACAGTTCACCCGAGTAGATTTCTTCCGCAACCTAACAGGCGTTTCTGCTAACAGCTTCTCGATTCTCCCCCCAAAACCCCAGATAGGCCTAATCCAAGTCTGGATAACTTCCGGCCTTAAACCAGAGATCAACAACATTCTTTATCTCTCTTATACAATGTGGGAAATAAATAAAGAGAAAGTAGAAACTTATCCCTTAAGACCTGTTGCTGAGGCGTGGGAAGAGGTCAAAAAAGGAAGGGGAGTCGCTGAAGTTTTACTTCAAGGAACTTCGCCTTTGGATCCCTATACCCCACTGACTCTTAAAACAGTCTCCATCCGAAAAGTGGAGTTAGCTTACTTTGACGACCCCTTATGGCAAAAATACCTTCAACCGATCTATGTTTTTACAGGCAGTGCCAAAACCGATGATGGAAAGGATACCACTTTTGTCACTTATACCTCTGCTATCTCAACGAGTTGGATCCAACCTTAAGCTTAGGGAAAGCGGAAAGAAGAAAGAATCCAAGCAAGAAGATCCTTGGTATCCGAAAAGCGGTCACTGCTTCCCATTACCGCCCCCAAAAATTCCCTTTCCCCACCCTTGAAATAGAAGACGAAGACTTCTTTTGCTTTGCCAGTGTAACCGGTTTTTACTCCCAAAATCCCTGGTATCTTTCCCAAAAGCTCATTCGTCGTCTTAAGATAATGTTGGAACTTCCCATCATTTGAGGAGACGGTAATCTCCTTTGTTTTGACTACCTCACAAAGAAACGGATCCTTGAGAGCCTTTTTGGTTAAAACGGTTAAATCTTGAGCACTGGAATATTGGAGAGAGCTATCTAACCCGGTAGGATTGACAAAATAAGTTTGCTCAAGCTTCAAAGCAGCTGCCAAATGATTCATCGCCGCAACAAATGTTAGCACCCCCTCAGGATGATGGTAGGCCAAGGTACAGGCGGCATCCGAAGCAGAGGCGATCAGTAAACCTCGCAAAAGATCACGGACGGTTATCTTCTCCCGTGGTTGTAGTCCCATGATGCTCTCCCCCGTTCTTAAAACACAGGTTGAAGGAACAACTACTACTTCATCTAGTTTATAGTTATCAAGCGCAACAAGAGCGGTAGCAACCTTGACCGTTGAGGCAGGAGGAAGCTTCCGCAAGGAGTTTTTATCGTAGAGGACAAAACCACTCTGCAAATCAAGAAGGTAAGCTGATCTAGCGGTAATTTTAGGTGGTAAAGACGCGTCCGCAAGAAGGATAGGATGCAGAAGGGAAACTTTTTGGTCTGCAGGAGTAAGTTGGCTGGAACCAAAAGAGAGAAGAAAACCAGCCATAGCCACTACTACTAAAAACCGCAGAACATCTCTCCAGGTAAGTTCTTTCCCAAAGCCAAAACTTTGTTGGATAAGCACCTTTGCCTTTAGAACAATAATTTGGATAGAGGTCTCAACTAGTCTCTTGGTTTTGGGGAGAAGATAAGAGGGGTCAAAATTCACCTTTTGCCTTTGCGCTTTCTGACCACCCGAATTCCAAGCTCCTTAAGTTGTTCTTCTGGAACTTCCGATGGAGCATCCATCACCGACGTTTGCCCCGAGGAGGTCATTGGAAAGGCAATCACTTCTCGCAGAGAAGGTTCATTTTGAACTACCATTAAAAACCGGTCAATTCCCGGGGCAATACCACCATGGGGTGGGACTCCATATTCAAAAGCCTTAAGTAAGTGGCCAAATTTTTTCTGAATTTGCTCCTTCGTATGACCTAGGATCTCAAAAATTTTTTCCTGAAGTTTTGGATCGGTTATTCGGATGCTACCACCGCCAATCTCAAAACCATTAAGAATTAGGTCATGCTGGTAAGAATGGGCTTTGCCTGGATCCCTGTCTAAAAGAGAAATATCTTTCTCTTTTGGAGCAGTAAAAGGATGGTGCATCGAATCCCATCTTTTTTCAGTCTCTTTCCATTCAAAAAGCGGAAAGTCAACAATAAAACAAAAAGCTAAGATGTCTTTGTCTTTTTTATCTTTTCTTATATCTGGTTTGTCCGTCCCATATCTTTCCATCGCCTCTTTGTAAGAAATTCTCGGAAAAGGAAATCGATAAACTTTTTTGCCAAGAACTTTTTCAGTTAAATCCTTAAATAAACTTTCTATTAAAGATAAAATTTCTTCTTGACTGGTAAAAGACATCTCTAAGTCAAGCTGAGTAAATTCTCCATAGGCCCGATCAGCTCTTGGATCTTCATCCCGGAAACAGCGGGCAATTTGGTAATATTTCTCAAAACCGGCAACCATTAAAAGCTGCTTGTACTGTTGGGGTGATTGAGGCAGGGCATAAAATTTTCCTGGCTGAAGACGGGAAGGGACAGTAAAATCCCGGGCACCTTCGGGTGTAGCTTTAGTCAAAATTGGCGTTTCTATCTCAATAAAACCTCGCTTATCCAACCAATCTCGAATAAACTTAATTACCCGCTGGCGAAGTTCCAAATTTTTGACCATCCGTGGTCGGCGAAGATCAAGGTAGCGATACTTGAGCCGCAACCCCTCCTCAATTTCGTATCCTTCGGTGGCGATTGGAAAAGGAAGCTCCTTTGCCTTCGCTAAAACTTCCATCTCCTCTACCTTAATTTCAACTTTACCAGTGGCGATTTTTGGGTTAACCGTTTTTGATGTGCGTTTTACTACCGTCCCAACCACTCGAACCACATCTTCCAACCCTAATTCACCCATCTCCCAACCACCAACCACCTGAACAATTCCTGAGCGATCACGAAGATCAATAAAAACGAGTTTCCCATGGTCACGGCGACGATGAACCCATCCAAAAAGAACTACCTTCTTGCCGATCTTCTTAGGGGTTTCCAAGGTAAACGTTCTTTCCATCAAACGGTTAAATGATACCAGCTCCTTGAGTTATCTGTCATGATTTGAGACTTTTTTGGATTTGAGAGCGCGCAAGCTCTGTTTTGACAAAGGCAAGCCAGTCGGAGGAAGGTTTTCTCCCTCTTCCTGTAATAATCTCTACCACCTCCCCATTCTGAAGTTGATAGTTTAAAGAGATCATCTTCTCGTTTACCTTTGCACCGCTACAATTTTTACCAAGATCGGTGTGGACCGCAAAGGCGAAATCAATAGGGGTAGCTCCTTTAGGCAAAACCTTCACATCCCCTTTGGGGGTGAAAACAAAAACCTCGTTAGGAAAGAGATTGAGCTCCTGCCCTTTCTCCCAAAAGGCCAGACTCTTGATAAGAGCAACTTTTGCCTCAGAAGCGGGAAGGGAACCTTCTCTTTTCTTCTCTCCTTCTAAGGTGGCGTAATGCTGATGTGCTGCCAGCCCGTATTCGGCAAACTCTTCCATTGTTTTAGTTCTAATCTGAATTTCAACCAAGTGACTATCAATCTCAAAGACATCCTGAAGCGATTGGTAACCGTTTGGTTTAGGATGGGCGATATAATCGTCAAACAAACCTGGAACTTCTCGCCAAAGACGGCGGATAATATCTAAAACTCGATAGCACTCCTCAACTGTAGCAACCACCACCCGAAAACCTAAAAGATCGTAAAACATCCCCCCCGCTTTTTCTTGGTAGCGGGGAAGCTTTCGGTAAACCCCGTAAAGATGTTTGGTGCGGCCTTTCATCTCTCCCACGATCCCTTCTTTTTGCAGCGCTTCCGTAAGCTTCTCCTTTACAGTCTCAACCACCCTCTCCATCTCCCCCGCCTGAGCACGGACCTTCTCCTCAATTTCCTTATATTTTTCCGGCTCAAGGATAGAAAAAGCCCGATCCTCCAACTCCGCTTTAAAGCGATAAAGACCCAAAATCGCCGCCAAAGGAGACCAGATATCAAAGACCTTTTGGGCAGAAGTTTTTTGTCTTTCAGGTGGCAAAGCGGAGATAGTTCGCAAGTTGTGGATCTTTTCCGCCAGCCGAATCAACAAAACTCTTGGGTCTTTGATTGAGGCGAGCATCATGTGCCTTAAATTCTCCCAGTCTCGCTCTTCCTCTGCAGTGACGTGACTTCCTGCTTCCTTAACCGCCCGCAAACCCTCAACCAGTGATGTAATCTCCCCCCCAAACTCCTCAGCTAAAGCTTCCTGCTCAAGATTGGTTTTCTCCAAAACATCATGAAGAAGAGCGGCGGCGATGGTAGTTGAGTCTGCCTGAACCTCAGTTAAGATCCCTGCCACTTCGGAAACATGCTCCAGCATCCCCTCCCCGGACAACCGTTTCTGCCCCACATGGGCAGCCTCCGCAAAGTTGTAAGCTTTGGTGATCAACTCTGTGTTCAAGCTTGGCTCGTAACTTTTGTGTTTCTCAAGAAGATCCTTTAGAGTCACCCCAACCCTATTATAAACCATAAATTTGAGGCTTGGTGAGAGAACACTCTAATAGAGATTGAAAGATGGTATGAGTGAGTAGTCAAGAACTGAAAAGGCACTATCATACTGTAGAGTATGATAGTGAACTTATCTCAATCTTTCCCGCATCATCTAACGCTTAAAGGGTTTGGGTTTTTGTTTATAAATCTTCTTCACTGAGAACTTCTATGCCGTTTTTACGGAGTAATTCTGTTGTCACACCCTGCCCTTTAGCTATACGATTCCTGAAATTTTTATCTAACTGCCAGGTTTTAGTTACCCCACACGAGGGACTTTTGTTCTTCAAAATCGCCTTTTTGATCCCAAACATCCTCGCTATCCCAAGCGTTTCTTTAGCACCCTTTAAAAATTGGGCGGTTCTGTCCTCGCCTCTACCACGGCTAGTCAACACCTTTAAGGGCTCTCTGGAGAAGATTCCGCAGGGCGGCCGCGGTGTCGGCAACCCGCCCAGTTGCTCGGGACAAACCAGAATCGCTTTGCCCTTCCTCACCATCCCAACAATACACTCATCCGCCCGATCAGCTTTCCCATCATACTTACACTTCAATCCCGCTAAACACCCGCTTACCAAAACTAGTTCTTTTTTAATCATGGCCGGTTCTCCTCAGATCACGGATCTTAAGGATTACCTTCTCCTTCCCGTTCCAAACTTCGATTTCGGGAGTATAAGCCAGGGAAACCTCCTCTCCCAGGGTAAAGCTACCATTCTCACCATGACCAAACCAGATCGCCTCAAAGCCAGGAGAAACCAAAAGCTTCAGATGCTGCTTTTGCCGCCCGACTTTCCTCTCCTCTAAAACGTTCACTCCCTGAGCGAGAAAAAGTGGCTCGGGGTTGCCAACTCCATGTGGCTTAAATCTCTCTAACTCTGCTATCGACTCATAACCAAGGTTGTAA
The DNA here is from genome assembly GCA_964413845.1 of uncultured Candidatus Saccharibacteria bacterium. Lineage (GTDB taxonomy): Bacteria > Patescibacteriota > WWE3 > 9FT-COMBO-53-11 > 9FT-COMBO-53-11 > CAYPTJ01. The sequence goes on along the minus strand of CAYPTJ010000003.1, from coordinate 42,450 downwards.
AGAGGAAACTCAAGATCGATTTTAAGAACTGGTCGGGGGTCAAGCGTTTTTAAAATCTCTTTTGCCTCTTCTCTCAAAGCAGAAACAAACTGCTCCAACTTCTCGTTTAAAACCGTAAAACCCGCCGCCATCTCATGCCCTCCAACATCCTCCAAAAGATCAGCGTGGTTTTGCAACGCCTCAAGGAGGTTAAACCCATTCACTGAGCGTGCTGATCCTTTTGAAAACTCCTCTCCTTTGGCAATCACTACTGCTGGACGGCCATACTCCTCTACCAACTTCCCTGCTACCAAACCAATGATCCCTTCATGCCAGCTATCATGGTAAAGAACGATGAGACCCTCCCCTTGTGGTGAGCCTGTCGAACCATCCACAACCAAACCTTTGGCATGATTGTACATCTCCTCTGTTAAACTCTGCCGCTTTATATTGGCGGCTTCAAGAAGATGTGCCAACTCCCGCGCTTTAATCTCATCCTGGGTACAAAGGAGGCGCAACGCCTCAATCCCCTGTTTCAACCGGCCAATTGCATTGATTCTTGGTCCCAAAATCCAGCCTGCAGCGTAGCTTCCCAAATTTCCGGGCCTGAGGCCCGCCACCTCAAGCAAAGCAGCCAAACCAGGGCGTTTGTTTTGATTTAAGACCTCAAAGCCGTACTTCACTAAACTCCGGTTAGCCCCCAAAAGCGGTTGGAGATCTGCAATGGTAGCGATCGCAACAAGGTCAAGAAATCCAGTGATTAGTGATGAGTGATTAGTGATGAGTTGAGAAGCGAGCAACCACGCTACCCCAGCCCCACAGAGTTTGTTTGTCTGAACGATCGCATAAGCGGGAGGAAGCTTTTTGGGTTTCAAATGGTGGTCGGTAACAATAATTTCTAACCCTAAAGAGTTAGCATACTCCACTTCTTCTTTTGCCGTAATTCCTGAATCAACAGTAATGATTAACCCCGCTCCCTCTTCACTTATCTTTTTAATCCCTTGTTTGTTCAAGCCGTAACCTTCGGTGAATCGATCGGGAATGTAAGGAAGGGCATCAGCACCAAGGCCGCCAGGTCCGCCCAGGGCGGACCAAAGAATCGCGGTTGCGGTTACCCCGTCCACATCAAAATCACCCCAGACGATGATTTTTTCCCCAGAGGAAATTGCTTCTTTGATTCGCTCAACGGCACGCTCAAGTTGGTTTTGATCAAGGTCAGGAAGATAACGACGTAACTGGGTAATTAGCTGATTAGGCCTTGGGGGATCAAAAAACTCCTCTTTATCCTTAATGCCTCTGTTTTTAAGAAGGTTTTCAACTACTGACTCCTTGCTCCCTACTTCCAACACACTGAGGATCTGCCACCTTTTCTCCATACCAAAGGCATAATATCACTCTTAGTGATGCTGGAAGATTTTCTTTAACCCTCCTTGCCGTGAGAAGTTCCGCCAAATCACCAGCAACGGGGCGGCGGTAAAAGTTGAGGAGTAGGTTCCCGAGATTGTCCCTACCAAAAGAGCAAAGACAAACCAATGCAAGCTCTCCCCACCCAAAAGAAACAGTGCCAAAAGCATAAAGACAATCGTCAGGGAGTTGTTGATCGAACGCACTAACGTTTCCCCCACCGCTTGGTTAATCGCTACGTCCAACTCCAAAGAAGGATTGCGCCTCAAGATCTCTCGAATCCGGTCAAAAACAACAATTGTGTCATGGACTGAAAATGAGAGGGTTGATAAAGCCGCGGTGACGAACAGCGTATCTACCTCTACCCCAAAAAATCGGCCAAGGAGAGAGAAAATACCAAGGAGAACAAAGGTATCATGAAACATCGCCAAAATCGCTGCCACCCCATACATTAGGTTCTTGAATCGGTAGGCGACATAGGTGAGGATTGCAAGAGCTGCCAAGGTAACTGCAAAAAACGCTTTAAAAAGAAGCTCCCGCCCCAGTTTTGGACCTAAAGTTTCAAAACGAACTTCCTCAAAATCCCCGAGCTTTTCCTTTAGCGTCGCCACCAACGATTTATGCTGCTCGGTGGTTAAAGGAACAGTGCGAATGATAAACTGCTTCTCACCTGATGCTTGGATCGAAGCTATCTCCAAGCCCTGTCCGGTAAAGGTTTCCCGAATGATCTCCACTACTGGCTCCTGACTACTGACTACTGACTCAGCGAAGCGCACCTCCCACAATGTTCCCCCTGTGAAATCGATCGAAGGTTTTAACCAAAAGAGAACCAGAGAGAAAATTCCCGGTACCAGCACCAAAGCGGAGAGCAAGAAGTATATTTTTTTACGACGCATGAAGTTGATCATGATTCGATCCTTCGACCCTGCTCAGGATCGCCCTGAGCTCGCCGAATGGGCGACAAGCTCACCATCCTTATCGGTAGAAAACACGCACCAAGGTTCTTGTGACCACCACCCCTGTAAAAAGCGAGATCAAAACACCAAGACCCAAAGTCAAAGCAAATCCTCTCACCATCCCCGAGGTGACAAGAAACGACCAGCCAAACGGATTAAAAAGGATAAAAACAGTTGTTAGGGTAGCTAAATTCGCGTCGCGGATCGAATCCCACGCCCGACCAAACCCAAGCTCCATCGCCTCATGCAACTCCTTCCCCCAATGTCGCTCTTCCTTAATCCGCTCAAAAATTAGGATATTAGCATCAACCGCCATCCCCACCGAGAGGAGAAAACCAGCCACACCCGAAAGGGTCAAGGTTACTGGAAGAAGTTTATAAATCGCCAAGGTGATAATCCCGTAGATGATTAAAGCCATGGTTGCTAAAATCCCCAACCTCCCATAGTTACCGATCATAAAGAAGACCACCAACGCCAACCCAACCAAACCAGCAACGACACTCCTCTTTAACGCCTCTGCCCCCAAAGTTGCCCCCACCTGCCGTCGTTCCAAAACATGAATCGGCGTTGGCAACGCCCCGGCATTAAGCTGGGCAACAAGCCGCTTTGCTTCAGATAAAGTAAACTGCCCGGTAATTACCGCATTCCCTCCACTAATCTTTCCCTTAACCGTTGGCGCAGTAAGAATTACCTCATCAAGATAGATCGCCAACGACTTTCCCACATTTCTCCCCGTGATCTCCTCAAATTTCTTCGCTCCCCCGGAAGTAAATTGAAGAGCAATCTGCGGCGCACTGGTTGTTTGTTCAAAATCAACCTGAGAACGCGCGAGATCTTTTCCTGTAAGCCCCGTCCTCACAAACTGCTGGTTTTCACCCTCGCCTGTCGCTTCACGAAAATCTAACTGTGCCGTCTGGCCAATCAAAAGAAGGGCTTGTTCTGGATCCTCTACCCCAGGAAGCTCGACAATCACCCGATATGAATTCCCTGATCTTGAAGCTTGGATTGTGGGTTCAGCAACACCTAAAAAATCAACTCGCCGCTCAACAACGGCACGCGCGCTTTCAAGCGCCCGATCTTTTTCTTTCTCAGGAATCCCCGACATATCCGCCTCCAAACTTACCTGCAAACCTCCTTGAAGATCCAAACCGTAATGGAGAGAAAGATCGCGGCGGAGGGGAATCTTGAACCGTGTAAGGTCTACAGTTGCCGGCCAAAGATAACCACTTAAATCAACAAGCGCGGCACCAATGATAAGAAGAATAATGAAAATTAAAACAGATCTTGGTTTTAACATTCGAGCGAAGCGAGAATGCTAGTCCGCCTCGGGCGGACGTCCATTCGAGCGAAGTGAAAATACTAGTCCGCCTCGGGCGGACGACCATCCACTGAAACTATATCATTAGCAGGTCCCTAAGGTTAAGCTTTTGTTCTTTCTCGTTTTGGAGGAGGGGTAAGATGTAGTTGCCGCGCTCCAGGAAAGCGAAAGGTGATCTCCCCTTTAATATAATCAATCTCCACCACAACAGGATCGCCAATCTTTAAATTAAGATCCCGCATAAACTTTGCCGGAAGGGTTACCGCAGCAGAGTTTCCTGTTTTTATGATTTTCTCGGCCATAGCTTAATGAGTGCCCAAAAACTACTTTAACACCCACCCTTAGCTAATCACAAGGTAGCGTTCTGCTCCTGGTGTGAGGATAATTTTGGGCTGAAAAATAGCTGAGAGAAGGAATGGATCTCGCCTCTTTTTGAGCGCTTCAAACTCCCCTTCGGAGAGAATCGTGTAGTTTATCTCCTGACCTCTTCGCTTCTCCTCATCCTTAACCAGTTTGGCAATCTTCTTGGAGGAAACCCGCCCCACGATCAAAAGATCAATCTCGCTGGGTGCTGCTACCCTCCCTTTAAGGTAAGGAATCGAAAGAAACGCGAGTTTCACCTCGCCTAAACCTTTCCCCTTCACTAACGCCTTACCAACTCCCTCCTCTTTAACAACCAGTCCCAAAACCTCGTTAAAAAGTGGAAAATCCTCCTTAATTAAGTAATAGAGGCGGTTTTTTCGGGGGTTTTTCTTAAGCAATCCTAAACTCTCCAAATTCTCAAGCTCTCTTCGAACGGCATTGATCTCTGCACTTACCCGCCGCGTAATCTCTCGCACATGATATTCGGTACCGGGATGAAGGAGAAAAAGCTTGAGGATATCTACCCGCACTTGTGAAACAAAAAGATTTTTGAGTAAACCAGGCACAACAACCCTACCCGTCCTTAAAACTTTTTTAACCTTAAACCGACCCTTTTCCCCTGGTTTAATTAAAGGCACGCATGTTCACCTCCTTCCAACTTGTGGTGAGTTCATCGAACCCATCATTTTGGCAGTACTTCAATCCAGGTTAACCCACGGTTGAAAACAATCTCCTTTTTGGTTCCTTGCTCATAAAAGATCGTTCGATCCGAAAGGGTATTTCTTTTCCATGTCGCTTTAATCTTCTTACCATCGCGGAAGACTTCGGCATCACCGCTTCCTGTGGTTTTAAAAAGAAGATGAGCAGTTCCATCTCCCGCTCTGTATTGCGGTGTGTAAAGAAGGACAACATTTTTTGCGGTGAGCTGCTGCTTTGTTGTTTGGTCAAGGTGTTTCTTTCCTCCTTGGAATCGCAAGTAAGTGTTGGTTGTTCGTTCATACCTCCACTCCACGGCGTAAACTGGGAGATACCAAAAGTTAAAGGAGATTTTTTGCTTTTCAGAGCGCTCAGTATATGGGATATCACTTTTAAACTTCCAAGCCTTAAATTTGGGTAATTTATTTGTTCCTGGATAAAGCCGTTCCCCCGCTTGCCAGAGTTTTTTAGTTGAAGTGTAATTGATATGAGAAAGGATTGTTCTTCCCCCAATCATAATATCTCCGCCGCGCCAATAGGTAGAGGTTCCCAAACGAAACTGATCAAGATCCAAAACACCTTTTTGTCGAATATAAGCAAAAATATTCGCTGGTGATCCTGGTGTCCCCGCTCCGCCTACATGGGAATAATACGCAGGAAATTCTAAAGCCCAATCAATGTAATAAACACGGGCAGAACGGACAGGACCAAGTTTAGCGATATCTTGGCTGTGAAACACAGCTAACAATCTAGGAATCCCTCCTTCAGCCACTGCTTCCCAGATCAGATCAGCTTTTTGAAGACCAAAATGGTAAGGGCGCGCAAGCGCATGATTATCAATCATCACTGCCAAAGGTCGGCGTTTTCCCCAAGTATCTTTTTGCGCTTTGGTATAAAAAACACCGCTAATCGGATGGAGTTGATCCAAAACAGTTGGTGCAGAAAGGACAATCAGCGGCTCGCCAGTTGAAGGTCCAAGTGGATTAAGAAAAGGGAGAGAAAAGCGCTTAGCCAAAACGAAGCAAACTCCACCTCCGATAAACGAGAGCAAAATAAAGAAAATAAAAAGAAGAACCCACCGATGTTGTTTTACCCACCCACCAAAACGTGATCGGCAAGATGGTTTTAACTCCACAACCCCGGTTTTCTCTTTGATCACAATCAAAGATTGGACGTTTTACGCAGCAAAACGATCACAATCTATACTCAGATTAACAAATTTCAATATTCCAAGTCAATCTGGGAAAAGTTTGCCTCAGTATCATACTATATAGGACGAATACAAGCCTGCTTAAGGAGCTAATAGTGGTAAAATCAAGATATGTCCAAGAAAAGGAGAAAAGATAAAGAACTTGCCCACCTCAGGCGCGAGGTTGAGGTTCTGCGGGCACAGATCACTGGTCAAAAACCTACTTTGCCACCAGCACCATCAACACCGCCAAGCATACAGAAACCCGCTGTAGCACCAAAAGAGGTAAAAGAACCGGCGATCCGAAAACCTCAACTACCTCCCCAAATGGTAGACCCAAAGTTTATCAAAGCTGACCTTATCAAAAGTGGGGTCCTCACCGCTATCGCTCTTGGGGTAATTATCGCCTTCAATTTTATCCTTTAGAACTCTGACTCGCGAGGGCGATATTGCAGTGCCTCAGCGATGTGCTCAGGCAGGATTTCCTTTGAACCAGCCAGATCGGCAATCGTTTGCGAAACCTTGATCACTTTGTGGTAGGCTCTTGCCGAAAGCACCATTTGGGAAACCGCTTGGCGAAGAAGCACCTCTGCCTCCGCAGTCATTTTGCAAAATTTGTGAATCTCCTTCGCCGTTAGTTCTGCATTGCTGAAAATCTTCTTTCCTACAAATCTCTTAAGCTGCCGATCACGTGCCTTCTGCACCCGCTCCCGTAATTTTTTACTGCTTTCCGCTTGCGGCTTGGCTTCATCCGCACCTTGCATCAGCTTGTCGGTTTTAACCGCAGGAACCTCAATGTGCATATCGATCCGATCCAAAATTGGACCGGAAACTTTCTGCTTGTAGTGCAAGATCTGATGGGCACTGCAGCGGCAGGACTTGCGTGGATCCCCTAAGTAGCCGCAGGGGCAGGGATTCTCCGCCGTAACCAAAATAAATTTTGCCGGGAAAGTTAACGACCCGGCGGCTCGGGAGATCGTCACAATCCCATCTTCAACCGGCTGCCTCAACGCTTCCAAAACGTGACGGGGAAATTCAGGAAACTCGTCTAAAAAGAGGATTCCTCGGTGAGCCAGAGAGATCTCACCCGGCTTTGGGTGTTGCCCTCCGCCGATCAGCCCAATCCTTGAGGTGGTGTGATGCGGCGCACGAAATGGCCGTGTTTTAACCAGTGCCTGGCCAGGATTCAGATTTCCACTGATCGAGTAGATCTTTGTTACCTCAAGTGCCTCCTCGGCCATCATCCTTGGAAGGATCGAAGGAAGCGCCCGAGCAAGAAGTGTCTTCCCTGCCCCTGGAGGCCCAGACATCCGTAAGTTATGCGCCCCAGCGGCAACGATCTCCAATGCCCGCTTCGCCTGCTCCTGACCCATAATCTCGGCAAAATCTACTTCCGCCTCCTCTTCCTCGATCAGATCGGCGATATCAGTATGGGGAAAGGGTTCAAACGTCTTAGTTCCCATAAGGTGTTTAACCAGATCAAGAAGGTTTTCCACGGCAAAGACTTCAATCCCGGAAACGATTGATGCCTCAGCCGCATTTAAAGCCGGAAGAAAGATTTGCTTAAAACCTTTTTCTTTCCCCAAAAGAGCAGTCGGTAAGACCCCAGGGGTATGACGAAGGCTGCCGTCAAGGGAAAGCTCACCCAAAACAAGGGAGTGAGAAAGATCCGCGCGAAGTTGCTCTGAAGCGATAAGAATTCCAACCGCAATGGGAAGATCATAGTAGGGGCCTTCCTTCTTCAAATCTGCTGGGGCAAGATTGACGGTGATGCGGTACTGGGGAAAATCCGCCCCCGTATTTTTAAGAGCGGCCCGTACCCGCTCTTTGCTCTCCTCAACCGCCTTATCAGGAAGACCAACGATGGTGAAGGCCGGAAATCCACGTTTTTCGATATCAACTTCAACCTCAACCGGAACGGAGTTTAAACCAACGGTGGCGGCGGAGATAACCTTGGCAAGCATCGCCCCCGATGATAACACCGAATTTATGAAAGGACAAGCCCTTGCAATCCTATAGGATTCGTGGTAAACTCCCCTTAGGAGAATCAAAGCTCTAAAAAGAAGGGGAGGTAGCAAATGTGGCGTATATGGCGAGTGCTCCAGCGGTATAACACTCCGTTCGGGCCTAGTGTCCCGCTCGGGATTGTGGGATTGTTATTCACGCTTCCAGCGATTCTCTTTATGACCGCGGGAAGCGTCTCAATCGGAATGCTGTTTCTTCCCGTCGGGGCGGTGTTCGCCGTCCTAAGCTTTGCGACACTTTGGTTTTAATGATGGACGATCACAACCTAAAGCCCGTTCAAGGAAACTTGGACGGGTTATTTTTTGCCTGATGTCGCCACCTGTTAGCACATACTAGTATGTGCATACAAACCGCAATCTTCTCCTCCTTAATTTGAAAGATAGAAAAAGCCCCGCTTTTGGCGGGGATTTTTCTGCACAGGAAGAGGATAAGGCGCTCGCTCCGCTCGCAACCTTGTTCTCTCCTGTTCAAACAGAAAGGCCACCTTACGGTGGCACTTTCTGGCGCAGGAAGAGAATAAGCCTGATTCTGTTTTAGACAACCATCTCTCTCCCGCCAAAAGCTCTCGCATTCAGGCGGGTCCGCCAGTTGGCGGATGCTCCATCTTCGCACCCTGGTCAATGTGGCCAAATCGTCGTCATCAACCATCGGCGAGCAGCCTTAAAGGGTGTGGTCGTGGATTGCTCCAGGTGGGATTGCCCGTTTCACCCGCTCACCATCTCCACCTACTGGCGGATTTAGGTGAGCGCTCGTCTCTGTTGCTCTCAAACCCTGTTGCCCGTTCGACTGCGCTCAGGGCAATCCTGAGCCTGTCGAAGGATTGATTCAGGATCCGTGCCCAATCCCTTTCGGGGTTGGACCACTAGCGGTTACCCGTCGGGGCTTGCACCCCGTTCCTTTGCTCTTACGGAGTCAGGACTTTCCTCCCCTCATAGCTTTACGCGACGTGGGGCGGTTGCCCTTCTTCCTGCACAATCTTAATTATACCACAGAAACCAAAAAGGAGCTCGTACGTTATAAAACGGAATAAATCTGCCCAAGCTGACCATAATAACTTAAAGAAAAAAGATAAAACATATAACCGACAAAAACTCCAAGTAAAACTGCCGATGACAAAAGGAGAAGCTGCAACCGAAGCTCCCAAAACACTCTTATTCTTCCTCCCCAGTGCGGATATCTTTAATTACAATGGTGAGAAAGAGTGTGGTGGGGATTGCCAAAATTAGTCCCCCTACCCCGTACAACTCTGTTCCGATAAAAAGGATAATCAGCGTTGCTAAAGGAGAAAACCCAACCGCCTTTCCCATTACATTGGGGACGATGAAGTTATTTTCGACCTGTTGCACAACCGCATAAAGAACAAGCACCGCAATCCCCAACCAAAGCGAAGCGCTAAAACCAACAATCGCCGCTGGAATCATCGACAAAATCGGCCCGATCATCGGAACAATCTCCAAAACCGCGGCGATCAACGCTAAAGGAAGGGCATACTCTACTTTAAGAACGGTAAGTCCAAAGAAAATAAGTACCCCAACAATTGTCATTAAAGCCAACTCCCCTCGGACCCACCCTCCAAGCCGATGCTCCATCTGTTCAATAATCGCTACCACTCTTTTCTGCGCTGGGCGGCTGAAAAATCCGATAAACCATGTCTTCACATTCTCCCAATCCAAAAGAAGGTAAAAACCAAAAACAAGGATCGTAATAATGAAAAGCGAATTTGAGGCAAGGGCAACAGTGGAGTTTAGAAGATCGGAGGAGAACATCGTTAGCTGGGAAAAGAGCTGACTCTTCAGCTGATCTGTTAAAGGTGTTGGTAGTCGTGCAAGAAACGGGTCGAGAAGGGTTGGCAAACCTAAGAGAAACTTGCCGGTCTGGTTAATCATCGGGGTAAAACCATAAGCAATTACTCCTCCAAAAAGAGCAACGATTGCAAGAAAAGTAAGAATTACCCCCAAAGGACGAGGGATTCGCCAACCTTTAAGCCTGACAACTAACGGATCCAAAGCAAGGCATAAAATTAAGGCGACAAAAAGAGTAATAAAAAGCGCTCTTATCTGAATAAGAACCAAAAGAAGCGCCAAAATCCCAAGGGTGGTAAGAATTGTTTTTAAAGAGATTTCGTAACGCTGCTCAATATTCACACCTTGAGTCTATCAACTCTTCAAACTTTCTGTCAAAGCTGTATCCTTGTTAGACTTAATTTGATAAATGCGAGCTACTTTATTCATTCTTCTTTCAATCTTGTTTTTTGAAGTCGTCTTTGCCACTTCCTACCTGCATCAAAAGGAGGAAGCACTCCCCTCCCCCGAGCTTCAAATCACGCTTTTTGGTCTCACTCCACCTCAGCCAGCAAAACTCATTAAAGAAGCCCTCTCCTACCAGACCGTCCCCTTCTTCTACCCTTCCCAAGAAATCACTCTTAAGGTGGAGGGGGAGATGCTTCTTGCTCATATCAATAAAATTTATACTCTCCTTTCCTGGTATGTTCCTTCAAACCTGGTTAGCTTAGAGGGAGGGGTAAAGACGGTTGGTCCAGAAACGATTCAAAAGATAGTAATTCCCCACCTCAAAGATCTCTTTATGGCTGTCGAAAAATCCTGCGGATGCAAAATCGCCGTCCTTTCCGCATATCGCTCCTACCAGACTCAGATCGCGGTCTACAACTGGTGGGTTGCTCAAGTAGGAAGATACTATGCCGATCTTGGCTCGGCTCGGTCCGGCCATTCCGAACATCAACTGGGGACAACAGTTGACTTGACCAGCTCAACCGTTGGTTACGAGCTTACCCGTAATTTCGGCTTCACCTGCGAAGGACGTTGGTTGGAGAAAAATGCCCACAAATATGGTTTTGTTCTCTCCTACCCCAAAGGAAAAGACGGGATTACCGGGTACCTTTGGGAGCCGTGGCACTTCCGTTTTGTTGGGAAGGAAGTTGCAGGTGAAGTCTACCGCAAGGGAATAACTTTGGAAGAGTACTTCTCTTCACGATGAGGCAAATTGATGGGCCAGACGCGTTGGTTCAGGAAGATGGTTCCCTCGTTTCGTGCACGCTAAAACATATTTTACCGCCTCATCTAAAGAAATCTTATGACCAACAGAGATAAAAAGAGGAGGAGATCCTGGCCGGCTGCGTACCGCTGCCCCAACAACCTCACTGTTGTCAACCAAATCCGCCCTCTCCCCCACTCGGTTACCAGGCATTAGATATTGACCGATCAGTTTTGATTTGGCACAACCAATTGTTGGTTTATCAAGAAAAAGGCCAAGATGGGTGGCAAGCCCCATCCGCCGCGGATGAGCATAACCCTGAGCATCAAAGATAAAAAGGTTTGGTTCATCCGCCAACTGGCGGATCACCTCCAAAACCGCCGGTGCCTCGCGGAAAGCCAACAATCCAGGGATATAGGGAAAGGTAGCTGGCACCTCCGCAATCTGTTTTTCAACAAGTTCTAACTTTGGAAAGGAGAGAACCACAACGGCCGCGCGTGCTGTTTCAGGTGCGGGAAAGCCAACATCCACCCCCGCCACTTTCCGAACACGATCCGCCAGTTGCCAGAGGCGAGCCCTCGCCTCGCGGCGAAGCGGGTCGCCAGGGGCGGGAGGCGGACCCTCTTTGATAACTTTTTCCCTTAACTTCTCTTGGATCCGAATTGCCTCCTGGGGACTGACATCCCAGGAATGAAGCAGCTGATAATTCATCCCCGCACGCTCTTTCTCAGACCCTCCCCGGCGATGAAAGCGGGAGTGAGATGTTCGGGAATAACCACAGGCTTGCCGGTTTGAGGAATCCGCCCCACCCTTGCCTTTCTTTTTCTCACCTCAAAAGTGCCAAAGCCAGAAACAGTTACCCGCTCCCCTTTGGAAAGGTCATCAGCAATCGCTCCTAAAAAGGCGTTTACCGCTCGCTCCGCTGCTGCTTTAGAAAGTCCAGTCTTAGCCGAAACAGTGTCAATTAAACTAGATTTGTTCAACTTAACTTTTCACCTCCTTTTCCTAAACCCTTCGGGTTTAGAAATTTTAACCCGAAGGGTTGATCTCCTTATCAATCCTTCTGATTCCCTTTGCTAAACCCTTAGGGTTTGTCTCAAAAAGAACAGAGTTGAAAACCGCGGAACCCTTTTCAACCCACTCAAACGGATCCTTACCACCCTCGGCAAGGCGCTTGATGATTATCTCTGGGACGACCCCCAAAACTGAATCTTTTGCTCCGCACATCCCAACATCGGTGACGTAACCGGTTCCCTTGGGGAGGATTTGAGCATCGGCAGTGGGAACGTGGGTATGGGTCCCCACGACAGCAGTGACCTTACCGTCCAAGAAGAAGCCCATCGCCGATCTTTCGGAAGTAAGCTCGGCGTGAAAATCAACAATAATCAGATTAGGCTCTTTCACCGATGCAATGATCTGCTCAACCATTCCGAAGGGATTCTCGAACTTCTCGCCCTCCTCAAGATAAGTACGGCCGATAAAATCCTGATCTCCTGCAAGATTAATAATCAGGATATCTTTCCCCCCTACCTTAAGAGTAGTGAATCCCCGGCCCGGTTTATCTGAGGGATAGTTCGCCGGTCGAATCAAAGGTAAATTAAGGCTGAAAACATCTTCATGGGCAAAGATATGGGGACCGGAGGTGAAGAAATCAACCCCGTAACCCATCACTTCCTTGAGGGTCTTTTCCGTCATCCCCCGCCCGTGAGCAAGATTCTCTCCGTTGGCGATCACCAGATCAATCTTCTCCTTCTTCCTCAGATCGGGCAGGACCTCTCCAACGGCACGTCTTCCTAATTTCCCTACAATATCGCCGATAAAAAGAATTTTCATCGTGCTTCAATAATAGCAAGAAATAGAATTGATCTTGCCCAAGCCCAAACTCCGTGATACGCTATAAGATGAAAACAGAATAACGAGAGGAGAGATAGATGGAGCATGTGGTAAGGCCAGTTTGGATTGCTCTCGCGGATACTATCGCCCCAGCCGACATCAAAGAGAGATGTCGACAGTCGTTTGAGCACATTCGCCAATACTTTCTAAAAGAGGTTGGAAAGACTTTGCAGGTTGAAGAGCTCATGATCATCCAGACGCACCACACTGCTGAAGATCTTCAAAGACATAGGAGTGGGGATATTCCTCTTCCTAAGGATTTGGATCGGATTTGCCAGGAGAGGTGCGGTCCGAGGTACTACTCAAAGCTCTCAGATTTGGATATCCTCTGCTTCAACCTCATCATCCTTATCAGGGAAAAACTCAACGCTGATAACACCCAAGCGTGGGTCATCTTCACCCCTGTGGTAGCCCAAGAAAGCTTTGGGTACACCGCTACTGGCCTTCAGGTTGAATCTGGCGGATACGCCATTATCTCTTCGCATCTCCTCACCCATTGGGGACCTGATGGGAGGGCAGAGGGACGAATCACCCATGAACTTGGACATGTTTTTGGCTTAGGCCACAACCAAGAAGCGTCTCACAGATTTATGAACAGGCAAGACTACCTCCTCCCACTCATGGATTGCACGCTAAATCAGAAAGAGAGGTGGATACTTTCTCGTTCGCCGTTCTTTACTGAAGAGAAACTCTAAACATAGGCTGGACAAAGTGTTCAGCCTTTTTATATGGCAGCGTATATTCATACTATATAGTATGAATAGTAGCCTCTAAGTTTGTAGAATTACTTTTGGGATTTATGCGGTTTCTTCAAAGCGGGATTCGCGGATAACAACCACTTTAACTCCACCAGGAGAGACGATCTCTTTTCCAATCTTCTCTGAGATATCATGGACAAGCTTTGCAGCAGTCTCATCAGAGATCTCCTGCGGCTTAACAATCACCCGCACCACACGACCAGCGGAGATTGCATAGGCATCCTCAACCCCAGGGAAGGATTTGGCAATATTCTCCAGCTCCTCAATCCGCTTCACGTAGCCCTCAAAATCTTCATACCGCGCTCCCGGCCGAGCGCCTGAGGTGGCATCGGCGATGTAAACCAGCTCCGCCTCAACGCTTTTTTTCTCCTCATCTTCGTGATGAGAAACAGCGGCGTTGATCAATTTTTCTGGGAAGTTGAACCTCTCTAAAATCTTTCGCCCAAGCTTGACATGTCCTTCCTCGGCGGCGCCGGTTGCCACTTTCCCAATATCATGAAGAAGGCAGGCGGTTTTGGTAAGCCCCACATCCGCCCCAACCTCCGCCGCAAGGTAAGCTCCAAGCTTCACCATCTCTAAAGAATGCTTCGCTAAATTCTGACCATAGGAGGTGCGAAATTTATAGCGGCCTAAAAGCTCAATGATTCCGGAAGGCAACCCTCCCAAACCAGCCTCAAGCGCAATTTTCTCCCCTTCTTTTTTAATCTCCTCCTCCACCCTCTCCTTAACCTTTGCCACCGTCTCCTCAATTCGCTCCGGCTGAATCCGCTCGTCTTTAATCAGCTGCTCAAGCGCCAATTTGGCAATATAACGGCGAACCGAATCAAAGGAGGAGAGGCGAACGGCATTGGGCGCCTCCTCAAGATCAAACTCCACTCCGGTTGCCCGCTCCAAAGCGCGGATGTTGCGCCCTTCCTTCCCGATGATCTTCCCTTTCCAATCCTCGGAAGGAAGATTCACCACCGAAACGGTGTACTCGGCCACATAATCGGTGGAGGAGCGCTCCATTGCGGAAACAAGGATATCTTTTGCCCGTTCAGAAACAACGGCTTTAATCTCCTCCTCCACCTCCGCGATCCGACGTGCTTTCTCATTCTCCAAATCCTGCTCCAACTCCTTAAGGAGCTTCTTTCGGGCGTCCTCACGGGAAAGATTGGAAACCTTCTCTAATTCCTTGAGATATCTTTCTCTTAATTCTTCAATTGAGATCTTATCCGCCGATTTGGCGGACGATGTAGAGGACTCTTTGATTTTTTTGTCGACCATTGCTAAAACCTTTCATCTCCTAACTACCAATCATAGCTTCTCCTCCCAACCACTGTCAACCCGACCGGGGCTTGACCTTTCCCATCTTCGGCATTAAAATCATCCTTGCACACACTAAAACCGAATCCAAGACGGAGGGATAATGGCTGAGTTAAGTGAGAAAGAGCTTCTGGAGAGGGATCGCAAGTATCTAGAGCGGGCTGCCAATGTCGCCGATTGGGAGCGAGAATTAATTGAGGAAGGTCTCTCGCAAGGAAAACGACTCTTACCAGATTACCTTTCACCTGATCAAGAAATATACTGTCCCGTTTGGCGCTTGCGCCTTTATATCCTCCAGCAGATACGCTATCAAACTGTCCACAGCCCAGTGGATGTGGTTCGTCGGATGATTTGGGGACTTGATCACCAACTCGAACGCGTTAAAGAAATGGCTCCTAGCGACAGGAGGAAAGAATATACTTATCGCGTCTTCAAAAAGGGGAGAAAGCAGGGTCGTTATCAGGTAGCGTTGGTTACCATCCCGGTCTCGTGGTAAGGAGGAAGCAATGCTTGATACTGATGAGATAAGGGCAATTCTTGAAGAAGCTTACGATGGCGTTTGCGCCAAAGTCAAAGGGACGGAAGGAACCAACGAAGAGGTAAAGTGGCAAGATATCGAAATTCATCTTGACCATGCCCTGGAAATCTTGGACGCGATCAAAAGACCAAAACGTGAACTAGAACCCGACCTTGACCTGTCATTCCCTGCCGAAGGAGATTTCAAAAGGAGAGTTCAAATAGGTAAAACTTAGCGAGAAGTTTAAGACTTCTCGCTTTTTTACAGTGAGCTTGTCGAAGCCGCTTTTTCGGCGGCTTTTTTGATCGCTTCCTCAATCTTCTCCGCGATCTTGGGATTTTTCTTTAGGAACTCTTTTGAGCCTTCCTTACCTTGGCCTAACTTTCGTCCCTCAAATTCAAGCCAGGCTCCGCTTTTTTCAACAACGCCATAACGTTCCCCAAGCTCCAACAGTTCCCCCCTTTTGCTGATCCCCTCATCATACATAATGTCAAACTCCGCCTGGCGAAAAGGTGGAGCGACTTTGTTTTTCACCACCTTCGCCCGAACGCGTGATCCCAAAACTTCCTCCCCTCGCTTGATCGTTCCAATCCTTCGAAGATCAATCCGAACCGAGGCGTAAAACTTAAGCGCCAAACCACCAGGGGTTGTTTCCGGACTACCGAAAAAGACTCCAATCTTGTGGCGGATCTGGTTGGTGAAAACAACGGTTGTGTTGGATTTGGCAATTGCTCCGGCGAGTTTTCGAAGCGCTTGGGACATCAGCCGTGCTTGAAGTCCAAGATGAGGTTGCCCCATCTCCCCTTCAATCTCCGCCCGCGGGGCAAGTGCGGCAACGGAGTCAATTGCGATCAGGTCAACCGCCCCCGAGCGAACCAGTGTCTCCGTAATTTCAAGCGATTGCTCGCCGGTATCCGGCTGGGAGAGAAGAAGATCATCAACATTAACCCCGATACGTTTGGCGTAGGAGGGGTCAAGGGCGTGCTCCGCATCAATAAAAGCGGCGGTTCCGCCTTGTTTTTGCACCTCGGCGATCATATGAAGAACGAGGGTTGTTTTTCCGGACATTTCCGGTCCAAAGATCTCGGTCACCCGTCCCTTAGGGATTCCCCCCACCCCTAAAGCAAGATCCAGCCCAAAAGAACCGGTGGGAACGACCTCCACATCAGCCTTGGCGGCGGCCTGCTCCCCCAACTTCATAATCGAACCACGTCCAAAGGACTTTTCAATCTGCTCAATCGCTGAGGTTAGAGCCTGTTTTTTTCCTGATTCCGAGGCTTTCGAAGGACTAGCTTTTTCTCCACCAGAGGCGGATTTCGCTGCGCTCAACTTCTTTGCCATCGTCTTCGATGTTATCGTGCTTTACCCCAAAATGCAACAACAAAAGAAAAAGGCTAGTCAGCATAACTAGCCTTAGTCAAAAACTACTCATTAATCAAATGTGACCAGATACGTGTGCCACGAGAGTTGTGGACCTCGCGCAACTCAACCCTTCCCGCTATGTGATCACGTCCCATCTCCTCGTTCACCCAGCGGACCAGATCCTTTGCTTCCGCAACCGCCTCTTCGGCGTTGCAGGCCCCAACACGATGGATCTCTGGGTGTAAATCTCTCCAGAGCACCTGCCTCATCAACACAACCTTGTACTTTCTCATCTCACTCCTCCCTAGTAATTAACGTAGAAAGAATCTCCGCCGCATCTTCCCGCGCAATGTCGCGACCATCAGCCAAAGCGCGAAAGACGTTCGCGAAGCTCTTCTTCTCTGGAGTCGGCTGAACGTCGCTGTCGTTCAGCAGAACCAGTTTTCTCTTGAACCCCAAGCGAAGGAGAGCAAAGAGCATACCCCCTTCAAAAAGGGACCAAGGACCAGTCGGCTCAAAGCAGTAACGAAGCTCATCTGTCCTAGTTCTGACGGTAAGGAAGGGCTTATAATTCCAAGGCAGATAGGCCCGTGGAAAGTTATTAACCCAAAGCACCGTTTTCTTAAACCCTAAGAGACGGAGAGCATTCACCATTCCTATGTCAAAGTGCGACCCCATACTGGTCGGGTCGTACCAGATATGAACCTCGTCAGCGGCGATAATCGCATCGCAGTTATCCATACAGATGCGAATTCCGTGGAGATCATTTTGGTTGGTGTCCCGCAGGGGCCAGTGAACATGATGCCCAGCTTCCTCTAATCGCTCTATATAACGCTGAATCTCCTCCTGAATTGCCAGATCAGCATTCCTCACTGGACAGATGATAAAGACCTTAGACATCTCCTCCCTCCTTCCTTTGTTTTGATTCTTTCCATTCTCTGTATCTCTCTTCTCCGAGACACTCCCTTACCATCTCTTCACCACCAGAACACCAGTCAGCACAGCTTGGAATTCCCCCTCTTTTATCAACCCATTTCTTACAGTTTGGGCATTTGATTCCCCGGCTTGGAGGCCAGATCTCAACTATCTCTCCACAGAAGGGACACTCTACCTCAATATCCTCCGGTCTTACATTTCTCAGGTCCAGACCGGGACACTTTTGCATCTCTATCCTCCATATGTAGTTTTGAGCGTGTCTTATAAGTCTATCACCAGCGGTGGAAAATACAAGAGTTTGCGGGTATAATAAAAGAGATTCGCTTTGCTCATCGGGGAATAGCGCAGTTTCCGCCAGAGGCGGACAAGGTCCGCGCACTCGCATGGCCCGCCTGCGCTAAAGCTTCGGCGGGTAAAGGTGCTTGGCGATGCGGGGAGTAGGTCATCGGTAGACCGCTCGCATGGGGTGCGAGAGGCAGGGGGTTCAATTCCCCCCTCCCCGACCAGTACTATCCAAGGTCGCCGGGGAGTTTATCCGCCTTTGGCGGAAGTCCGGCTTCCCCGACCATCTTTCTTATGCGACTTTTTATCTCTATCCCCTTACCAGAAAACGTTAGGAAGGTACTAGCAGAGGTCAAACGAGACTTTCTGGAACTTCCCGCCAAATGGGTTGAGGAGGAAAATCTTCACCTCACCCTGATCTTTATCGGTGAAACAGATAAAGCAAGTGAAATCACCAATGTCTTAGACAGTATTAAATATAAACCAATGAACCTTGAAACAAGTATCCTCACCCTTTTCCCCAGTGAAGAAAAAGCTCGTCTTCTTGCTGTTAACCTTGCTGGAAAGGTAGAGAAAATCTCGAGCCTTGTTGAGGAGATAAAAAAGAAACTTTTAGAAAGAAAAATCGGCTTTGATGAAAAACCGTTCCACTCCCACATCACGCTCGCCCGCTTAAAACAATTACGCTCCGGTGAAAAAGAGGCGTTGCGCCAAAGGATCCGTGCTTACACCCTGCCAAAGATAGGGTTTGAAGCAACACAAATCGATTTAGTCGAAAGCAGACTCACCCCTGCTGGCCCTGTCTACAAAGCGCTTAAAAATTACGTGCTTCCTAATCCCTCTCGCAAGAGCTCTTCAAACTCCCCGGCTCTCTTGTCTTTGTGAACTACCGCGAGGTAAGAATTTTCAGGGACGAAGAGTTTTTGTGCAAGTCTTTGGATATCCTCTGGTTCAATCTCTTCCAATTCTTTTAAATAATTCTCAGGCTCAATTGGATTACCCAAAATCAGATTCCAACGAAGTGCAAACTCAATCCAATCCTCAGGAGTTTCCAACTTAAAAATGAGGTTGGTTTCAAACAATTTTCTAACCTTATTAAACTCTTTACTCCTGATAGGGTTCTTTTTAATTGATCGCAGCTCGTCAGTTATAGACTTTATCGCTTTTCTAACTCGGTTATAAGAAAAACCCCCGTAAACTAAAACGAGAGAAGCATCGGAAAATTCAGAGTACGCAGCGCTAACGTCATAAGCCAGCTTCTCCCTCACCCTCAATCTTGCAGACAACCTATCATTACTACACAATAACTGGACAATAAACATATTTAATATGTGCGCCTCAAGATTCTGAGGCTTTGTAGGAAACCCTAAAAGCAGCCTAGCTTGCTGGGCTCTCTCATCTAACACGGACGCTTTCGGCCCATCAACCAACGGAATAAATTCATCATAGGACCGTAATCTTCCCCGCTTAAGAGAGCCGAGATAGTTATTCACCAGATTGACCAATCTGGTATGGCTTACCCGGCCAGCTGCACAGACTACAATATTTTCAGGCACGTAAAAGTTTTTAAAGAATTCTCTAACCTCATCTGTAGAGATTCGTTTCAACTTATCCTGATATCCTAATACACGCTTCCCTAATGGATGTTCTCTGAAAAGCAGCGTGAAGAACTTGTCCAAGAGCCTTCTCTCCAGTTTATCCTCAGCTCTCGCTATCTCTTCATAAATAACTTTTTTTTCATCCTCCAGTTCCCTCTTGTCTAACAGCGGCTCATCTATAAGCGAAAAGAGGACATCTACCGCCTTTTCCAGATCATCGGCGACTACCTTGACCCTGTAATTTGCTTCCTCCTTACTAGTGTCAGCATTAATGTATCCACCGAGTTCCTCAATAGCACGCCTAACAGCCAAGGGGTCGGGGTATCTCTTACTACCATTCATAACCATATGTTCAACTAAATGTGATAAGCCTTCTTTCCCGGGTTCTACAAATTTTGAACCAGCACTGACCGAAATCTTCACGGTTACAGTTTCGGTATCTTTCAGTTCCTTGGAGATAATTTTCAAACCGTTGTCTAAGATGGTTCTTTCAAACATCTCACTTAGTTTAAAGGAAAAAGGCTCTGCCTGCAAAGGCAAAGCCTTGAAATCTGATCTGATCTGATCAAACAAAAATTAGTTAGTCGCTCTCTTCGTCGGCCAGATCGTCTGCAACATCATCGACTGGTTCACTGCCACCACCATCAACGGGAACATGGATCTCATCGTCTGCCACGAGCCAAGCCCTCCTTCCTTATAGTCTTGGGTCTAAATAATCCACCAATGGTAGGATACCGCGTCCCGGGCCTTTTGTCAACTATAAGATAACCACTTGGAGTAAGGGGTTCGCTCCACGCGTAGCCTTATTCTTCACTACCGCTTAGAATATTGTGGTCGCTTGCGGGCTTTTCTTAAGAACGACGGCGCGCTGCGCTATGCGCCTAGCTTTTTGCGGAATTAGCGCTTTGAGTATTGCGGCCTCTTCCTAGCCTTCCGCAAAAAGTATTTTTTTGGTTCTTTCTCCCGGGGATCACGGGTTAGGAGGCCAGCCTGACGCAACGGTTGGCGAAATTTTTCATCGTAAGTAACTAATGCCCGCGCAAAACCTAAAATAACCGCTCCTAACTGCGCTCCCTTTCCTCCTCCTGAAACTTTAACTGTCCCGGAAAACTTCCCCTCTGTTTCTGTAACCCGAAACGGTTCACGGTAAGCAATCTTTGCCGGCTCCCCCGGGAAGTACTCCTCAATTGGTTTATCATTGATAAAAGTAGGGCCACCTTTTCCAACGAGACGAACTACCGCTACGGCACGCTTTCGCCGACCTACCGCTTCACAGTATTCTTTTTTGGTTTCACTTTTCTTTTCCACCATTGAATTTATCCTCATGCGGATGCTCTGAACCTGAATAGACATAAAGTTTGGTGATCATCCTCCTCCCCAGTTTCTCTCTTGGAAGCATCCCTTTAACCGCACGGCGGATGATCTCCTCCGGCCGTCGCTTTCGCAACTCCCCTAAAGTCTCTGTTTTAAGCCCTCCTGGATAACCAGAGTAGCGATGGTAGAGTTTTTCTCTCTCTTTCTTGCCAGTAACCATTATCTCTTTTGCATTGATCACAACCACGTAATCGCCCATATCAAGATACGGGGCGAAGTTAGGTTTACCTTTACCCATTAAAAGTTGGGCTACCTGGCTGGCTAATCTTCCCAAAATTTTCCCTTTGGCATCCACGAGATGCCACCTTCTTTGAACTTCACTTACTTTTGTCGCTCTTGTCTTTTTCCTCATCTTTTTTTCCTCCTGATTTCTTTCTAAGTTTTGTCTTCTTAACCTCCTTCCCTTTCTCCTCTTCTTTTATTTTAATCTCTTCCACAAATTCCACCCGAGCCATGGAGGCCTGATCCCCTCTTCTTGGCATAAGCTTAACAACACGGACATAACCACCAACACGTTGCATAAACTGCGGTACAACTTGATCGAATAACTTCTTTGCGGCTTGATCATCAGGGAGGAGAGAAAGAACCCACCGCCGGGTCGCCAAATCAGCTTTCTTTGCTCTTGAAATAAGGTGCTCTACTTCGCTTTTGAGAACCTTCGCCCGCGCTTCAGTGGTAGTAATGGAACCATGAAGGATGAGGTTTACAACTTGGTTACGCCACAACGCCCGGCGCTGCCCTCGCAACGAACTTCCAACGCGCTGTTTTTTCATTATTACCCCTCCTTTGTTGCTTCACTTTCCTTTAGGGCAACGCCCAGTTTTTTCAACTCTCGCTCAA
This sequence comes from uncultured Candidatus Saccharibacteria bacterium, assembly GCA_964413845.1. Taxonomy (GTDB): domain Bacteria; phylum Patescibacteriota; class WWE3; order 9FT-COMBO-53-11; family 9FT-COMBO-53-11; genus CAYPTJ01. The sequence continues at coordinate 20,664 of CAYPTJ010000003.1, read as the reverse complement.
GATCTTTAAGCCTTCTCTCCCCAAAGCCTCGGATGCTAAGGAGATCCTCAACCGTTTTCTGAAGAAGCCTCCCTACCGTCTTAATCCCCCCTTTGGTTAAGATCGTCACCGTCTGAGGCGGGAGGTTGAGCTCCTCAAGCGAGAGCTTCCGAATCTCCGGCGATGGACCCTCAACCTTCTTCCCTTTTTCCGCTAGTGCCTCTTCCGCTGCCTTTTTGAGCTTCTTCCCGATAAGCGGTTCAAGATAACTTATTAAAATAGCGGTGGCTTTCTCAAGCGCTTCCCCCGGCTTAAGCGTTCTGTCGGTTGTAATCTCCAAGATCAATTTATCCAAGTTTGTTTCTCGCCCCCTCCGTGTTTCCTCCACAAAGTAGGCAACTTTCGTCACAGGAGAGAAAACTGAATCCATCGGGATTACTCCCACTCTTGATTCTTGCCGTTCTTCTGATGGCTTATATCCAACACCCTTCTCTACCAAAAGCCGGGCCGAAAGTTTAGCTGATTTATCAGTAAGAGTGGCAACCTTTAGCTCAGGATTAGCTATCTCCGCTCCCGATGAAATCTTTATGTCCCCCGCAGTCACCTCCTTTTTCCCTTTCGCCTCAATCCGCGCCTCCAGTGGCCCATCAACATGCATAATAAAACGAACCTTCTTGAGATTGAGGATCAACTCAATTAGATCCTCCTTCACACCTTTGATGGTGGTAAAGGGATGGGGTACTCCCTCAAAGCTTACTTCTGCCACCGCCGCTCCAGGGAGTGAAGAAAGTAACACCCGGCGAAGCGCATTGCCTAACGTATGACCGTAACCGGAGGGCAAAGGCTCAATCACAAAACGTCCTTCTTCCTTTGTCTCTTTTTCTTTTTTGATTGTAATCTCTTTAGGATTGATCATTGTTAGTCGTTAGCCATTAGCCGTTAGTCGGGAGTACTACTACTTCTTACTACTGGCTCCTGACTCCTGTCTTATCTCGAGTAAAGCGCTCGCCTACGCTCGCAACCTTGTTCGCTAACGCGAATAGAACTCCACAATTAGCTTTTCATCAATTTCTGCCCCAATCTCCTCCCGTTTTGGAAGCGCCTTAACTTCTGCTTCGCGTTTTTCTTTCTCCACCTTCAACCACGAGGGTTTAACCACCTCCTCGTAAAGGGGGGCATCTTTTTTGGCAAGGTTTATTTTATCACCTACCTTGACCAAATACGAAGGGATTGTAACACGCTTCCCGTTTACCTTGACAAGACTATGCCCTACCATCTGGCGCGCGTGCGGACGGGTTTTTGCAAAACCTGCTCGATAAAGAGCATTATCTAAGCGCCTTTCAAGAATCTGAAGAAGAACCTCTCCTGTTTTCTCTTTGCTTCCAAGCGCTTTTTTAAAGTAGCGCTTAAACTGCACCTCTCTCACCCCGTAAATTCGCTTTGCCCTCTGCTTCCCTCTAAGCTGAAGGCCATATTCAGAAAGTCTTCTCCGCCGCGCTCCATGCTGCCCTGGAGCTGAAAGACGGGTCCTCACTGGACAATCTTCCCGTCCGCAAAGCGGAACTCCTTCTCTTCGGCACAATTTATGAGTTGGACCCACATATCTGCCCATCGTTATACCCTCCTTCGTTTCTTTGGTCTTGGTCCGTTATGGGGAACTGACGTCACATCAGTAATTGAGGTGATCTCCAAACCGCCAACCTTAAGGGCTTTGATTGCACTATCTCTCCCTGCTCCCGGCCCCTTAACCAGAACGGAAACTTCCTTTACCCCCAGACCAGTGGCCCTTTTAGACGCCGCCTCCGCTGCCTGAGAAGCGGCAAAAGGAGTGGCTTTTTTCGTTCCTTTAAAACCGGCTGTTCCTGCCGAAGCGCGAGTGATTACACCTCCCGCCTCATCAGTAATGGTAATGTGGGTATTATTGAAGGTTGCCAAAATGTGTGCGAATGCCTTCTCAGGAATCTTCCGCTCTTTTTTCTTCTTCGTCATCTTTAGTTTATGTCTTCCGCGCTGCCATCGCCTTTAAGGCTGCACGGCTTGTTCCACCAACAGCAATCTTTCTTCCCTTTCTGGTTCGAGCGTTGGTTCGTGTCCGCTGACCTCTTACGGGAAGTCCTTTTTCATGTCTTATTCCTCGATAAGAGCCAATATCGCGCAGACGCTTGATGTTTAACGCCACCTCCTGCGTGAGTTCTCCTTCTAACCGATAGCCGCCTTTCTCAAGCGCTTCCTTAATCCGGCTAATCTCCCCCTCCGTGAGATTCTTTACCCTTGCATCAGGGGAGATCTCCACTTCCTTAAGAATCTTATTGGATAAACTCCGCCCGATCCCTTTGATATATGTGAGGGCTATCTCGACTCGCTTTTCACTTGGTATATCTACTCCCGCAATTCTTGCCATCGCTTCAACTACCCCTGCCGTTGCTTATGCTTGGGGGTTTTACAAATCACGTAAAGTTTTCCTTTACGCCTCACGATTTTACAGTCTTTGCATATCTTCTTAACTGATGCTTTTACCTTCATTGCAAGATTCTTAAAGCCGATACGTAATCCTCCCTCGCTTTTTATCGTACAAAGAAAGCTCTACCCTTACCCGATCCCCAGGAAGAATCTTAATCCGGTAGATACGTATCTTCCCAGAGATGTGCGCCAAAACTTCCTCTCCATCATCAAGGACCACCCGAAAGAAGGCATTAGGAAGCGTCTCCCGCACAACACCTTCCTTCTCAATTTTTTCTTTTCTTTTCTCCATCAAAACTCCTCAAGTAAGCCTAGGGCTTATCATTAAGGGAGAGATCTCTCATATATTATCAGATCACCTTCCAAGCGGTCAACACTATAGGACCGGTAGGAGAAACGGCAACCGTGTGCTCAAACAAACCAGCAAGACTATCATCAGCAGTCACAAATGTCCAGTTGTCAGGAAGAAGTTTTAAAGCTGGTTTCCCAGCAGTATAAATTACTTCAGTTGCAAGCGTCATTCCTTCCTTAAGCTCTACGCCTTTGTAGGGGGAAGCGAGACAGGGAATTTGCGGTTCTTCATGAAGCTTTTCCCCAACCCCGTGGCCAACTAAGGTTTCCACGGGAGAGTAACCAGCACCTCTTAAAATCTTCTCCATTGCTGCTGAGATATCTCCCACTGCCTTACCAATACGACATTGGTCAATTGCCACCCAAAGTGCCTTCTCTCCCACCTCTAGGAATTGAAGCTTAGAGCTTAAAGCCTGGTTTTCGTCCCCAACATACACCGTCCAAGAGACATCAGTGTTTAATCCCTTGTAGTAGGTGCCGAGGTCAACGCTTAAAATATCGCCCTCTTTCAGCTTCTGTTTGGATGGGAGACCGTGAACTACCCCCTCATTAAGATTAAGACAAGTAGCAAATTTGTAACCGGGAACACGCTTGAAGGCAGGCTCTCCTCCAGAGGAGATAATAAATTCCTCAGCGATCTTATCTAATTCTGCAGTTGTTACTCCAACCGCAACCCTTGCAAGCACTGCCTTAAGCGCTCCCGCGGTGATTCTCCCTCCCTCTTTCATTATCTTAATCTGCTCCTTCGATTTAACCGTGATTGCCATTTTTAACCTCGCTTCAAGTGAGAGAGAATCTCTTTGTGCGCTACCTGAGGGGCAGCCTTTGCATTAATCTCCACCAAAATACCTAAATCGTGATACAACTTAACAATTTGGCCAATCTCCCGATTAAAGATTTCAAATCTTCTCCCGATCGCCACATGAGTATCATCTCCCCTTCCGCGCTTAAGTAATCTTGTCATGGCCGTTTTCTCATCAATCTTCAAAACGAAGACCTTATCCAAAGAAAAGAGCTTGCGAAACATCTGCGCTTGATTCAATGTCCGCGGAGTCCCATCCAAAATGAAGCCCTTCCGTGTATCGCTCTTCCTAAGCCGTTGTTTGAGGAGCGTAAAAATAAGATCATCAGAGACAAGTTCCCCTTTTTGGACCGTCTCCTTTACTATCTTTCCCAGGGAACTTTTCTCCTTACTGATTTCGCGAAGCATCTCCCCAGCACAGATACGAGGGATTGAGAGCGCTTTAGAAAGAAGCACGGCTTGACTACCTTTCCCCGCTCCCGGGAGGCCAAGGATCACAAGCTTCATATGCTGGGGATCTTCATTCCAGAAACTAAGCCCGAGAGTTTTTGGGCGACTTTCTTCTGAGACTCTTTAACCGCTTTGTTGAAGGCACGCTTTAGGTCCTCACGCGCCTCACCATCATACTCAATCTTTTCAACCTGCTGATCCCCCCGCATCACAATCTTCACCCCTCCCTCAACAACCTCAACGGTGATTCTTTCCATCTCACGCTTCAACTCCGCGGCTTGTTTTCTTAGCTTATTTACTTCTCTGAGTTGCTCAAACATTGCTTAAGTATCAGTTTACAAATATCCCTCATAATCTCGCATCCCCAATTGTGATTCAAGTTGACGCAGCGTCTCAAGGATAACCGAAACAACGATCAAAATGCCAGTTCCCCCCAGTGTAAAGGTAGTAACACCCGTGAATCTGCCGGCAATGGTGGGAAGAACTGCTACCAAACCCAGAAAGATTGCTCCAAAAAAGGTAATCCGCGTAAGAACATGGTTAAGATAATCTACGGTTGTTTTTCCTGGCCTTACCCCAGGAATAAACCCGCCTCTTTTTTGAAGATTTTCTGCGATATCTTTCGTATTAAAGATGACCGCTGTATAGAAGAAGGTAAAAAGTACAACCATCAAGAAATAGAAAAGGATATAAAAAGCACCTTGAGGGTTAAACAAGGTGAGGAGAAAGGAGGCTGCCCGAGAAACCAAGGGATGTGCCACACCGGAAAAGTAACGCGCGAAGGTAGGAGGAATAAGAACAAGCGAGATGGCAAAGATAATGGGGATTACTCCTGCTTGATTAATTCTTAAGGGAAGGTACGTCTCCCCCCCATATCGGCGGCCTCCTCTGATCCGGATCGCATATTCAATTCTAACTCTTCTTGCCGCTTCATTAACAATAACAATCCCTCCAACAAGTGCAACCGCCATCGCCACAAAAAGAAGAAGTCCCCCGATCCGCTCGGCGGAAGCGGTGGCAAATGTTTGCCCCAAAGAAAGCGGATATCCAGCGACAATTCCGATAAAAATAAGCATCGAAATCCCATTCCCAACTCCTTTCTCCGTGAGGATCTCTCCCAACCACATCAAAAGGATCGATCCTGCTGTAAGGGAAACTACTAAGGCCGCCAACGAAAGGGGAGGAAGAGGATTCACAACCCCTTGGTTAGAAAGAAGAAAATAAAGTCCGTAACCCTGAAAACAAGCAAGAGGAACCGTCAAAAAACGAGTATATTGGTTAATTTTTGCTCTCCCATACTCCCCCTCTTGGGCAAGCTCTTTTAGGTGAGGAAAACCAAAAGTCAAAAGCTGAAAGATGATCGAAGCGTTAATATATGGGTTAAGGCCGAGGGAGACGATCGAAAAGTTTTCCATCGCCCCGCCAGAAAAGATGTTCAAAAGCCCCAAAAGCGCGTTGGAAGCAAACAACTGTTTGAGCGCCGCAAGATCAACCCCCGGCAAAGGAAGGTGTGCTAAAAAGCGAAACACCACCACAACCCCCAAGGTAAAAAGCAACCGCGTACGAATTTCTTTCTCCTGAAAAGCGCGAACCAAAAGGGCTCTGATCATTTTTCGATCTTTCCTCCTGCCTTCAAGATCTTCTCTCGCGCTGGGGCAGAAAGCAAAACACCCTTAAACTTAAGGGCTTTTGCCTCTCCCTCACCCAAAATCTTTATCCCCGCAGAAGGGATTTTTTTGATTAAACCTTTTTCCTTAAGCGTTTCTGGGCTCACGATTTCACCTTTTCGAAAAGCGGTAAGATTACCCAAATTCAACACTGCTGGTTTTCCCCGGATGCTTCTAAAACCACCTAAACGTGGTAACCGCCGCACAAGAGGGAACTGCCCACCTTCAAAACCAAGCTTAATCCGCCCCCGTACTTTCTGACCTTTGGTACCATGTCCAACGGTGTGACCACCCTTTCCCGATCCGTAACCACGACCCAGCCGTTTCTTCTTTTTCCCAACTAACCTTGGAAGGTTATTAAGCCTCATTCCTCATCCCCCTTAAAGCAGTAACTGTTGCCTTCACATTCGCCATTCTATTTCTTGTTCCTAACATCTTCGCCGATACATCCCCATACCCCGCCAGCTCTAGAAGATCTCGGATCACTCCACCCGCGATCAATCCTGCGCCGCGGGGAGCAGGCTTAAGAATAATCTTCACTGCCCCTTCTTTTACCTCTACACGATGGGGAATGGTGGTTCCCGAAATTGGGACAGCAAACATCTTCACCTTCGCTTGCCTTCTCCCTTTCTCAATCGCCACCCGCAGATCTTGCGCACGACCGTAACCAATTCCTACCTTTCCACACCCATCTCCAACTGCCACCAACGCCGTAAAACCCCTCCGCTCACCTCCCTTAATCTTTTTGGCAACTCGATTAACCATGAGCACCTTTTCTTGCAGTTTTTGCCCCATTACTCCTTCGGCCATCAAAACTCCAACCCTCCCTTCCTTGCCCCTTGGGCAACTGCTTTCACCCGACCGTGATACTTGTATCCACCTCGGTCAAAGACAACTCGTCTTATCTTCAACTTTAATGCTTCCTCAGCCAGCTTTTCCCCAGCCACCTGTGCTTTTTGGCTCTTGATTCCTTCCTTGAAGGATAAATCCGAAATTGCAACCAAAGTCTTCCCCTTCTCATCATCAATAAGCTGCACAAAGATGTGCTTGCCCGAGCGGAAAACGGAAAGGCGTGGACGTTTTCCAGTTCCAAAGATCTTCCCCCGGATTCGTCTCCGTCGTCGTGCCCTTTTAACCTGATAATGTTTGACTGGCATTGTTAAGCTCCTCCCACAGTCACCTTCATTGCTTTACCGGATTTTCTTCTCACTACCTCACCCACATATCTTATTCCTTTACCTTTGTACGGCTCGGGAGGTCGGAGTTTCCTAATCTCTGCTGCGACCTGCCCAACCAACTGTTTATCCACTCCCTCAACTACCACTTTTGTATTCTCTACCATGGTAATTTTTACCCCCTCCGGAATCTTGTATTCGACGGGATGGGAGAAACCGAGGGCAAGCCGAAGAATATCCCCCGCTACCTCCGCTTTATAACCAACTCCTACAAGCTCCAATTCCTTCCGGAAGCCCTGGTTGATTCCGGTGATCGCATTTTTAACCAAAGATGTGAAAAGGCCAACAATCCGACTTTCCTTGCCACTGACGGCAACGGCGTTTTCCTTCTTCGCTACCTCAATCCCTGGAGGAATAGTAAGAACCAACTCACCTTTTTCTCCCTTAAGGATTAATCGGTTATTATCTTTTCCAACCGTCACCCCTTCTGGGATAGAAAATGGTTTCTTCGCTAACTTTGACATTCTTAGTTAATAGTTCACAGTACGCTTCGCTGTAGTTCACAGATACTGTTAACTGTGGACTGTATACTCTCCACTAATCCCTACCAAACCTCCCCAACCACTTCGCCTCCAAGACGCTTTTTCTTTGCTTCTTTCTCAGTGAAAAGTCCTTGTGATGTTGAGACAATTTTGATTCCAAGCGGTGGTGATTTTAATTTTGAAGCCGGTGAATAAATTCTCTGCCCAGCCCTTGAAATCCGCTTAAGGTGGCTTATTTTAGAATTACCTTCCTCATCGTAAGCGGGCTTGATTGCCAGGAAGAAACGTGCTCCTTCCTTTTCCTTAAACTTGTGTACCTCTGTTACAAACCCCTCCTTCTTAAGAAGCGATGCAAGCTGCGCTTTAAATTTTGAAAAAGGGACAACTACCTCCGTGTGGCCGGCGGCAGCAGCATTCTTTATGGCAGAAAAAATATCAGCAACCGGATCGTTAATACTCATCTTAGTGGCTCGCTTTCCTAACCCCTGGAAGTTCCCCCCTTGAGGCAAGCTCCCGAAAACAGATTCGGCACATTCCAAACTTCCGCATGTAAGCACCGCTTCTCCCACAAATCTGACAACGATTGTACCTTTGTGTTTTAAATTTTGGTGTTCTTTTCTGTTTTTCAATAAGTGCTTTTTTAGGCATTTTAATCTCTAAACGGCATTCCAAGCTCTTTTAGCACCTGATATGCTTTCTCATCATCCTCAGTTGACGTCATCACGGTAGCCTCCAATCCCCGGATCTTACTGATTTTGTGGGGATCAATCTCGGGAAAAGCAGTCTGCTCTTTTATTCCAACGGTAAGGTTCCCTTTTCCATCAAAGCTTTTCCGTGAGACCCCGCGAAAATCTTTTGTCCGGGGGAGAACCACCTTGACAAGCTTTTCAAGAAAATCCCACATCTTTCTTCCCCGAAGTGTCACCGCTACTCCCACGATATCACCTCTTTTTATCGAAAAGGATGCTACTGCTTCTTTTGCCAACCGGAAGGAAGGAGTTTGACCAGCAAGCATTGCTAGATCCTCACGGGCGTGCTCCAGCACCTCCTTTTTATCCTTATCTTCCCCAACACCCATATTCACTACAATCTTCACAGGGTAAGGAACACCATACGGATTCCCCCTGCCAACTGTACCTTTAAGCTTTGGAACAACCTTTTTTTGATAAAACTCTTTCAGCATTTCCCTTACCCCGCCCTGGGCGGGTCAACCTCCTTTCCGCAACGGCGGCAAAATCGAATCCTCCCCCCTCCCTCTTTTACCTTATACCCCACCTTTGTGGGTTTGCTACATCTTGGGCAAATAAGCATTAAGTTTGAGATGTGGATTGGTGCTGCGACAGTAATAATTCCTCCCGGCTCACGTTCCCCTTTCCTCTTAACAAACTTCTTGACAAGATTTACTCCTGCCACCACCGCCCGGTTCTCACCTCGCAGCATCCTTTCTACCTCTCCCTCCTTCCCGATATCCTTTCCGGCGATGATTTTTACTTTATCGCCTTTTCGGATTTTGATTTTCTTTGTTCCTGTTTCGCGTCTCATCTTAGTAGATCTCCTTAGCAAGTGAGGCAATCTTTTTAAAACCGTGCTCTCTCACCTCTCGTGCTATCGGACCAAAAATCCTACTCCCTTGGGGGTTGTTAGTTTTCTTATCAATCACGACCGCCGCATTATCATCAAACCGGATATAAGAACCGTCTTGTCTTCTTACTTCCTTCCTAACCCGAACGATCACCGCTTGCTCAATCGCATGATCTTTTACCACCCCCTGGGGATCAGCTCCTCGAACTGAAACCGTTACCACCTCACCCAAAGAAGCGGTTTGCACCTTTCCTTTGTGGGGAATACCAATCACCTTAAGGGCTTTTGCACCAGAGTTATCAGCAACATTAAGAACCGTTCCTTTTTGGATCATTTTTCTCCTCTTTTTCTCACTTTGGCCCTCTTGGCTACCCCCTCCTTTGACTTTTCGGCAACTTTTCTCCCGCCAACCTCAATTACCTTCCAACGTTTCTGCTTTGAGAAGGGTCTTGCCTCTTCGATCACAACCTCATCCCCCACTTTTGCTCCCCCCTCATCGTGCGCCTTAAACCGCTTGGTTACTCTAATCCGCTTCTTATAAACCGGATGGGAAAAGACACGCTCCACCACAACAACTACCGTCTTTTCCATTTTGTCAGAAACAACTTTTCCTTTAAGTCTTCGTTTTGGCATCTTTTTCTTCCTTGAGCTTGCCCAAAGGAGCTTCTTTTTCAACCGTCGCCTCAGCAAGAATCTCCTTCTCCCTTAAAACAGTTGTCGTTTGGGCAATTTCTTTTTGCTTTTTATGAATTGTACTTCCATCGGCCAAGGAACCGGTTTTCCGCTCCATTTTTAACCTCACCAACTCTAATCGCGCTTCTTTCAGAAGCTTTAATAATTCACCTCTTTCTTTATCGCGCAAATCTTTAATCTCCATCATTCTTCAGTAACAATCTTTGTCTTAAGGGGGAGCTTTTGACCTGCCCGCTTTAGTGCCTCTTTGGCTTGTTTTGCCGCAATACCGGAAAGTTCAAAGATGATTCGCCCAGCCTTGACAACGGCTGCATAGTGATCAACGGGAGATTTTCCCCCGCCCATTCTCGTCTCACCCAGCTTTTTTGAGATCGGTTTATCTGGAAAAATTCGGATCCAAAGCTTCCCTCCCCGCTTCGTATAGTGCATAATCGCCCGCCTTGCGGCCTCAATCTGCCGTGATGTAAGCAATCCTCCAGCAGTAGCTTTTAACCCGTATTTCCCAAACGAAAGCTCTGAGCCAACCCAAGCCTTGCCTTTTATCCTTTCATTCCCTCGAAATTGTGTTCTGAATTTTGTTTTTTTGGGCAACAACATCACTAAATCCCCTCCTCCCCTAGATAAACCCAAACCTTGACTCCGATTGTTCCGTAGCGCGTATGCGCCGTATCCTCAGCAAAGTCAATTCTTGCACGAAGCGTTGATAAAGGAACGGAACCCCGCCCTACCTTTTCTACCCGAGCGATCTCTCTTCCAGCAATCCGTCCGGCAAGTTCTACCTTTATCCCCTTTGCTCCTTGAGTCATTACTTCATCCGCCACCTCATTCGCAAGACGCCGAAAATTAGCTCGTCTTTCCAACCCACGGGCGATCCGATTCGCTAAAAGAACCGCCGAAAGAAGCGGTGTTTTTACCCCCTGAACCTCAAGTTCCAGATTCCCTTTCTCAACCCCCAGCTTCTCAAGCAATGTTTGCCGAAGAAGTTCAATCCCAGAACCTCCTCTCCCAATTACAAGTCCAGGTCTGGAAACATGGATGACCACTTTCACCTTTTCCCCCGAACGTTCAATTTCAATCTCCGAAAGTCCCACCTCTGCCAGCTTTTTTGTCAAGAACTGGCGGATTTTCCTATCACCAAGTGCAAATTTAGCGTATTCCTTCACGCTGAACCAGCGTGAGCGCCACGGTTCAGTTATTCCCATTCTTAGACTTCGCGGATGAATTTTATGACCCATTTTTCTCCTCCTTTTTCTTCTGTTTTTCAACTTCCGCCTCCCGCTTAACCACGATTGTCAAGTGAGTTGAGGGTGTTGTGATCATTCCCCAACTGCCACGTGCTTTAGGGTCAAGTTTTCTTCGAAAAAGAGGACCCTTATTGGCACGTGCATCAGAAACTACCCAACTTTTCTCATCAACCTGGCTCTTAGCTTTGGCGTTAGCTACCGCTGAATTCAAAACCTTAAGGGCGATCTTTGCACCTTTTTTAGGGGTAAAGTGAAGAATCCGCTTCGCCTCCCCTACCGTCTCCCCACGAATTAGATCTAAGATTCCTCCCACTTTTGTGGGAGAGATTCGCAGATACCTCCCTACCGCCCGCGCTTCCTTTGGACCAACCGCCTCCGACACCTCTACAGCTTTTGTCGGCTTTGTTTCTTTCTTCACCTTTGTCACTTGTTTCTTATCACTTATCACTTTTATTAGACCCGTCCTTCCGATACAGAAACCTTAAGCCCTTTGCGGCCGTGCTTCCTAAAGATCCGGGTTGGAGAAAATTCTCCTAACCTGTGGCCAATCATCGCCTCCGCAATCTTTACCGGCACATGAACCTTTCCGTTGTAAACGGCGATCGTCAGCCCGACCATCTCTGGTGAAATTTGTGAATCTCGCGACCAAGTCTTGATCGGTTCAGCACCTCCTGATTCTTTTGCTCTTAAAACCTTCTTCAGTAATTTTGGATCAATAAATGGTCCTTTTTTGCTTGAGCGTGCCATTATTTCTTCCTCCTTGCCACAATATATTTATCCGTATGAAACCGCTTTCGTGTCTTTTTCCCCAACGTGGGCTTTCCCCAGGGTGTTTTGGGTGAGGGCATTCCTATCCCCGACTTTCCTTCCCCTCCACCATGAGGATGGGCTCGGGGATGTTGCGCTACTCCCCGCACCGTTGGCCTAATCCCCAGATGCCTTTTGATCCCCGCCTTCCCCAACCGGCGCATCTTTCTCTCCACCCCGGTAAGGCGGCCAACCGTTGCCCAGCAATTCAACCTTATTTTCCTTATCTCGCCGGAGGGCATTTTTAGATGAGCAAACTCCTTTTCCTTAGCCAAGACTACCGCCGCAGTTCCAGCGGCACGGATCATCTTTCCTCCCTGTCCTGGAATAAGCTCCACATTGTGAACCTCCGTTCCAACCGGAATCTTCCCAAGGGGAAGAGCATTACCCACCTTCGCGGAAGCTTTTTCGGACGCTAAAACTGCGCTTCCTACCTTAATTTCTTCTGGAGCCAAAATATAGTGGCGCTCCCCATCGGGAAAAAGAAGAAGGGCGATCTTTGCCGAACGGTTTGGGTCATACTCAATCGCCTCAACCTTTGCCGGGATATCTCTTTTATCCCGCTTAAAATCAACTACTCGATAAAGGCGCTTCTCTCCGCCCCCTTTATGGCGAACGGAGATCTTCCCTCTACTTCGACCAACATCTCTTTTTCTCCCAAATTTTAGCTTTGTCATCACTTTTTCTCCTCAAAAAGCGCGATCTTTCCCTTAGAAAGGGTCACGACCGCGCGCTTTACACCTTGTCTTCTCCCAATAATTGGGCGCCGACCACGGCGGCGCCAGGCAACTAACCGTCCTGGAACCCTGCTAATGTTCACCTTCCCCACCTTAACATCCTTAAATTGAGCTTCAACCGCTCGGGATACTTCCTCCTTGGTTGCTTCTTTAGCTACCGCAAAGACGTATTTTCCCTGAGCGGCTAAACTCTGACTCTTCTCGGTGACAATCGGTTTTTTGATCACTTGGTAGATGTTCATTTTCCTAAACGCTCCTTAAGTCTCCCGATCGCCTCTTTCAAAAAAAGGGTATCCCCGGCCAAGGAAACATCATAGGCGTTCACATTTGAGGCAATCCTCACCTCCACTCCTTTGATATTTCGAAAAGAACGCTGCAGTCCCAAATCTTTCTCCGGGGCAAGTAGCAAAACGCTTTTCCCAAGCTTAAGCTTCTTTAAAAGTGTGGCGGCTTGAGTCGTCTTTGGCTTTTTGAAGGTCAACTCCCGAAGAATTTTGATCTTTCCTTCCTTTGCCTTCAAAGAAAGGGCGGATTTCAAGGCTAGATCGGCAATCTTTTTGGGAATTGAAAGGGTAAGATCCCGCGGTTTTGGACCATGAGTTACTCCCCCCCCAACCCACAAGGGTGAACGGATCGATCCGTGACGTGCCCGGCCTGTTCCCTTCTGCCGCCAGGGCTTTCGTCCTCCCCCGGAAACTTCACCGCGAGTTTTGGTCGAAACCGTTCCTCGGCGCTGATTTGCCTGATAAACATGAAGATACTGCCGCAAGGCGGTTTCATTGGGAGCAATCCCAAAGATCTCCTTTGGGAGCTCCACTTTGGTCGTTAACTTTGTTCCCTTTTCACTGTAAAGATCAACCTTCATAGTTTAGTCATTAGACAGTAGCCATTAGTCAGTAGTTTCCTTCCCTTTACCCGTTTCCTCCTCGTCTCTCCTCTCCCTATCACTACTGGCTCCTGACTCCTGACTCCTGACTTCGCTGGGTTCGTAACGCACAACGACTTCTCTTCCCCGCGGCCCAGGCACCGCTCCTGAAAGCTTTACAATTTTTGCTTCTAGATCAACCTCAACAACAGATAGGCCTCTGAGGGTTACTTTTTTCATTCCCATCCGACCAGCCATTCTTTTCCCTTTATGGACGCGCCCGGGAGTGGTCCTTTGCCCAATAGAACCAGGGGCACGCTCTCGGTCAGATTGACCGTGGGTTGCCGGCCCACCAGCAAAACCCCAACGCTTCACTACCCCCGCAAAACCTTTCCCTTTAGAAACCCCCGTGATTCTGACGGGGGTTCCGGGGGTAAGGTCTTGGGGAAACTCCGCAAACTTAATCAAAGTCACAGGAATAACTCGACCATCTTCGGCGAAAATTTGGGACATACTCAACTTTTTCCCTTTTATCTCTTTCATCTTTGTCCTTCCTACCCCGCACAACTCCTTCCAACTCATCTTGACTACGTCCAGATCTCGTTGGAGCGTCGTATGCGGGGTTGATGGTCATTCTCGAAGAGAACAACCAATCAAAAAAGCCGCGTTAAGCGGCCAACAGAGATTAGGATCGGAAGACCAGCGATCAGAAGTCGGCTAACACCTCCTTCCTGATCACGGTAGAGTGTTCGCTGATCACTAACTCGGACGGACGCTTAACCATCACCTTTTTCATCTTACCAAATTCCGCAACCGCGGAACCGCAAAGATAATATCAGGGAACCAAGAAAAGATCAAGCGCGAGAGAGATCCCCACCCTTGCTGGTTTCTATCTTAATCTGCTATCCTCTTTTCGTTCCCTCAAAGCTAAATCAAAAGAAGGAGGGGAAAACGATGAAGGTTGGAATTTTACTTGATGGCAATCCCGATTTTCCCGGCGGAGTCCAAACCTACGTTAAAGGACTCTATCAGTTCCTGCAAAAAGCGGGACATCAGGCAGTAATTATCGCCGGTGGCGAAGAAGGAGAAAGTGAGAAGAAAGGATTCAAAGTCGCAAGAGTGGGGAAATCTCCTACCCTTCCTGGAATAGGGACACAGATCTCAGCGTACACCGACTGGATAGGAAAAGAGGAGATTGAGAAGATCACAGAAAAAGAGCGCCTTGAGATTCTCCATCTTCAAGGAATGTTTGGAGTGTTGGGGATGCGGTTTCTTGACCACACCCGCACCCCAAGCGTTGCCACTTTCCATAACTATTTGGAACCGGAAAGGTTGCCGGTGTCATTACCGCTTCTTTTTCCTTTGATGGACCACTACATCAAAAAACTTGATGGGAGAATTGCCATCTCACAACCAGCGCTAGAGTTTGCCAATCAAGTCTCCCCCGGCGAATATGCGGTGATCCCTCCCGGAGTTGATCTTGAGCGGTTCAAGAGCACTTACCGCAAGCGCTTCCCCACTAAAAGGTCAATCACCATTTTGTATGTGGGAAGATTGGACAAGAGAAAGGGAATTCTCTTTCTGCTGAAAGCTTTTAAGAAGATTCGGGAAGAGGTTAGTGATGTTGGGCTAGTTATCGTTGGAGGTGGACCTCTAGAAGCTAAGGCGGAAGAATTTGTGGCCAAAAATAATCTTAAAGGGGTAAGGTTTGTTGGGTTTGCCAATGAGGAAGAGCTGCCGCGCTTCTTTGCCGAGGCCAATCTTTATTGTGCACCAGCGACCCATGGGGAAAGTTTTGGAATTGTTCTTTTGGAAGCGATGGCTTCAGGACTGCCGGTTGTCGCTTTTGCCAACGCCGGATACCGTGAGGTTCTTAAGGGAGAAGGGGCGAAGCTTCTTGTTCCACCGGAAGATGTCGAGGGGCTTGCCGAGGTTCTCATCATTCTTGCAAAAGATGAAGAGCTAAGAAAAAGGATGAGCCGGTGGAGCCTTAAGGAGGTTGAGCAGTATTCTTGGGACAATGTTGGACCAAGGATCCTCAAAGTGTATAACGATGTTTTGCATATGGGTACTTGAAAAAGTACCCATTATTTTTTCAAAAGAAAAGAGCCCGCACTAAAAATACGGGCCCAACACATCTATTTTATAAGACCGCGCTCCGTCCAAACCTCACGAGGACCAACATCACGGTCGAAAAGCAGGCGACAGATCAGGACTCGGCGCCGCTTAGGTCCTGGCGGAGGTAGCGGCAAGCGGTTGGCTTCCAACCGTTTGATCACCGTCAAAAGGAGCATCCCCCCACAAGCCCAAATTACTGCTGGGGATTGCCCGATGATCAACCCTAAAATTGGAAGCGTCGCTAACCCTAACAAGCCCCCCAGTCCCGTGTAGCGAAATAACCGTCCGATGCCCAACGCAGGCCCTAACCAAAGAGCACTCCAAGGAAAGACTACCAAGAGCATTCCTCCCATGGTAGCAAGGCCGCGACCGCCTTTAAACCTAAGATAAAAGGGCCAGTTGTGACCAACCACTGCGGCCAGTCCTGCAGCCAAAGCCACCGGCAACCCCAGGTCTAACCTAAGCCCCAGCCAGGTTGGGAAAGCACCTTTGGCGAGGTCAAAGATTCCTACCAGAACCACCGCCCACTTGGACACATGATAGTAGACACCGGTACCGCTAACCGTACCGCTACCCCAGCGACGAAGATCTATCCCCCTGATCCAACGAGCAACGAGATAAGCCAAAGAGATCGAACCTAAAAGATAACCGAAGGTTACCAGAAGTACCGTCATTCCTCCCCCTTTCCCACATTGTTAATGCTTCAAATCTATTCTATATGCGCAGGCTACATTGTCAATCTGGATAAAGAAAAAGGCGGTCTTTGTAAAAACCGCCTAGCAACGTCCTTCATTCTATCTCAGCTGATGAAGCCCTCTGACGGATAATCTATTTGCCTCTAATTATCCGTCTCATTCGCCATACACCTATCCCCGCGATCACAAGAGCCGCCAGAGCAGCAATAAGCTTAAATACCTCCAGAAAGCCCATCTAGCTCCCTCCTTCTCTTTGCCAGAACCGCCGGCGACGGGACAAAGGATATCTTCTAATCAGCCAGCAACAAACTGCCCTTCCTAGAGATGATCTCCACCGGAACTTCACCACAAAAGCAAGGCCTGAGTTCCCCGCTGCGCGGCTCACCACAAAACGGGCACCGCAACTCCACCAACCGAATCGGCGAGTCGGAAGTACCAACCAGGTACGCCCGCGCAACAACCCGCAGTTCACCACCCTTAGAAAGTACATCCCTCCCTCCTTCTTTCCTTAAGTTTAACAACTAAGAAATCAGTGTCAAGAGAAGGATGAATAAACCGCCTTTCCCGTCACGGGAAAATTGAATTTTTTAGAGAGTTTAGCTAAAATATAAATACAATATGTATCCTATCTTGCTTGCCCTGATAGCCGGCTTGTGTACGGGTTTGGGTGCGTTAATAATTTTTCCATTCAAGCCTACCAAGACCTTAATGTCAGCCAGCATGGGCTTTGCCTCCGGTATTATGTTAACCTTGGCATTCACAGGACTACTACACGAATCTATGATGATTAGCTATGTGTTAGCTATCATTGGTTTTGTATTAGGCGCACTACTCATTCTTTTTCTAGACTCGTTGTTGCCCCATTTAGAATTCTCTATTTTTGAGAAAGGAATAATTGATAAAAAGATGTTCAAGACAGCCACATTGATCGCTATAGGCATCTCACTCCATAACATGCCGGAAGGGCTTGCTATATCAGCTGGTTTTTATCATTTGCCTGCTTTTGGTTTGCTGGTAGCTGTGTCCATAGCTTTGCACAATATACCAGAAGGAATTGCCATAGCATTGCCGATAATATCTTCAGGAGGTTCGCGAAAGCGAGCATTTACAATCTCTTTTCTCTCTGGGTTAGCAGAGCCTCTTGGCGCAGTAATAGGTGTAGCTCTCTTATCATCTGTCGGGGGGTTAATTCCTTTAGCCTTAGCCTTTGCCGCTGGTGTAATGGTCTATCTTACTGTTGACGAACTTCTACCAACAGCCCAGCGCTACAAACAGCCACATGGGATGGGCTTTGGCATCATTGTTGGTTGTGCCGTTGCGATGCTAATCTCTATGATTATTTAGCTAATTTTTAACCAACGCTAAACCCATCGATTTTGGCTAAAGCCAAAAAGTTCGTTTCATTCCTTATTTCCAACCGTAGGGTGAAAAGAAAAATGCCCGAGCTTCACAGTTCGGGCATCGATTCTTGATTTTCAGGAACATAACCAAAAGCGTCCCCGGTCACTTCTCCCAGCTCCCAAAGCCAAGCCACCCACCTTTGATGGACCGCTTGACACCTTTCGCAAAGTTCAATGTGCTTCAAGTAAGGTCTTTTTACGACATCTCCACCAAGGCCATTGAAGTAGAGATTAGCGAGGTTTTGGGCCTCCTCACAACCAATCCCTCCCGGAAGATCCTTCGACGCCATCTTAAAACCTCCTTCCCAGTTATCGCAATCGCTTTATTTTAAAACTTTTTTGCGGCGCGCCTTTGCCTTACAACGCTTAAGGTGCCCGGCGAATTGCGATTGTTCAACTTCAGCACGGCAAAACAGGCAAAGTCCTTTGCCGCCGGCCTCCTCTGGTCTACCTTGTGGACCGCACACAGCCACCCCCTCCCTTCTTTCCTAAAGAATATCAGGAGGGAAATAATTGTCAAGGTTTCTGCAGTCGTTGACATACTATCGGCTTTATGATAGGATAGGAATGTAAGCTCTTGCGTGTCGCCCGTAGGCTTACCAAAGAGGAATTGGCGACTAAAAGCACTTTAAGGAGGTGTAAGGTGAAAGGAGCAGTATTTACACTTTTGTTGGTTGTGGCGATCGCTGCAACCCTAGGGCTTGTGTTTTTCAACTATCAGATCGATCGGCAGGTCAACGGTTGGAAGACCAGAGCCCAAGTGAGCTCTGAGCCAAATGACATGCTTGCATGGATGACCAACGTCAAAGAGGGTATGGAGCGTTGGGGGATGACCAGCGGTTACGCCGCTCTCATCTTCCGCACGCCCAAAAACGACATGTCCCTCATCTACAAGACGCTCATCAACCACGTCGAGCAGGCCCAAAGGCTCACCACCATGGACCGGTTGTCCCCCGAATATCAGACGGGGTTGGACAACCTTCGCGGAAGTATCCGAGAACTTGACCTTCAAGCCAACTACTTCTGGTTGATCCACGACGGTCTTCTGCTTTTTGCGGTAACCGTGGTCCTCTGGATCCTTGTCGTTGGATGGCTTATCGTTTGGGCCATTACTGTCTAGCCCTTGATCACCGCAGTTTTAGAGCCACTCTCTTAAGGAGGTGGCTCTTCTTTTTTCTCCCTATCCTCCTTCGCACCGTCGTTATAACACGCTAAGAAGAGGAGATGGTAAGAGAGGTTAATCAAAACTGGATCGGCGAACGGGAAGGTTGTCGATCCTCTGATTCTTCCAGATCTGTAAAGGTGCGATAGGATATAATTTTGGAGGAGATGGTAAAGAGTCCTCTTTCCGGGAAAAAGCTAGATGCGGTAGTACTAATTGGGCTAACAGGACTGAGTTTCTTGTACGCTTACCTAACCGCTAATCTGTATATCGGAAAGCCTTTTTTCGTATTCCTGTTCTACACCGTGACCGTCGTCCCCTACTTAAGTATTCGGCAAAAGAAGGATTGGAAGAAAATCATCCTGGCAACAATTCTCTTTGGCGTTGTTTTTGCCTTCTTCCTTGACTTTGTCGCTGAGTTCACCCGGACCTGGACTGTCGTTTCTCTTGTTTTCGAGAAAAAAATTCTGGGGGTTGTTCCAATTGATAATATTCTGGCCTACATGATGATGACGTTGTGGACCATAGTTTTTTATGAACATTTTGTTAATGATAAGAAGAATAAGGAAGTTTCCCCAAATTTTCTGTTTGGATTGCTGTTGGGTTTGTCTGCTGTAGCAGTAACTTTAGTAATTTATATAATCCAACCAAGTTTTCTTCTCCAACTCCGTTACCCATACTTTTATATGGGGTTGGCGGCGATTACCCCAACAATTCTTCTTGCCATTAAAAAGCCAAATATGATTAAGAAAATGGCAATTACGACAAGTTATTTCTTTGTCCTCTACCTTATACTCGAGTTGTTCGCCGTCGATTATAGTTATTGGATCTACACCGGCGACAACTACATTGGTCGGATTACCGTCTTTGGGAGAACTTTTCCTTTTGAGGAGTTCTTCTTCTGGATGATGTTTTACGCCGCCTCACTCGTTTCCTATTACGAGATCTTCATTGACGATCTTAGGTAAAGCCGAAGTAAATTTTGACGGCGAACGGGAAGGACGTAGAACGTCCTAAAGAACGTCAAACGTCCTAAAGAACGTCGAACGTCCTAAAGGTTGTCAAAAAAAAGTCGCTACGGCCGTCAATTCAAAACCTGACGTTATAACGCGTTATAACACGCTCAGGAGGAAAATGGGACTTAAAAACATCAAAGATTAAAACCTAAAGCCTGTCTGCCGACAGGCAGAATTGAAAAGATTAAGAAAGATCAAGGTGGAGATTAAAGCACAGGAGGACGGGAGCACCGGCGAACGGGAAGGTTGTCTAAAGAGCGCCGACGGCGGTTTTGGTCGAATTTTCTTCATTCTAGACCCACGGGGACATGGGACACTTCTATAGAAGTGTTCCTAACGCACAGGAGAGGATGGTGGGTTTTGGCAGCGCCCTCCCGAAGCTTTACGCGGAGCGGGGGTGGTTTTCATTTCAAACTTTCCGGGATTTTAGAGCTAATAACACCCTCTCCCCTCAGGAACACTCCACCTAAACCATAAAATATGCTCAATACACTTCATACACCTACCCAAAGTGGGACCACAAGGCGATGGTAGCCCTATAATATAGTGTTCGGTCGTACAAGGCGTGGTTCTCATCTCATACTCAACACACTCCTTACCATGCAAGAAACTCCTAAGCCCTGTGTAAATCTCCCCAGGTTTTCCTCGAAGTTCTAACCTCTCCGCTGGTGTAGAAAACATAAAATATATGAACGCGAATAAAAGCAAACTTAGTAAAAGTAATCCAACCGTAGTCGTACTGACGACAACTTTCGATCGGATTGACGCCGCGATACGTTGAAAGATATTTCGGAACGTCTGTAATAGCTTATCTATGCCTAACCCCCTCAGTGTAATAGGCTTGCGCCAGATTGATTCTTTTTGCACCTAGCTCCTCACCTCCTCTTAAATTTTACAGCAGTTTCTCAGGAGAGGCAAAT
>CAYPTJ010000002.1:0-14446 GCA_964413845.1 uncultured Candidatus Saccharibacteria bacterium | reverse complement strand
GAGATGATCTCCAAGCGAGCGATAGAAAGAGGAAGAGACCAGGTTGGGACGTTAGGATCAGGAAATCACTATCTGGAAATTCAAGTTGTAAAGGAGATCTTTGATCCCCCAACCGCTTCCAAAATGGGGATTACAAAAGTTGGTCAGGTTATGGTAATGATTCACTGCGGCTCCCGTGGCTTTGGTCATCAGGTTGCCACCGACTACCTAAAGATTTTTGAGGAAACGATGCCCAAGTATAAGATTGCCGTTCCCGATCCTCAGCTTGCCGCCGCCCCTTTTAACTCTCCTGAGGGCCAAGCCTATTTTGGGGCAATGGCCTGCGCCGTCAATCTCGCCTTCGCCAACCGGCAAGTAATTATGCATCGGGTCCGGGAAGCTTTTGCCCAGTCCTTCGGGAAAAGCGCCGAAGAGCTAAGGATGCAGCTAATTTATGATGTTGCCCATAACATCGCGAAGCTGGAACAGCATACTGTTCCAGCAATGCGCCAGCTCGTGGTACACCGAAAGGGAGCAACGAGAAGTTTTCCAGACCAACCAGTGATCATCGGAGGATCAATGGAAACAGAATCCTACCTTATGCTTGGGACTAAGGAAGCAATGAAACTCTCCTTCGGCTCAACTGCCCACGGGAGTGGGCGAACGATGAGCCGGGCGGAGGCGAAAAGAAGGGTCAGAGGTGAGAAGCTGCAAAAAGAGATGAAAGAACACGGCATTTATGTTCGCTCAAGCTCAATGCCAGGACTGGCGGAGGAGGCAGGGATCGCCTACAAAGATATCTCCGAGGTGGTTGAAGTAACCCACCAAGCTGGTCTTTCAAAGAAGGTTGCCAGCTTTGTCCCTATTGGCAACATCAAAGGTTAACCGTCCCCTTTTTCATATAACATATCGGATTTTACGAAGTTTGCCGCGAAGCGTTGCCCCGCAGCCCGCCGAAAATTATTTTACTCTTTTTGTAAATTCTTTGATTATTTTTTGATATCCCTCCTTTTGTACAATCTCCCATGCTTTTTTATAATCTGGCAGGTGACTTATCAATCTTATATCTCGATTAAGTCTCTTTTCGTTAAAGGATTTCAGATACATGTGTGAATGTATTGCATGAAGGGGGATATGTATTCTTGTTTTGTGCGATTCTTCTTTGTATTTTCTGTCGATATAGTTCCACGCTTTTTCTGTCTTTTTCTTATTTCCCTTTTGGATAAACAGTTGATGAATCAACTCGTGAATTAATGTATCAATGAAGTCATCAGGATATTTATCATAAACTGGCAGAGTCAAAGGATCGGAAAAAGGAATACATCTACCAACCACATAACAATAAATGAATTCAGATCTCCACTTTAAACCTGTTACATTAGAGAGTTCTTCAAGAATTTTCTTTTCGTCTTTTCTCCAAAGCTTTTCTACCTTTTTTATGTAGCTTAGAATTTGATTTGTGGTGGGGTATTTGCCGGTTTTTCTTTTGTAAATTTTAATCCATTCTTTCCAATTTTGGTCGTAAACCGGCGAGTATTTGAAAATAATTTTTGGTGTCATAATATATACAAAGTTAACTACTCTAGAGCATTCAGCCACCCAAATTCTAACAAACTTTCGCCAAATATGGAGATATACTACAAACACTACAAACAAACCCTCCGGGTTTGTTTGATTGAGATGGGATTATTAGCAGTTTTTTATAAAATTTTTTGTGCCGTCATCTAACGTCTTGCGGATAAAAGAAGTTGCCGAAGGCAATTTGGGGAAATCTCTGATTTCCCTTTTATCCGCCGTTAGCAGACCGAGACGAAGTCAAGGCAAGGTAAACGAAGTTTGCCGAAGAGTTCGGGGGCGGCGTTGAAAAATGTTTATTCACGAAAATTTCTTTGAAAACGCCTTATTCGGAAGAGCGGGCCATTTGTTCTGAAAAGAAAGCCTTCACATCGCTCAACATCTCATCTGTCATTTCATGACCAACCCCCGGATACAAAACAAAACGGGCTTTACTCCCTACCGATCCATACATTTTTTTTCTAAATTGCCAGCGTCCTATTATTGATTCTCCAAAATTCTGTAAAATCAACCGTGCATCTTCTGCTTCATACATGTCTACATGCGGTACCGAATCATTTGTATCTTGGTCTCCGGCATAAATGTAAAGGGGGATCGTCCTGAACGTCTCGAGGTCAAATTCTTTACCAACGAGGCTTTCTGAATCCCGCATTCCAACAGGGTATCTTAGTTTTATCCCATTCCATTCCTTCAAGGGAACCGCATCCCAGCCAACTGTACCACCTGCTGCAGCGGCACGGACCCTTTCGGGGTGCAGGAGCGTAAACCTGTTGGTAAAATAACCAGAAGTCGAAAATCCCATCATAAACACCTTATCCGCTATGTTGATGCGCTTCTGTGATAGTCGCTCTCTGGCATCGTCTATCATGGCTATTAGCTGAAGGTCTAGCCGTTCTAATCCGTCTATTTCCGTCAAAAGAGTGTCCCTGGTGAGAGCCTGCGTGACAAGCGAGTATGTCCAAGTTTCATTATCAATTCCTATAGCAGAGAACTCAGGTGTTTTAGGGCGAGGAAAGGTTGGAATCAATACAGTAACTCCTAGATCCTCTGCCATCTCTGCTCCTATTGACTCGATTCTTTTTCTTGCCCATTCGTCATGAACAGATTGATCATCACTCGGCTCGGGAGAATTGTTCGGCTCAACCAAAAGGTAGGTTTTCCCATCCGCTTCGGTCCAAACACGACCGGGTATGTAAAGATAGTACGGCCAATAAAATCCCTTTGTCGGATTCGCTTCTATTTTTAGTAAAGTTGGTTCGGTAGGCTGAAGGTAAATACTCACAAAAACAATAATCCCAATAATCGCTAATACTAAAATTCCATAAATTAAAATTTTTGATTTCATCATGATTTAATTAGTTTAATCTTCTTTAAAAATTTTCTTTTCGTAAAGGCGAGCCCCCGAATTTCTGCTAACTCGTTTTATACGAATTGTTTTCGTGAACCACCAGCACTCTTTCGTGCTATGCGAAGCTTCACAAAACTATCTCTAGAGCTTTCAGCCACCCAGATTCTAACAAACTTTTGCCAAATATGGAGATATTTCTAAAGTGGGTTGAGACAGTTCACCAAATGAGACTCTCCAAAAACGTACGAGTCTGCTCCGCATCCTCCGCTTTCTCGCTTCGCTCGAAAGTTGCAAGCTTTGTCCCTATTGGCAACATTAAAGGTTAGGTATATAATCTAAAGTGACATGCAGCAGATAAAAGTTAAATTGGTAGAAACTTTCCACAGCCCAACCCACGGGATACTCGCCCTACCTAAGGTTATTCAAAAGATTGCTGATTTCGCCCACGCCAAGCCCGACTATCGTTATCGGATTATCATTGGCACCGATTCCCAAACAAGAGGAAGTAAAGTGACTGAATTTGTCACCGCCCTAATCATTCATCGGGTTGGTGGAGGGGGGGTTTATTTCTGGAAGAAGTTTCAGCGTGAAAAACCTTACAGCCTCAGAGAGAAAATCTATGAAGAGGCGGTCGCTTCCTTGGAGTTTGCCAATGAGTTCCTCTACCTGCTTAAAGAAAAGCCGGAGCTTCTCCAGTTTGACCTTGAGATCCACGTCGATATCGGAAACGGAGGGCCAACACGGGAGATGATCGCCGAGGTGGTGGCAATGATTCAAGGAAACGGTTACCAAGTGAAAACGAAACCCGAAGCATACGGTGCCTCAAAAGTCGCCGACCGCCACGTTTAGCCTACCAAAATGGGTAGCGGTCGTGGAGAAATTTGACTAAAGCAGCAACGGCAACCCCAATTAAAAAGCCACCCAAGATATCAATTGGGTAATGGACTCCGGCAACAACTCTTCCTATTCCCACCAAGATCCCAAGGATCAAAATCAATACTCCCGGTAATTTTTCGGTGAAGAAGATCGCCATTCCTAAAGCCGTCAAAAATGTGGCATGGCCGGAGGGAAAAGAAGCGTAATACTCACTCAAAGATACACCAACCAAAGGAGTAAAGTTTTGGGCGACAAAGGGACGCGGAACAGGAAAAAGAAAGTTTAATCCCTCCGAAATTGCAAACGCCACAACCACCGAAACAACGATCCGTATTAGATCATGCCGCTCCCGCCTTACCCAAAGATAAGGAATGGAAAGAAGGGAAAGATAGATTAAGTAACGGGCAGCAAAAATGATAAGGAAATTCATTGACACAGATACAAAGTATTCCCAAAAGGAAGACTCTTATAACCAACTTCAACCACCTCAATCTTAGCAAAAATTTTAGAAAGGGTTGTGTGGAACTGCTTCCGATCAAAACCGGAAACACGATTGAAAACCACTACTCCTTCTTTAGCAAGAAGGTTCCTTACCGATTGGTGAAATTCAATCTCTTCAAGCTGCTTTGACCACCCCCCGCCCAGAAAAAGATCAACAATAATCGTGGAATAAGTATCTGCACGAAGCGGGTATTTTTTGGGATTCTTAACTAATTCATAGGCATCAGCAACAATCACTTTAAGATTAGGAATCTCACCAAACCTAAAGTACCTCTCCCCCACCCCAACCACAACTGGGTCAAGTTCAACCCCATCAATTGCGATTCCCGAAAACGTTTTGGATAAAAGATGGGCGACTGTTCCTCCCCCAAGCCCCAAAATCAAGGCGCTTTGGGGATTATCAATCCTTCGCGCCAACTCCTTCACCATCCGCCCCCAAACACGGTTTTTAAAATCCTTAGCCGCTAAATTCACTGATTGGGTGTAACCACCAACCTCCAGAATCCTTTCTTCCCCTTGCTGCCAAACGTTTATCTTTCCAGAAAGGGGCGAGGTTGTCGAGTAGATGAGTTTAGGCTTTGATGAGCTTCTTCCCCACATACGATTGAAGGACCACGGGGATCTTAACCGAGCCGTCTTTCTGTTGATAGTTCTCCAAAATTGCAATCAGTGCCCGCGAAGTAGCAATCGCAGTCCCGTTTAGGGTATGGACAAATTTAAGTTGGCCAGCTTTATCACGGTATCTGATATTCAGCCGCCGAGCCTGGTAATCGGTGGTGTTGGAGGTTGAGGTAACCTCTCCCCATTCTCCATAAGTCCCATCGCGTTTGACGCGACCTGGCATCCAAGCCTCAAGGTCGAACTTCCGGTAAGCTGAAGCCCCTAACTCTCCTGAGCAAGTATCAATCACCCGATAAGGAATCTTTAGTCCTTTAAAAAGCTTCTCCTCGAGCTTAAGGAGGTAATCGTGCATCATCTGGGACTCCTCAGGTTGGCAAAAGACAAACATCTCCACCTTTGAGAACTGATGAACCCGATAGATCCCCTTTGCGTACTTCCCGTAAGCGCCTGCCTCCCGGCGGAAACAGTGGGAGAAGCCCGCATACTTTATTGGAAGCTTCTCGGAGTCAAGAACCTCATCGGCGTGATAACCACCCAAGGTTATCTCCGCCGTTCCAATTAGTCCAAGCTCCCCGCCCTCAAGAAGATAGATATCAGATTGAGGACCACGAGGGTTGAAACCAACACCATCGATAATCCTTGGCCGCGCGAGATCCGGAGTAACGAAGGGAGTAAAACCCTCAGCAAGAAGAAGATCGAAAGCATATTTAACCAAGGCAAACTCCAGAAGTGCAGCCTCTTTTTTTAGGTAGTAAAACTTTGTACCCGCAACTTTTGCCCCCGCGTCAAAATCAATAAGATCGAGTTTTCGTGAAAGCTCTTCGTGATCCAGCGCTTTGAAGGCAAATTTTGTAGGCTTCCCGACAATTTTCAAAACCTTGTTCGCTTCTTCCCCACTCCTGATAGGAACTTTCGGATGAAGGAGATTGGGAACTTCCCACAAAAGCTCTTGAAGCTGATTCTCTAAATTCTTTAATTGGGGATCAAGATTTTTGAGTTCATTTTTGATAGCGGCAGCACGTTTAAGCGTTTCTTCCGAAGGTTTGCTCTTGCTAAGTTTATTCCTCTCCGCCCTTAGCTCCTCTACCCTCAACAAAAGGACAGAGCGGGCTTTGGCAAGGCGGTCGATCTTATCAACCTCTACCTTCATCCCTCGTGCCTCAACAACCTTCTTTATCTCCTTTAAGTTTTCAGTTACGAATTTTTGATCAAGCATGGTTCGACAAGCTCACCATAAATTACTTTGGCCGCAAGGCTGGGAAAAACATCACCTCCCTAATTGAGGAAGTATTTGTCAAAAGCATTAAAAGACGCTCCATCCCCACCCCTAATCCGGATGTTGGGGGCATACCGTACTCGAGCGCCTCCAGAAAACCTTCGTCGATAGGATGGGTTTCCAACTGTCCTTCCCTCCTAAGTTTTGCTTGGGCTTCAAAATTCTCCCTAAGAAGTAGAGGATCGTTTCCTTCGGAATAGCTTAACCCAAATTCCATCCCGGCAATAAAGATTTCAAAATTTTCTGTATATTCAAGATCATCCTCAACCGTCTTAGCAAGGGGCATGATATCTCGAGGATAGTTACAGATAAGGGTAGGTTGAATAATCGTTGGTCTCACTAAAGTGTCAAAAATCTCCTCGAGGATCTGACCTTTAAGATTTTTTCCTCTAACATCTACTCCCAATTTTTGTGCCGCCGCTTTTGCATCCTTCAAATCCTCAACCTTAGTCCAATCTACCTTTGTTTCCTTCTCAACAGCTTTAACCATTGGTATCCTCCTCCACGGAGGATTAAGATTGATCTTCTTGCCCTGGTAAGTGATTTTTGTTGTTCCTAAAACATTCTTGGCGATTGCCGCAAACATCCGCTCTGCCAGCTCCATATTATCCTTATAGTCAGCATAAGCCCACATCGTCTCCATCTGCAGAAACTCAGGGTTATGGGTAGTATCAATTCCTTCATTTCTAAAATCAACCGAGAATTCAAAGACCTTTTCGTACCCCCCAACGATCAGCCGCTTTAAATACATCTCGTTTGAGATCCGAAGGTAAAAATCAGCATCCAGAGCGTTAAAGCGGGTAATAAACGGCCGAGCCAAAGTCCCACCATACAACGGTTGAAGCGATGGGGTCAACACCTCGGTGTAACCTTCGCTAAGAAGGAATTGACGCATACTCCCCACAATCTTGAAAACAACGTTAAACCGCTCTCTAATTTCTGGATTAAGGATTAGATCAAGGTAACGTTTACGATAACGCTCTTCTACATCTTTCAAACCGTGCCATTTGGAAGGGAGGGGTCGAAGTGATTTAGCAAGAAGGGTAAAATCAGAAACCTCAACTGTCAGCTCCCCCGCTTTGGTTTTGAAGGTTTTTCCAGAAGCACCAAGGAAATCACCAATATCAAGAAGAGTTAGCAGTTGGAGGTTGGTGGCCGGAAGTTTATCTCCCAGAAAGAGGAGTTGGATTTTAGCTGTCTCATCACGAAGGTCAGCAAAAGTAATTGCTCCGTGGCAGCGAAGGGAAATGATCCGACCAGAAACAGAAACCTTGCTCCCGAGCTTTAACTTACGCACCTTTGCAATCAGATGGCCTCGGTCGTAAGAAGAAGGGTAAGGATTAACACCCAATTTCCTTATCTTTTCAAGCTTTTTCAACCGTTCCTTCCTTAGCTCCTCAATTGGTCTGGGCATTATACAGTGAACAGTTTATCACGTACAACGTGATTAGAGATAATTATCTCGTCCAGTGAACAGTTTACAGTTGTCTAGCGTTCAGTTGGGAATAGAGCGATAAGTGCGCTCTGGTCACTAATTGCTGAGGGCTGATCGCTACTTAATCTCGAGAATGTGATAAACGAGTTTTCCCACCGGTGCTTCAACCTCAACCTTATCCCCTACTTTCTTTCCCAGAAGGGATTGCCCCAAGGGTGACTTATGGGAAATTCTCCCGTTACCTGGATCAGCCTCAGTAGTCCCAACGATATAAAACTCATGTTCATTACCATCAAGATGAACCTTAACCCGTGAACCAATAGCGATAATCCCGGTTTTAGCACCTTCAACCACTTCTACTTTTTTGAGAAGCTCATCCAATTCCTCAATACGACCTTCGATAAAAGACTGCTCGGTTCGAGCTGCATCGTAAGCCGCATTTTCGCTAACATCCCCAAATTCACGCGCTTTCTGCAACTTCTCCGCTACCTCTTTGCGCCGGACATTTACAAGGTTATCGTACTCTTCTTTTAAATTTTCCAAACCCTCTTGGGTTACAAAAATTTTTTCTTCAGTCATTTTTGACAAAATGAAAATCCCCCGTCTCTCGGGGAGGAGATCTTGGGGCTTATGGGATTAATTTACCAAAAAAAACCGTCGTTGTCAAGCAACACCGTTGGTGCCCCAGTACCAGAGCAACGCTCGGTACGGGGCTACCATGAAGTGTGCTTCGCTCTACTTCATGGTGCCGCCAACCGGAGTCGAACCGGTGTTTTAGCGTTGAGAACGCTATGTCCTAGCCCCTAGACGATGGCGGCTTAACCTCTTTTCCCCCTCTATTCTACCACTAACCCGCCGCGAGGACTTCAAGGATAGTGATATCTCGTTTCTTCAACTCCTTCATAAACTCCTCATAGACTTCTTCTCCGATACAATCCTCGGGTGGCACCAAACCCTTACCTTTTATCTTTCCTTCCGCCAGGAACCTAGCGGCGATAGCAGCGGAAAAACCGGTCACCCGCGCCATCGCCGAAATCCCAGTTCTCGTGTCTGCCTCCTCCCACATATAATAATCGACATGCATCCTCCTACCATCTTTTGTTCCGGTAACTGTATTCCACATAACACACACGTCAGTGTCACCCTCTGAAGGATAGAGTTGCGGCTCCAAAACGGACACCAAAAATTCCCTTGGCACCACCTTCATTCCTCCGAATTTCACGGGTGTAAGATCAAGTAATCCACACCCCTTCAGAGTCTGTATTCCCTGCCAATGACCTGGCCACCTGATAGTTTTCTCGCTAAAGTCCTTGAGCTGCGGCCTGGTGGAGAGAAAGCTTGGCATCCCTGGGGTAACGAAACACTCCAACTCTTCGTCCCTACCTAACTGCGTGAATCGGAACCGCTCGTAATCAGACATTGCTTCTACCTCCACCGGTTTCCCATTCTTTATTACCATAACTGCAACCATATACTCCCGCAAGACATGGGCAAACGCCCAGGTGACTATATAACCCAACGGATGCTTCGCGGCTGCCTCCCTCGTGGGAATCCCCCCAACTCGTGCAACAGCCGTCTCCACCTTCCCAAATTTCCTGATGCCCTCACCAACAGTGATGTTGCTCAAACCAGGAGCAAAACCGATTCCATCAATCAACAGAACATTATTCGCAACTGCCCTCTTATGAAGCCACTTCCCATACTCTTCAATGGTCATTCCCTCTGGGACTTTCAATCCTTCAGTCTCGTAAGGATCTGGTCTTCGATGGTACTCTTCCAAAATATCGACAATATTCAACCCGGTCCCAATCGCCGCCTCAACAACCTTATAGCTTGTTCTTCTGTCCGGCAACGCGATCACCCCAACATCGTATCGCGCCATTAGCTTCTTTGTCCCCTCTTCGTCGGAGATGTCAAGGACGTGTGCCACTACTTTGTCACTCCCGACCCATCTTTTTGTCTTCGCAAGGGCCGCCTGATGCCTCCCCACAATCCCCACGCTTTCAATTTCTCTATCCTTTGCCAAATCCCAAGCAATCGCGGAACCGATTTTTCCGGTCCCTCCGAAAATCAAAAATTTCACTGCATTTTCCTCCTTTTACCACCCATCTTACCACCCATCATTTTTCTTCCAGAGTGATTGCTTGAACAGGACAAGCATCGCGGGCGCGGTGAAGATCCTCCGCAGAAACCTTCTCCCAACCCTCTTTTACTTTTGCCTTTCCCCCAGCGGTGTCAAGGGAAAAAACATCTGGCATCAGGATAGTACAACTCCCGCAGCCGATACAGCGTTCACGGTCAATTTTGATTTGTTTTATTTTCATCTATTTTTAAACCTAAAGCCGAGCGAAGTGTCCAAAGCGACAGAAAGGCGCAGGTTTCCCTCGAGGTGCTAAGGGCTCCACCAAAATCTGCACGAATCTCGTCCTCGCTTATCGCCGCAACGTCCGTTAAGGACTTTCCTTTTACTCTTTCCGTCAACATTGAGGTAGCAGCCATGCTGATCACGCATCCCTTACCCTGGAACTTAATATCCTTTATTCTACCCTCTTCAACACTGAGAAAGATTTCCACCCAATCCGCCTCGGCACACAACGGGCTATCTTTTCTTGCCTTCTTATTAGCCCCTTTAAGTTCCCCTTTGTTCCTTGGGTTTCGGTAGTGGTCAAGAATCTCCTCGCGGTAAATATCCATCTATCTTCTAAAGATCTTTTTTGCCTTTTCAATCCCCTCCACCAACCGATCAATCTCCTCCTCAGTGTTATAAAGGTAAAAACTTGCTCTGGCGGTAGCGGTTACACCAAGGCGCGTGTGAAGAGGCATCGCGCAGTGGTGACCAGAGCGAATGGCAATTCCCTCCTGATCAAGAGCGGTTGCCAGATCATGAGGATGGATACCATCAATAGTAAAGGAAAATACTGATCCCCGATCATTGGAATCTGAGGGACCATAGATTTTTAAGCTTTTAACCTGATTTAATCGTTTCAACCCGTAAGCAGTAAGCTGTTCGCTATGAGTCCTTATATTCTTCATCCCGATCTTAGAGAGATAATCAACCGCCGCTCCAAGACCAACCACTCCCCCTACATTCGGTGTCCCTGCCTCAAACTTCCAGGGAAGATCGTTGAAGATTGTCTCCTCAAGAGTAACCTCTTTTATTGCGTCTCCCCCAGATAGAAATGGGTCCATCTCTTCTAAGATTTTCTGCCGCACCCATAAGACCCCGATCCCCATCGGAGCAAGCATCTTGTGACCAGTAAAGGCGAGGAAATCGAAGCCCTCCCGCTGGACATCAATCGGCACATGCGGAGCACGTTGCGCCCCATCCACTAAAACTAAAGCTCCTTTGGCATGAGCCGCTTTAGTGATTTCCCTTACAGGGTTAATCGTTCCTAAAACATTGGAAACCCAAGTTACGGCAACGAGCTTTGTTTTTGGTGTGAGTAGCTTCTCCAAATCGTCTAGTTTCAAAAACCCATCCTCATCGATATCCAGGAACTTCAGGGTAGATCTGGTTTCACGAGCAACGATCTGCCAGGGAACAAGATTGGAGTGATGTTCCATCACGGTTGTAAGAATCTCGTCTCCTTGCTTCAAATTTCTTTTCCCCCAGGCGTAGGCTACTAAATTGATCGCTTCGGTAGCGTTTCTAACAAAAACTACCTCCCGTTCACTTCTGGCGTTAATAAAACGTGCCACCTTTTTTCTCGCCTCTTCGTAGGAATTAGTCGCTTCCTCAGCCAAGGTATGAATCCCGCGATGGACGTTGGCGTTGTGACGACGGTAATACTCAGAGACGGCCTTGATCACTTGCTTGGGCTTTTGAGAGGTAGCGGCATTATCCAGATAAACCAAGGGTTTTCCATTAATCTGGCGGGAGAGAATCGGAAAATCCCTCCTAATCGCTTGAGTATCTATCATCCGGTTGCTCCCTTCATTTTTAACTGAATTAGCTGGTTAATCTCAACTGCAAACTCCAAAGGGAACTCTTTGATGATCGGTTCAATGAAGCCATTAACGATCAAACCTGTCGCCTCCTCCTCATCCAACCCCCGACTCCTAAGATAAAAAAGCTGCTCCTCCCCCACTTTTCCCACCGTCGCCTCATGTCCCACGGCAACATCCTTCCCCTTAATCTTTAGACTGGGAAAAGTCTCCGCCTGAGAAGTTTCATCCAGAAGAAGGGCATTGCAGCGCATGTTACCTTTGGCTTCTTTTGCTTTCTCTGCTACCTGAAGAAGACCACGGAAAACATTCTTTCCCCCACCCCGGCTAATGCTCTTCGCCAAAACCCGCGAAGAAGTCTGGGGTGCCAAGTGAAAAACCTTCGCCCCAGTATCCAAAACCTGCCCCTCCCCCGCCAATGACAAAAGAAGATGGTCTGCTCTTGCTCCCTTTCCTCGAAGGCAGCTTGAAGGATAGAGCATTGTCACGCGACTTCCCAAAGACCCCGAAACCCACTCGATCACCCCTTCCTCTTCAACAAAGGCACGTTTGGTGGTCAGGTTATAAACGTTCCTGCTCCAGTTTTGGGCGGTTGAGTAACGAACCCGCGCACCTTCTTTAACAATCACCTCAACCACCGCTGCATGTAGAGAATTTTCGGAATAGATCGGCGCAGTACAGCCCTCAACATAGTGAACAAACGAATCCTTGTCAGCAATAATTAGTGTTCGCTCAAACTGGCCAAACCTTGCGCTCTCAATCGCAAAAAAAGCATGGAGAGGGAGGCTTACCTTAACTTTTGGGGGAATGTAGATAAAGGACCCCCCACTCCAAACGGCGGAGTTGAGGGCGGCAAACTTATTATCGTCTGGGGCGACAACCGTCCCAAAGTACTCCTTGATGATCTCTGGATACTTTTGCAGCGCCTCATCCATACTAAGAAAGATAACTCCCTGTTTCGCTAACTCCTCCCTCAATGAACCGTAGACCACCTCACTTTCATACTGAGCGGAAACTCCTGCCAAATACTGCTGCTCCGCCTTGGGAATACCAAGCTTTGTATAGGTCTCTCTAATTTCAGAGGGAAGATCTTCCCAGCGGCGTGCTGATCGGTCAGTCGGACGGACATAGTAGCAGATCTTATCAAGTTTAAGGGGTGAAAGATCTGCCCCCCAGGTTGGAAGCGGTTTTCTCTCAAAAATCCTCAAAGCTCGAAGACGAAACTCCCGCATCCACCGGGGTTCACTCTTGATAGCGGAGATCGTTTTCACAGTATCGGTGTCAAGACCTTGTTTGATCCGGAAGGAGCGCTGATTCGGCTTACCTTTAACTTTCTTTCTGGCCATAGCTTTCATAACCCCCTTTTTCAATCTTTTTAGCTAAGCTTACTCCTCCAGACTCAACGATCTTACCTCCAACCATTACATGAACAAAATCTGGCTTTAGATACTTGAGGATCCTCGGATAGTGGCTGATCACCAGAACTCCAGTTCCGCCTTTAATCAAACCGCCAACTGCCTCTCCGAAAAGCTTTAGCCCGTCAACGTCTAATCCAGAATCACTCTCATCAAAAACGGCGAACACCGGTTGCAGCGCAAGGGCTTGGAGAATCTCCGTTCTCTTCTTCTCACCCCCAGAGAGTTCAAAGTTCAATTCCTTCCCAAGGATCTTATTCTCCAACCCAACCGCACGAGCTAACCTCCCACCTAAACCTAAAAGCTCCCGCGCCGTTCCTGACCATCCCTGCACCCGCGCTGTTTCCCGCAGGAGATCAAAAAGGGAAATTCCCTCTATCCCAACGGGATATTGAAAGGCAAGAAAGAAGCCCAGGCGAGCTCTTTCTTCTGTAGGAAGATCATTTAACTTCTGCGAACCAATTTTAATTTCCCCTGAAGTAACGCGATAGTTTGGATGCCCAGCCAAAGCATACGCCAAGGTTGATTTTCCCGCTGCATTCGGACCCATCAGCAGACGCAGTTCCCCTTTCCTAATGGTGAGACTAAGGTCTTTTATGACTTCTTTCTTCTCAATGGCAACGGATAAACGCTCGATTGTAAGTGATTTAGCGTGCATAAACAGGACTGAGGCGGTAATCCTTAGTAAGAAGGTCAGAAAGAGTTGTTTCCCTTAAATCTCTATGAACTTTGCGTTGGAAATCAAGCCAAAAGCTACACATCTCACAGGAAGAATTCAACGGGCATTGCTTTGGGCTCTGACAACTAACTATCTGGATTGGCCCTTCAAGAGCCTCCAGAATCTCGGTGATGCTGATCAGATCCGGACGGCGGGCGAGAAGGTAACCACCTTCCTTTCCGCGTCTTGCCACTACCAAACGAGCTTTTTTTAAAGCAATCATCAGCTGCTCAAGGTAGGAAAAGGGAAGATGACAGGAGGAAGCAACCCTGGAGAGAGAAACAGGGTTTTGGTCACGATTTCTCGCCAGCTCCATCATTACCAGAAGCCCATAGTCAGCACGCGAGCTAAGCAGTTTTGCCATGCCAAGATAATTCCTACCAATTTAGTAGGACTTTGTCAACTAACTTATAGCTGTTAGGAAAAGATGGGTAGAATCGAAAACGGTAGTTCGTATGGGGAAAATGTGTTAAAATTTACCTACCACTTTGGGAGGTAGTGGACGCGATTTACAAATCGCTAGCACTCCATCCTTGATGGGAGGTAGTGTAACGGTAACACACCGGGCTCTGAACCCGTTAATCTAGGTTCGAATCCTAGCCTCCCAGCCAGCACGGGCACCCTAAGGTGACCGAGGTCCCTATTTTCAAGCGAAGCGAGAAAAGAAGATTGTGGAGCGAAGCGAAACGTCTTATTTTGCCCACTGTTACCTGCAAATCTCCAGATTTTCCTGCACAGAACCATTTTACCTCGTGAG
>CAYPTJ010000001.1:0-2632 GCA_964413845.1 uncultured Candidatus Saccharibacteria bacterium | reverse complement strand
AAGCGAGGATAAAAAGAACCTTAAAACCCAGCGTTACCGCAATCACTCCCCCGGCAGCTACAGCAGTGGCAGCCCCAAGATCTGTTGTGGAAATATAAGCCGCCCACTCCTCTCCCTCCTTATGCCGGTCGATATGGCGGGTATAGATGGCATACCAGGACGGAAAAACCGCCGCATGACAAAATCCGTAAAACGCTTGGATCAGATAAACATGGATTGGAAGGGAGGCAAAAAGATAGGCGATCGGGACAAAAGAGATCCCCAGCGACCCCCAAAAAACAAACCAAAAATCGTCGCGCTCTCCGCTCCAGTGGTCAATTAAAAGTGAGATCGGGATCGCAAAGATCGCTCGTGTTAAAAGCCAAACCATCGCCGCAAATCCCGCAACCTTCGCCGATCCCCCCTGAATATTTTCAAGCAAAAAGATTGCGAAAACCGGTCCCAGGAGTCCAAAAGCAGAAAAGATAAGAATATCGGAAGCAACAAGAACACGAATGACAGGGTTGATCCTTACACCAATTAACTGTTTCAAAAATTGCCGCATCCTCTAAAAAGAATATTAACTAACAAACTGAAGATAAGCAAAATCCAGGATCTGCCGCGAAATCGACGCATTAATACTCCTGCCTTCCCTCAAGTGCTTTAGTGAGGGTTACCTCATCAGCGTACTCCAAATCGCCTCCAGTTGGAACTCCTCTGGCGATTCTTGTGATCTTAATCGGCCTACTGTTTACTGTTAACTGTTTACTGATTAACTGTTTAATATACATCGCCGTTGCCTCCCCCTCAAGTGAAGGATTCGTCGCTAAGATAATCTCCCTGACTCCTGGCTCCTGACTCCTGACTCTCTTTATCAGCTCCTCAATCTTTAAATTCTCCGGCCCGATATGCTCTAAAGGGGCAATTGCTCCATGAAGGACATGATAAAGACCTTTGTATCTACCTGTTTTTTCAATCGCCATCAGATCCAACGGATCCTCAACGACACAGATCACCAATTGATCCCGGGTTTTATCAGCACAGATCTCGCACAAACCCACCCGTCCTGAGCTTGTCGAAGGATCGGCGATGTTGAAACACCGTTCGCAAATCTCTGTCCCCTGCCCAAGCCCCAGCACTGCTTGACCAAACAGCTGCCGCTCATCTTCTGGCACGTGAAGAAGATAAAAGGTGAGCCGCGCTGCTGTTTTTGATCCAATACCAGGCAAACGTTCGAAAGCTTCAATTAGATTTTTAATTGCTCTGGGAATTCTCATTCGCCTGACCCCACTTCTTTCCCAAGCACCACTTGCAGCTTCAACTTCTTCCCATACACCGCTTCCACCATCTCCTCCAAAATCGCCCGATTCTTTGGCTCCTCAAGCCTTTCTTTGTGGAAAGGATAAAAAGCATGAATCACAAATTTTCGCCCGTTAACTTTACCTGGTTCACAAGAACGAAGAAGTGCCGCAACGCTGTGGTTTAAAGGTTTGACCCGCTGTTTCAACTCTTGCCATTGATCATCCGGTTTGGCAACTTCCGCAGATAGGGGCTTTGTATCTCCCAACTGCTGATCACTCTCATTTTGTGCTTTGGCACCCTCCTCTACTGTTGCCCCTACAACCCCCACCACCGCCACTTCCAGAGGTAAGGTAGGGATTGAGCTCTGGGCTAGATTTTCATATGATTGAGTAAATTTATTAATCATATTACTAAGCTGTTGGGGGGGAAGAGAAGTTGCTTGCGTTTGCATTTTAGTGAAGCGTTCTTTACCTACCTCAACCAAACTCTCCCCCACCCCTACTTTAATGAGAAGTAGATCACGGAGATACTCCAAAACCTTTTGGTTAAAACTTTCCATACTCACCCCTTTATCATAAAGATCATTCACATAAATCAAGGCAGTGGCAGTATCCCCCGCAATGAGAAAGTCAAAGAACTCCTCTAAGTTTTCAGGCGTTGCGCGGCCAACAAGATCACTTACCTTCTCCCCACCAGTAATCACTTGCTCCAAAAGGGTTTCCGCGTCACGAAAGCCGCCACCGGAAGCTTTGGCGATTTCAACCAACTCCCCCTCATCCAATTGAACCTCCTCCTTCTTGCAGATATCTGCTAATCTCCCAACGATATGCTTCACCGAGGCGCGTTCAAAGTTGAACCGCTGGCAACGTGAACGAATTGTTTCCGGAAGCTTATAAGACTCAGTGGTGCAAAGGATAAAAATTACATGGGCAGGTGGTTCCTCCAATGTCTTAAGAAGAGCGTTAAAAGCCTCGGGAGTAAGCATATGAGCCTCATCGATGATGTAGATTTTATATTGACCAACAGAAGGAGCAAGTTTGATCCTTTCACGAAGCGCCCGCACATCATCAATCCCTCGGTGGGAAGCGGCGTCAATCTCAATAAGGTCAAGATAGCGTCCTTCCTCAACCTGCTTGCAAACCCCGCAATTCCCACACGGCTCGCCAGCTTTTATCTCTGGACAGTTGATCGCCTTCGCCAAAATCCTTGCGGTGGTCGTCTTACCCGTTCCCCGAGGACCAGAAAAAAGATAAGCGTGGGCAACTTTTTTATCTTTTATTTGGGAAAGAAGTGTTTTCCGGACACTTTCTAAACCAACCAACTCTGCAAATTTTTGTGGACGATATTTTCT